>JAJEEH010000019.1 GCA_022821105.1 Acidimicrobiia bacterium
TCGGTCCTGGAGAACACGAGCTATTCGGTCAACATCAAGGAGCGGCTGGACTTCTCCTGTGCCATTTTCGACCCCGACGGCGAGCTGATCGCCAACGCCCCCCACATGCCGGTCCACCTGGGCTCGATGGACATGGCGGTCAAGGCGGTCATCGCCCGCCATCCCGATATGGCGCCGGGCGACGCCTTCATCACCAACGCCCCCTACAACGGCGGCACCCACTTGCCCGACGTAACCGTGGTAATGCCGGTATTCGACGCCGACGGCGATGAGATCTTGTTCTTCACCGCATCGCGTGGGCACCACGCCGACATCGGCGGTACGGTCCCCGGCTCAGCCCCCGCCGACGCGTCGCACATCTCCGAGGAGGGGGTGCTGTTCGATGGCGACGTTTTGGCTCGGGGCGGACGGTTCCAGGAGACAGACATCAGAGCCTCGCTCACCGGTGCGGAGTGGCCGGCCCGCAACCCCGACGTCAACATCGCCGATATCAAAGCCCAACTGGCCGCCTGCCAGAAGGGTGCTGTCTCTCTGGGCGAGGTGATCGACTACTACAGCTTGGAGACGGTGCATGCGTACATGGACCATGTGAGGGCCAACGCCGCCGACTCGGTCCGCCGCCTGATCGATCGCCTAGAAGACGCCACGTTTACCGTTGAATTCGACGACGGCTCCCGAGTGTCGGTGGCATTTCGCATAGATCGCGGCCAACAGAGGCTCACCGTCGACTTCACCGGAACCAGCGACCAGCACCCCGGGAACTTCAACGCCCCCCAGCCGGTGTGTCGAGCCGCGGTGCTCTACGTGCTGCGCTGTCTGGTGGACGACAACATCCCGCTCAACAGCGGCTGTCTGGAACCGGTGGAGCTGATCATGCCTTCGCCCAGCATGATCAGCCCCGTCGAGCCCGCCGCAGTGTTCGCCGGGAATGTGGAGACCTCCCAGCACATCGTGGACACCCTGTTCGGTGCGGTGGGCACGGTGGCCGCCTCTCAGGGGACTATGAACAACGTGGTGTGGGGCAACCAGCGACACCAGTACTACGAGACGGTGTGCGGCGGTGCGGGGGCCACCGCCCGGCGGAACGGCTGCGATGCCGTCCACACTGGCATGACCAACGCCCGGCTCACCGACCCCGAGGTGCTGGAGCAGCGCCACCCGGTGGTAGTGGAGGACTTCTCCATCCGACTGGGCAGCGGCGGCGAGGGCCGCCATCGAGGGGGCGACGGGGTGGTTCGGCGCACTCGGTTCGAAGAGGCCATGAGCCTCAACGTGCTGTCCTCCCGACGGGACGTCGCCCCCTACGGCATCGAGGGCGGCTCGCCCGGCGCCGTAGGGATCAACCGCATTCTGCGGGCTGACGGCACTGTCGAGACCCATCCGGGTGTATTCCGCACCGAGGTGGAGCCCGGCGACTGTTTCGAAGTGTTCACCCCCGGCGGCGGAGGCTACGGACCGCCCGAGGAGCGCTGAGCGGCCAAGCGGACGCCCTCGACGATGCTGGTGTAGCCGGTGCAGCGGCACAGGGTGCCGGCCAGAAATTCCCGGATCTCAGCATCGCTCGGCTCGTCGGCATCAGCAGGCCGCTGGGCCAGCCACGCCACCGTGGACATGATGATGCCCGGTGTGCAGAAGCCGCACTGAAAGCTCATGGCATCGGCGAACGCCTGCTGGACCGGCCCCAACACCGGGTTGCCCGGATCGGACGCATCCACCAATCCCTCGATGGTGGTCACCTCGCATCCGTCGGCCTGCACCGCCAACATCAGGCACGACCGCACCGCAGCGCTGTCCACCAGCACCGTGCAGGTGCCACACACACCGTGCTCACACCCCAGATGGGTGCCGGTCAGTCCGCATTGGCGGCGCACGAAATCGGCCAGAGTGGTGCGGGTCTCTGTCTCGGCGGTGTAGTCCACCCCGTTGGCCTGAAGCTGAACAGTTCGGGTGGGGCTCATCGACGCCAATTACCAGCCGATGCTCTGGCCCGCGTTGGCCCGAAGGATCTGGCCGGTCACATAGCGGGAAGCGTCGGAAGCCAGAAACCAGATGAGATTGGCCTGGTCAGACGCCTCGCATACCTCACCCAGCGGGGATCGGTCCCGCATCAGCTTGAGGTAGCTGTCCATCTCGGCGGGATCCACCTGGCCCTCGGCGTCCCGCAAGTGACCGCCCACGAAGTTGGTCAGCGTGAATCCGGGGGCGATGGTGTTGACCCGCACACCGATAGGTCCAGCCTCCACCGCCAGCGACTGGGTGAGCATGGCCACCGCCGCCTTGGTGGCTGCGTATACCGAAAGGCCTCCCACCGGGGTATTGATGGCGGTGGCCGACACGTTGATGATCGAGCCTGACCCTTGAGGGCCCATGACCCTCATGGCCGCCTGACAGCCGAAGAACACTCCTTTGAAGTTGATGGCCAAAACCCGGTCGAGCTCGGCCTCGGTCACGTCCACAACATCGCCATAGCTGCCCACCCCGGCCACGTTGGCCATCACATCCAGCCGGCCGAACTCCTCTGTCGCCGCAGCCACCAGCGCTCCCACCTGATCCGACTGGGTGGTGTCAGAGGCCAGGGCCAACGCCCGACCGCCATTTCGCAGGATGCTGTCCCGGGTGCGGTCTGCCCCGTCGCCGTCGATGTCGCCCAACACCACCGCAGCCCCGGCTGCGGCCAGTGTCTCGGCGGCAGCCTCGCCGATCCCACTAGCCGCCCCGGTGACGCAAGCCACCCGCCCGCTCAGGTCGAACACGCCGAGCCCGTCCATCAAACCAGTCTGGCCCACTGTTGTTCGGTTTGCCGTATCTGGCTTGCCCCACCGCCGCGCCGGTGCGAATTGGCATGCACAACCGGCCAGATCAATCGGCTTGCCATCCCGGCCTGAGAATGTGAGTCTTGGGCCATGGCGGTGGAGCTGGAATGGCTGGTGGACCAACCCACCCAGTCCAACCCGGTAATGGTGGTGGCATTAGAGGGTCTATTCGACGCGGCCGACGCGGCCACCACCGCAGTGCGGCTGATGAAAGAGAGCGCCAACGGCGTCGAGCCGCTGGCCCGCATCGACCCCGAAGAGTTCTTCAACTTCCAGGATCGCCGCCCTGAGGTCCGGCTAGACGACAACGGCCGGAGGGTCATCGACTGGCCGCTCACCAAGGTGCATGCGGTGGAGCGATACGGCGCCAAGCATCCCCTGGTGGTGGTAGACGGCGTGGAACCCCACCTGCGGTGGCGGACCTTCGCCGACTACCTGGTGGAGGTGGCCACCGAGTGCCGGGCTGGCCTGGTAGTGACCTTGGGCGCCATGGTCGGCCTGGCCCCCCACACTCGGCCGCTGGGGGTGGTGGGCAGTTCCACCAACGCCGAGCTGGCCCGCATGTTCGGGTTGGGCCGCCCCACCTATGAGGGCCCCACCGGACTGGTGGGCGCGCTCCACGACGCCTTGGACCAGGCCCAAATTCCGGTCATCTCCCTGCGGGTGTCAGTACCCCACTATGTGCCCGGACCGCCCAACCCCGAGGCAACCCGGTCGCTGCTCAAGCGGTTCGAGCTGATCACCGGCATCATCACCGACCACGACGAGCTCGACGAGGCTGCCGCGGCATGGCGAGAGCGGGTGGACACTGCGGTGGCCGGCGACGACGACCTAAAGAACTACGTCGCCCAACTCGAGCGCCAGATCGACGAGGCCGACGACCTCCTCCCCACCGGCGACGACCTCGCCACCCAATTCGAAGCCTTCCTGCGCGACCCCTGGAAGTAGGGGCGGCAGGGCCCTACCGCCTACGCCGCGGTCAGGCGGGCGAGGGCTTCGTCGATGATGGTGGTGGCCAGTTTTTGCAGGGACTCGTCGTCGAGGGTGGAGACGGGGTGGGGGACGGTGACCGCCGGGTAGGTGGCCATGCCCACGGTGGGGGCGAAGGATTCGACCACCGGCTCAAACGGCTCGGTGATCAGCAGCATTGAGGGGATTCCCCGGGATTCCATGTGGACGGCGTCGTGCAGACTGCACGCCGTGCAGGCCCCTCAATCGCCCAAGCCGGAGATGATGAGGTGGGAGCGGACGGCCAGCATCTCGGCGTCGTCGGCATCGATGGGCTTGCCGGCCGCCGACTTGGAGTGGACCACGATGTCGGCCACCGGGAGGCGGTCGCGCAGGCCCTCGGCCACATAGGTGAGCAGCTCCTTGGCGTTGTTCTTGGCGTTGTCGATCACCCCGATGACCACCGGCTCGGTGGGGGTGCGCCGGGGCGCCATGGCCACCTCGGCCACTTGGGCTTCCTCATATACCGGAGACAGGACAGTTACTGACGACACAGGGATTCCTCCGCGAACTACTGGGCCAAGGGTAGTCCATCGCCGGGAGCAGCCACCTTGCGGGTGACGGCCTCCGAGTGCACAACCGGGGCCCAGTTGGGGATGTAGGCCGACCAGCCGGCCCCAGGGCTGCCTGCGGTGACCAGGAAAATGTCCTCCGGGCCCCGCACCGTGTTGAGCTTGCCGTCGGCGTCGGGGGTCATGTCGTTTTGGGCGGTGAACTCCTGCAAGACGCCGCCCGCGTTCAGGTGCTCGGGGGTAACCCTGCTGTGCTCGGCCAAGAACTCCCGCACCATCTGCTTGGTCCAACCGGCTTCGGCCAGGATCTGGCGGTGCTCGTGGCCGATCACCAGCAGTACCTGGTGTTTCTTGGCCACGGCGTAGGTGGCCGGGTTGGTCATGGCGGCGGCGAAGGTCAACAAGATCCCCTCGGGGTCGCCGTTGAGGTGGTTGGCCACCTGATGGGGGCTCTCAGAGGGGAACATGGTCACCGTGGTGTCGGCCTCGCCATAGCCCAACTCCACCCGCAGCGGCGGCCAACCCTCGGGCGGGGGCTCCTCGGCCACCAGCATGGTGAACTTGCCGGGATGGCCCAGCGACGATCCGTCGAGGGTGTCCGACCGAGCCCCCAGCACGTTCATGGCCACCAGCCGTAGAGCCCGCCCCACGGTGGCGTTGGCCCGGTAGCCCGGCCCGAGCGCATTGCGAGCCGTGTTGAACCCCAGCTCGGCCACCAGAGGGCCGCTCACCACTGCGCACAGCGCGGCCCCTCCGGTGCTGGTCACCACGGTGTGGCACCCGAACCGGGGGTCGAACATGGCCGACAACCCGGCCAGCACCACCGGGAAGTACTCGGCTCGGCACCCGGCCATCACCGCGTTTACGGCCGCCTTCTCCGCGGTGACCTCCCGGGACCGCTCGGGCACGTTGCCCACGATGTCGCCCGGGGCCAAACCGGCGTGGTCGAGCATGGCCTGGACCCGTTCCGACGTGGGCGGCACCACCGGCAGCCCGTCGGTCCAGCCTCGGTCGAAGAACTCTTCTTGCACATCCCCCGCGTCGAGCACCAACTCCTGAGCCATGCCGAGACGCTAGTAGGGTTCCCCGCCGTGACTGGAAGACTGACAGGCAAGAGGACCATCGTGACCGGGGCAGGCTCGGGCATCGGCAAGGCCGCGGCGCAATTGTTCGCCGCCGAGGGCGCCCAGGTGATGTGCGCCGACATCAACGGCGACGCCGCCGCGGCCACCGCGGCTGAGATCGGAGATGCCGCCATCAGCATGCGGGTGGACGTGACCCAGCCCGACGACTGCCAGGCCATGACCAGCCAAGCCGTGGCCGCCTTCGGCGGCCTCGACGCGGTGTACTCCAACGCCGGGGTGGACGGGACGGGCCGGGCCGGCGACCTCAGCTTGGAGGAGTGGGACCGGGTGATCGGGGTGAACCTCACCGGGAAATGGCTGTCGGTCAAGTACGCCATCCCCCACCTCATCGAGGCCGGCGGTGGCTCGCTGGTGCTCCAGGCCAGCGTCGGCGGCGTGATCGGCGTGCCGGGCATCGCCGCCTATGCCGCGGCCAAGGCCGGGGTGATCGGCCTCACCCGCCAGATGGCGGTGGACTACGGCCCCGACAAGATCCGGGTCAACGCCATTTGCCCCGGAACAGTGCCCACCCCCCTGGTGCGGGCCACCTACGAGAAGCGGGGCGGGTTCTCGGCCACCGCCGCCGTGTCGGCCGACGCCACCGTCGATGAAATGATCGAAGCCGCCGTTATCCGCCACCCCATCGGACGATTGGGCACCACTGAAGACATCGCCCAACTGGCCCTGCACCTGGCCTCCGACGAATCGTCGTGGACCACCGGCACCGCCATCGTCATCGACGGCGGCATGTCGGTGGCCTGATCAAGCTCGCAGCTCAGCCGACCTCGGCGAAGAACTCCTGCCAGGTGTCGAGGCTCTCGGGGAGCTCCGAAGGGCCGACCGTGCCGAAATAGCGCTTGCGGTCTGACTCCGAAAGGCCGCCGTCCACCAGCGCGGCCATGTCCATGTAATAGATCATGGCCACCTTCCGCTCCACGAAGCGCCACTGCCCGTCTTCCACCCGGTACTCGTCGAAATAGCGGAGGGCGGTCATCAGCGTGCGTCCGTCGAGAGCCAGTTCGGCGTGGGCGTTGACCATGCCGGTGGCGCAGCCGGGGCGGTCGGGATCCAATTCGATTACGTGGCTGTGGGGGTAGTGGTAGGTGGGTCCGAACGCCGCCATGCGCTCGGTGTAGAAGTCGATCACCGCCTGTCGGCCTTGGTTGGCCACCATGCCGTCGGCCAAAGCGAACTTGGCGTCAGAGGTGAACATATCGGCCAAGGCACTCACATCCCGGTCGTCCACCGCCATGCCGTAGCGGGCCACAAGCTCCCGGATTTCCTCCCGAGCCTCCAGTTGGGCAATGCGCTCGGCCAAGCCATCAGATGCGCCAGTCATACCGTTTCCTCTCCGTTCGCGAAGTTCTGCTGCCCCAGCCTGGTTTGCTGACACCAGCCAGCGAAAACTACCGTCGCCCTCCGTCGGCCAGCAACGCCCGGTCAACTTAGGGGGGCCATGCTTCTAGCCTTTGGCAACTTCACAGCCGATCCAAGCGTCAACCTTCAGTTGTTGATCGGTGGTTTGGCCCTCGGTGCCATCTATGCCGTGGTGGCTCTCGGCTTCGTGCTGGTCTACAAGAGCACCGACGTCTTGAACCTGGCCCACGGCGAGTTCCTGATGCTCGGGGCCTACTTCGCGTTGACGTTCTTGATTTCCGAGAATCTCAATTTCTTCTTGGGCGTGTTCGTGCTGCTGCTGGTGATGCTGGTGTTCGGCTTGCTGGTCCACTACGGGATCATGCGACGAATGGTGGGCCAGGGCTTTTTCGCCATTGTGCTGATAACCCTGGGCATCGCCACGATCATCCGCGCCCTTTTGCTGATCTTCTACGGCCCGACGGAACGAGCTCGCCTCGACTTGTTGCCCCAGGGCAGCTTCGAAGTCGGCGGCGCCACCGTGAGGTATGTCGATTTGATCATTTTCGGTGTCGTGGCCGCGTGCGTGCTGCTGTTCTTCATCTTCTTCAAGTACACCCGGCTGGGGCTGCACATGCGGGCAGTGGCCGACGACATCGAGGCCGCCGCGGCCATGGGAATCGACCCCGACAAGGTGTACGCCATGACCTGGGCCGCGGCCATGGTCATGGCCGGCGTTGGGGGACTGCTGTTCGGCCACGTCACCGGCGCCATCGATCGCAGCATCGAGGCCATCGGACTGCGGGCCTTCCCCGCCGCGGTAGTCGGCGGACTCACGTCTCTGGGCGGCTCCATTGTGGGCGGCCTGGTTGTAGGGGTGATCGAGCAGTTCGCCAACGGCCACTTGGGAACCAAGTGGCGTGAGCCGGTGGCCTTCTCGGTGATGTTCGTGGTGCTGCTGGTGCGCCCGACTGGGCTTTGGGGCCGTAAGGACCTGGAGCGGGTATGAGCCGAGGCTTGACTAGCGCATTCTTGCGGAGCGGACAATGACGGCCGTCGAGAACCCCGCTCCCCAGCAAGAAGATTCCCCGACTTACCGCCCGTCGACCATCCAGCGGCTCCTCCCGTTCGCAGTCGCCGCGGTGGTGCCGTTCATCCTGGGCTCCACCACTGAAAATGTGAACTTCTGGTGGAAGGCGCTGATCACGGTAGTGGTCCTGGCCGTAGTCGCCCGGATGGCCTGGGTGTGGACCCCCAGAGGCGAGCTAACCCACCGCGAGGACATGCGGCTGTGGCGCACCCCCAGCGACCGGTCGTGGGCCGCGGTGACCACCTTTGGACTGCTGGTGCTGCCCTTCATTTTGGCCTCCGACTTCACCCCGCCCATGGACTTCCCCTGGGCCACCTGGTTCGCGGTGGTCAACCTGGTGCTCATCTTCGCCATGGGTGCCGCGGCCTTCAACCTGCTGGTGGGCTACTCCGGCCAGATCAGCCTGGCCCACGTGGCGTTTCTGGCATTGGGCAGCATCGTCGGCGGCATAGTCGGCGTGCAGTGGAGCGGCGGAAACATGTGGGTGGCCCTGCCCGCCGCGGCCTTGGCCGGAGCCGTCGTGGGTGCAATCTCCGGTCTGCCCGCCCTGCGACTCAAGCACCTCTACCTTCTGCTGGCCACCTTCGGATTCCACTTCGTGATGATGCTGGTGTGGCGGGAATACCTCCAGGAGTACTTCGGCTTCGTCGGCATCCGCTTCAAGGGTGAGAACTCCCCGAGGATCGCTTCGTGGCTGCACTGGCTGCCCGGCATCGACCCTGACGACAACGGCGAGTTCATCATCACCGGTCAATTCCGGTGGTACTGGGTGCTCATGCCCATCACGGTTCTGTCGATTCTGTTCATGGTGAACGTGGTTCGAACCCGGGAGGGGCGAGCCTTCGCTGCGGTGCGCGACCGAGATGTGTCGGCGTCGCTGCTGGGCATCAACGTGGCCCGATCCAAGCTCTTGGCCTTTGCGCTATCTTCTGCGGTGGTGTCCATGTCTGGTGTGCTGGCCTCCTTCTACATCGGCTCTCGGGGAGAGGACAGCTTCAACGTCCAGACGGTGTTGAACTACGCCATCATCATCGTGGTCGGCGGCTTCTCCAGCATCCAGGGGGCCATCTTCGGCTCGGCGTTCTTCTGGTTCCTGCCCGAGTGGTTCAAGTGGGCCCGAGAGGAACTCTGGATCGTGAGGGATATCGACTTCCTCAGCGACTACCCCAGTGAGATCGACTTGGCCATCAAGGGGTTCTTGGTGGTGATCATCTTGATGTTCAAGCCCGATGGGCTGGCCGGGCTGTGGAAGGACGTCAAGGGCTGGATTGGCCGTTCGCTGGCGAGGAGAGGGCCATGAGCTCTGACGGACTCGACCTGCGGATCGAAGACCTCACCGTGGTGTACGGGGGCGTCACTGCGCTGGACAGCGTGAACATCACCGTGCCCCCCGGCGGGTTCGTCACCGTCTTGGGGGCCAACGGAGCGGGCAAAACCACCCTGGTCCGGTCGATCACCAGCCTGCTCTATCTCCACAAGGGCCGAGTGCGCCGAGGGAGCATCACGCTGGGGGGCGAGTCGATTCTGGCCAAGAAGAGCCCCGACATCGTGAAGGCCGGCGTGGCCCAAGTACCCGAGGGCCGCAAGCTGTTCCCCAACCTAACGGTGAAGGAGAACCTGCTGTGCGGGGCGGCCAGTCGCTCCGACGTCGACGCCATCGACGATTCCCTGGAACAGAACCTGGAGCTGTTCCCCCAGCTTCGGCCGCTTTTGAACCAGACCGCTGGCTTGCTTTCGGGCGGCGAGCAGCAGATGGTGGCGGTGGGACGGGCGCTGATGTCGGATCCAGCCCTTTTGATTTGCGACGAGCTGTCGCTGGGCCTGGCCCCCAAAATCGTGCATCGCCTGTTCGAGTTGCTCACCGAGATCAACGAGAGGCGGGGCACGTCGATTCTGGTGATCGAGCAGAACGCCAGCTTGGCACTACAGCACGCCGCCGATGCTTACGTGCTCGAACTGGGCCGGGTGCTGATCGAGGGCACCGCAGATGAGCTCCGGGGCAATCCCATGGTGCAGGAGCTGTACCTGGGCGGCGGCGGTGAGGCCCACACCTCCTACGCCGCTATCGAGCGGCCCAGTCGCCGACCGGAAGCCCATGGCCGACGACCACCGGTATCAGAGTCATGAGGAATTCCGCCCCCGGCATCGACCAGGACGCAGGGTCATGAGCGACGAGATTCTGAGCTTCGAAAACCTCACCGTGCAGTTCGGTGGCGTGCGGGCCTGCGACGCCATCGACGGCCACGTCAAGCGAGGCTCCCTGTTCGCCCTGATCGGGCCCAACGGAGCGGGCAAGACCACCCTGGTCAACGCCATCTCCGGCGTCTACAAACCGCTGCCCGGCGCCCAGGTGCAATTCCATCCCGCGGGCAAGCCAACTGAGGATCTGCTGTCCTACCGCCCCTTCCAGATCGCCCGGCTGGGGGTGGCCCGGACGTTCCAGAACCTGGGACTGTTCATGGGCGAGAACGTGCTCACCAACCTGCTCCTCGGCCGCTACATCCACGAGCACACCCGGCTTATCGAGGGCGGCCTGTTCACCCGAAGGGCAGTAAAGCGGGAACTGGCCGCCCGCCAGGCCATCGAACGAGTGGTGGATTTGCTGGACCTGGGAGCGTTCAAACGAGAGCCGGTAGGCGACTTGCCCTACGGCGTGCAGAAGAGGGTCGAGTTCGGCCGAGTGCTGGCCATGGAGCCTGAGCTCTTGATGCTGGACGAGCCCATGGCCGGCATGAGCGTGGACGAGAAGCAGGACATGATCCGCTACATCTACGCCGCCCAAGACGAGCTTGATATGACGGTGTTCCTCATCGAGCACGACATGAGCGTGGTGATGTCGATCGCCGACCATGTGATGGTCTTGGACTTCGGCCAAAAGATCGCAGAGGGTACCCCCGCGGAGATGCAGCAGGACGAGCGGGTGATCGCCGCCTACCTCGGCACCGAGATGGCCGAGAACTGAGGATTCCGCAGACCTAGACCGCGACGCGCCAATTCGACTAGTTTGCGGCGCAGGAATACCGACTATTGGATTGCCAACAATCGGAAGACCAACTAGGTACGCCTAGCAAAACATCCAAAATATGAGGGGGAACCCATGACTCGACGCTGGCTGAAGCTTGTTGCAGCCCTGTTCGCGTTCGCACTGATCGCGGCAGCCTGTGGCAACGATGATGACGACGGTGGTGCTGCTCCAGCGCCTGCGGAAGAGGAAGCACCCGCTCCGGCACCGACCGAAGCTGCTCCGGCGGCCACTGAGGCGCCCGCTCCAGCGGAAGAAGAGCCCATGGAGATGACGGTTCCCGACAATCCGGACAACGGTGTGACATCCGACTCGATCAAGGTCGGCTGGATGGGAGACCTGACCGGTCCGACCGCTTCTTCGCAGTCGTTCAACAGCCACGGCATCGAGGCCTATTTCGAGTGCGTTAACGAGGATGGCGGCGTCCTGGGACGGATGATCGACTATCTCCCCGAGGACGACCAGTTCAACGCCGACAACGCCGCGATCAACTTCACCAAGCTCACCGAAGACGACAAGGTGATCGCCCTGCTCGGCTTGGGCGGCTCGCACATCAGCACCCAGCTCCAGCCCGACGTCGAAGCCCTGAACCTGCCGGTGATCGGCCCACCCCAGACCATTGACATCCAGCTTGAGGGCGACCAGTACTTCAACAACCTGGCCCACTACGGCGACCAGGCCGACCTGGCCGCCGGACACATTGCCGCCACCGTCGGCGGAATCGAAAACGCCGTGGTCATGGGCATCAGCCTTGAGGTGCCCTCCGGCACCGAGTTCGCCGCCTACGTAGAGCAGTCCGTACTCAAGGGTGGCGGCACCTACGTCAACACCCTGTACGTGGCACCGGGGGCCACAGAGGTCACCGCTCAGATGGTGGAACTGCAAGAAGGCATCGATAACCAGGGCGTGAACTACGTGACCCTCCACGGCTCGCCGGGCGCTGGCCTGGTGGTCATGCAGGGCATGGCCGACGTGGGAATAACCGACATTCCCATCATCGGCATCCACGGCATCGCGGCCAACTCGATCTGGACCGAGGGACCGGAGTCGGTCAGCGACCAGACCTTCGGCATGCACTCCTTCATGACCGCCAACAACAACATCGCAGCCTCGGCTGAGATGGAGCGGTGTGCAACGCTGGCCGGCTACGACGGCGAGCACCTGAACCTGAACTTCTCCCACGGCTTCCTCAACGGGTACGTGTTCCACCAGGCCATTGAGCGGGCTGCGGAGACCGGTGAATTGAGCCGCGAGAGCCTGACCGAGGCTCTGAAGGGCACATTCGACACCATGGGCATCACCTGCCCGATCGACTGGAGCGCCAGCAACCACAGCCAGTGCGGCGCGGCGTTCTCGCTCGATCCCGCCTCCGGCGGCATGGTGCCGGCCAATCCGTTCAGCTTCTACGCCGACAGCTTCGACGGCGAGTACGGCATCGAGATCGGCTAGCCGAATCGACTAATCGAAAGGCCCCCACGTTGTCGGACTCCAGTTCGGTCGCTGAAGAATTCACGGCCTATCTGGCCGACAACGTGGGGGCCGACCCCTATCCGGCCTTCCGCCGGATGCGGGAAGAGGCCCCGGTGGTGTGGGCTGAACCGCTTCAGGCCTGGGTGCTCACCCGGTGGGACGACATCACCGCCATGCTGGAGGACACCGAGAACTTCGGGGCGCTGATGAACCGGCCGGGCACGTCCAGCATCTTCGGTCGGGCCATCTTGCAGATGTCGGGCGATGAGCACCGCCGCAAGGACGCCATCTTGGCCAAACGACTGCGCGGCCCTCGCTACCTCGGTTCCACCATCGAGGAGATCGTGTCCGGGTTGGTCCACGAGTACGGCGACGAACTGCCGGTGGCCCCCGAGGTGGCCGACCTGCGCACCGGGCTCACCGAGCCGGTTCCGCTGGGGGCCATCGCCGAGCTGATGGACATGGGAGCGGCCAGCAACTTCCGGAACTGGTACAACGACATCGTCGCGGCAGGGACCTCCAACTTCGCCCAAGACCCAGAAGTCCACTCCCGGGGAGAGGCGGCCCGAGACGAGCTCTACGACTTCGTCACCCCCAGCATCGAGGAGCGCCGCGGTTGTCCCGGAGACGAGCTGCTGTCCGACTTGTGCTCCATGGAGTACGAGGGCGAGCGGCTGTCCGACGACGAAGTCCGCAGCTTTACCGCGTTCTTGCTATCGGCGGGTATCGAGACCACCGACCGAGCGCTGGCCAATCTGGTCAAACACCTCATCTTGCAGCCCGAGCAATGGCAGCGCCTGAAGGACGATCCTTCGCTCGCCAGCTCGGCCGCTACCGAGATTCTCCGCTTCCGCCCCCCAGTGCAGGCCATTGTGCGTATGACCAAGCAAGACATGGAGGTCAGCGGCACGGTGATCCCCGCAGAGAACAAGCTCATGGGCTTCATCGCCAGCGCCAACCACGACCCCGACCGGTTCGAGAATCCCGGGGAGTTCGACGTGGGCCGCTTCGAGGGCGCCGAGCGGCCCAACTACACCCCCATCGGCCCGGTTCGGGCCTTCGGTGCCGGCCCCCACACTTGCACCGGCTCGCTGCTGGCCAAGCTGGAGATGGAACGCACCTTGGAGTACCTGATCGAGCGGTTCGACCACCTCGAATTTGCCGGCGACGTGCCCCCCGACACCGGCATCGTGCTGCGCTCTCCCGAGACCCTCGACGTAGTTCTCCACCCCGCCGCCTGAACCGGCCCAAGCCGGGGCGGTCTAGGAGACAAACTCAGCGGGCTGGGCCTCAAAGCGCTGTTGGCAGCCGGGAGCGCAGAAGTAATAGGTGATGCCGCCGTGGATGGAGCGGTAGCGGGCGTCGGTCACCAGCACGGTCATGCCGCACACCGGGTCAACGGCCCCTTCTGGACGATCTTGGGACGCGGCCTCAGAGTCGGCCGCGAGGTGGCCCTCGGCCCGACGAGCCACCAGGTCGGCCATGATGGCAGCCGCGATCTCCCGGTTGGGAATGCGACCCAAGTTCAAGCCAGCCGGAGAGCAAATCCGGGCCAGATCGCCGTCACCGAACCCCTGGGTGCGGAGGTAGTCGTTCATGGCCTCGGCCCGCTTGGCCGATTCCACCAGGCCGATATAGCCGGCATCGGTGCCCAAGGCAGCCGCCAGCGCTACGTCGTCGTAGTGCCCCTGGGTGGCCACCACCACTGCGGTGGCCTGGTCCACGGTCAGGCTGCTCAAGTCCAAGCTGGTGCGCACGAGCTCCGGGCGCTCATGGTCGTCGGGCTGCCCGCCGTCGTCGACGACCACCGCATCCCAGCCGATGGCGGTAGCCACCGCGGCGATGGCGTCCACCGCCGGAGATCGCCCAATCACCACCACTTGGGGGGCGGGCAGGCTCGGCTCCAGATAGATCTCCATCGCTCCCTCCGAATCACACGCCATGGCAATCGAGCGCAACCCGTCGCTGTGCTCGTCGCTTTGACCAGTTCCCGCGCTCCGGTGGTGGTCCCGTCCGTCCGATGGACCCAGACACAGCAGCCGGGGTTCGCCATGGTCCAGGCAGGCCAGCGCCTCCACGATCACGGTGGGCTCAGCGCACGCCCCGCCCAGCCAACCTCTCACCGAGCCGTCGGGCAGAATCACCGCTTGCGACCCTTGCTGGCCCGATGACGGCGCTCGCCGCCATATCACCGAGGCCATCACGAACGGCTGGCGCTGCTGGCGCAACTCCACGGCCCGTGCCATGACGTCGACGTTCACAACACGAGCACCTTTGGCTAGCTGGCTTCGTCGATGGCGGCCCAAACCCGGTCGGGCAGTACCGGCATGTCGATGTTGCGGACGCCTAAGTGGGCCACCGCGTCGATCACCGCGTTCACAAACGCGGCAGGTGACCCCACAGTGGCCGACTCGCCGACGCCCTTGGCCCCGATGGGATGGTGGGGCGACGGCACTTCGGTGGCCAGCAGCTCGAACTTCGGCGTCTCCCAGGCGGTGGGCACCAGATAGTCCATGAAGTTGGCCCCGATGCAGTTGCCGTCTTCGTCGAAGGTGATCCACTGCATGGCCGACATGGCGAACCCCTCGGTGAGCCCACCGCAGATCTGGCCCTCCACGATCATCGGATTGATCCGCACGCCGCAGTCGTCCAGCGCCACCATGCGCTGCACCTGCCACACCCCGGTGTCGGGATCCACCTCCACCACCACGATGTAGCTGCCGTAGGGGTAGGTGAGGTTGGGCGGGTCGTAATAGGTGACGTCCTCCAAGCCGTACTCCATGCCCTCGGGCAGGTTGGTGTAGGCGGCCAGGGCCACGTCTTGGATGGTGACCGACCGGTCGGGGCTTCCCGCTACTGAGAACACTCCCGAGGCCAACTCGATGTCCTCGTCGGCCGCCTCCAGCAGGTGGGCAGCGATCTTTTTGGACTTGTCGGCCAGCTTTCGCGCCACCACCGCGGTGGCCGCCCCGCCCACCGGAGTAGAGCGGGACGCATAGGTGCCCAGCCCGTAGGGGGTGTGGTCGGTGTCGCCGTGCTCCACTTTGATGTCGTTGGCGGGAATGCCCAGCACCTCGGCCACGATCTGGGCGAACGTGGTCTCGTGGCCCTGGCCCTGGGTCTTCACCCCCAGCTTCAAGATGGCCTTGCCGGTGGGATGCACCCGCAGCTCGGCGGAGTCGATCATCTTCAATCCGGCGATGTCGTAGGTGCGCGACGGCCCTGCCCCCACCGCCTCGGTGAAGTGGGCGATGCCGATGCCGATGAGCCGCCCCTCGGCCCGGGCCTCGGCCTGCTCTCGGCGCAGGTCCTCGTAGCCCACCTCGTCCATGGCGGTGCGCAGCGCGGTGGGATAGTCGCCGGAGTCGTACACGAAGCCGGTGGCCGTCTCATAGGGGAACTGCTCGGGCTGGATGAAGTTGCGCAACCGCATCTCGGCCGGGTCAATACCCACCTCGTAGGCCGCGGTCTGCACCAGCCGCTCGATGAGGTAGGAGGCCTCGGTGATGCGGAACGAGCACCGGTAGGCCACCCCGCCGGGAGCTTTGTTGGTGAACGCTCCCTTGCAGTTGATGTGGGCGGCACCGAAGTCATAGCTGCCGGTGACCACGTGGAACAGCCCGGCCCGGAACTGGGTGGGCTGGGCATCGGAGTAGAACGCCCCCTGGTCCGAAAGCATGTCCACCCGCAGGCCCAGGATGCGGCCCTCGTCGGTGACGGCCAGTTCGCCCTTCATGTAATAGTCCCGGGCGAAACCGGTGGAGATGAGGTTCTCGGTGCGGCTCTCCACCCACTTCACCGGCTGGCCGATGAGCAGCGACGCCGCGGTGGCCACCACGTAGCCGGGGTAGATGGGCACCTTGTTGCCGAAGCCGCCGCCGATGTCGGGGCTGACGATGCGGATGTTCTGCTCGGGCAGCCCGGCCACCATGGCGAACAGCGTCCGGTGGGCGTGGGGGGCCTGTGAGGTCATGTAGATGGTGGCCTGGCCGGTCACCGAGTTGACGTCGGCCACGATGCCGCACGTCTCCAACGGAGCAGGGTGCGAGCGGGGATAGTGCGTCTCCAGGGTGACCACCCGGTCGGCTTGGGCGAACGCCTCTTCGGTGGCGCCCTGGTCACCGGTCTCCCAGGTATAGGCCAGATTGTCGGTCTGGCCCTCCTTCTCGTCCCGGATCAGCGCCGCCCCCTCCTCCAGAGACTGCTGGGGAGTAGTGATGGGAGGCAGCTCCTCGTAGTCCACCTCAATGAGCTCGAGGGCGTCGGTGGCGATGTAGGGATCAGTGGCGATGACCGCGGCCACCTCCTGGCCCTGGTAGCGCACTTTGTCGGTGGCCAGCACCGCCTGGGTGTCGCCCGACAGGGTGGGCATCCAGGCCAGTCCGTGCTGGTCCATCAGATCGCCGGTGACCACGGCCAACACCCCGTCGAGGGCCATGGCCGCCTCGGAGTCGATGCCGTTGATCCGGGCGTGGGCCAGCGGCGAGCGCAGGATGGCCATGTGGAGCGTGTTGGGCAGATCGATGTCATCGAGGAAGTTGCCTTGACCCTCGATGAGCCGGGCGTCCTCTTTGCGCTGGACGCTGTGACCGATGCCGCCGATCTCAGCAGGAGTTGTTGGTGCAACCATGATCGCTCCTCAGCTTCCGTTGGACGATTCGGCCACCCGAGCGGCCGCCGTCTGAATGGCCTTGACAATGTTGATGTAGCCGGTACACCGGCACAGGTTGCCCGAGATGGCCCAGCGCACCTCGTCATCGGACGGATCAGGGTTCTCGGCAATGAGCGAAGCCCCCACCAGCATCATGCCGGGGGTGCAGAACCCGCACTGGAGGCCATGGTCATCGGTGAACGCCGACTGGATGGGATGCAGGCCGTCGGCTCCCTTGAGGCCCTCCACGGTGGTGACCTCCGACCCGTCGGCCTGCGCAGCCAATACTGTGCAGGCCTTGACCGGCGTGCCGTCCATCAGCACGGTGCAGGCCCCGCAGCTGGTGGTGTCACAGCCCACGTGGGTGCCGGTGAGCCCGACCGTGCGGCGGATGTGGTCCACCAGCAGGGTGCGGGGCTCCACGTCGCTGGCGTGCTCGGAACCATTGATGGTGATGTTGACTTCCATGTCAGCTCCCCTCGGCCTGCTGAGCGGCGGCGGCCAGCCCCCGCTTGGTGTAAGTGCGGACCACCTGGCGCTTCCAGGCGGCAGTGCCCCGGACGTCGTCGCGGGGCTCAGCGGCCGCCGCGGCCAACTCGGCAGCCTCGGCAAACAGCTCCTCGGAGGGCTGCTGGCCCACTAGTAGAGCCTCGGCATCGGCCACCTTGGTGTTGATGGGATTGACCGAGGTGAGGGCCAGTCCGGCGGCGGCGATGGCCCCGGAGTCATCCAGTTCCAGATGGGAGGCCACTGCCACCGTGGCATAGTCGCCGATCTTGCGCTCCAGCTTGAGGTAAGCCCCACCGGAGCGGCCCGATGGGACGGGGATGCGAAGCCCAACCACCAGCTCGTCTTCGCCCAGCGTGGAGGTGAACGCCCCATCCACGAAGTCGGCAATGGAGATCGACCGCTCGCCGCTGGGCCCTTGGGCGATCACTTCAGCCCCGGTAGCCAACAGCACCGAGTTCCAGTCGCCCTCCGGGTCGCAGTGAGCCACCGACCCGCACATCGTCCCTCGGTTCCTCACCAGAGGATCGGCCACCCACGGTGCAGCAGCGGCAACAGCTCCAAACGTGGCATCCGAAGCCACCACATCGGCATGGCGCACCAGCGCCCCCACCTGGAGGTGCCCGTTGGACCGCTCAATGGCATCCAGCCCAGCAATGCGGTTGATGTCAATCAGCGTCTCGGGAAACGCCACCCGCATCTTCATCATGGGGATGAGACTCTGGCCCCCGGCAAGGAACCGACCCCCCTCCCCCGCGTCCACCTTGGCCTCCACCGCCTCCGCGACGGTCTGGGCCACGACAAGGTCGAACCGAGACGGGAACATAGGCCCTCCTCCCCTGGGCTTCAGTTGTCCCCGCCACCCTACCCCTCAGCCCAAATCCCCGCAGAGGAAGTGAGGGTGTTCATCTCCGGTTCACCCCAAGCGGCGGTCCAGCCGATCGCGAAACGCCCGGGCTCCTACTACTACGGCACCGTGCCGGCGGACTCGCCGCGCCAAGTCGCGGTCGGAGGTGACCACCGTGGCCGCCGACGGATCATCCATAGCAGCCACCTCATCGGCTATGCGGTCATCGGCCGCGTTGGGACCGCGGCGCGAGGCATAGGCCAGTTCGACTGGGCCGTGATGCCCGGAAGGCAAGCTGGGCACTGGTCGGCCATCGGCCACCACCAGCGCCGGCACACCGGCATCGGCAATGTCTTCAACCAGTCGGACCAGCGCGCCATCCCGATCAGCCCACCACCCATCAGGCCGACACCCAATAACGTTCATAGCATCAACCACCAACACTGCTATTCACCCCCAAGCAGCATGGCTGAGTCCACAGATGTCTCGACGGTAGGCGGGGTGGGGGGTGGCGCCGCAGGCGGACCTGGCCGCTCCGACGGCCAGGCCGCCGTAGGTGACAGGACCCGCCTCCCCGCCGGTTGAAGCAACCGCTAAGCCAGGCTGGCGTCGAGGCACTCCACAGAAGGAGCGAAGTAGTAACTACCCGAAGCCGGGTTCGAAAAATCAGTAAGCATGTCGCGCACCTGGCCGTTGCGGCCATACATCGCATCCATGCGCTCCCGGAACGGGGCCTGGGTCTTGCAGAAGGCCATGAAGTACAGCCCCACGGTGCCATCGTGGAAGGCATACGGGGTGGACCGACGAGCGATCTCATCCCGCTTGGGCTTGGAGTCATCTGCGGTATCGCCGTCGCGCAGCTCCACGTGGGAGAGGTGCGAATGCGGGGCCTGCTCGTCCAAACGGGTGGAGTCGGCCTTGGTCCGACCGAAGTTCACCTCCTGGGTGGGCACATCAAGCTGCTCCCAGGCCACCAGGTCGTGGACCCAGCGCTGGGCGATGATGAAGCTGCCGCCCGCACCGGCCTCGCCGTCGGGGATGATGGCCACGGCGGGCTGATCCTCATCCTCCGGGTTGCCGGTGCCGTCGATGAAACCGGTCATGTCCAGGCTCTCGCCGTAGATGAAGGTGGGGGTCTCCCGGGCCACGCTCATCCCGCCGGCGATCAGGGCCATGCGGGCGTCCCATTGGGCTTTCCACACCAAGTCCTTCTCGTCGTGGGTCATCCACAGCAGCAGCTCCTCTTGGGTGCCCTTGGCCTCGCGGCCACTGCCGTCGATGGACTCCACCGTGTGATACGGCTGGAAGTCGCCGGGAACGTCGTCGGTAAGGTCGGCCAACAGAGTGGGGCCGAGCCCGATGACGAGGTTGATCCCCTGGGCGTCGCAGTTGCTGCGGCAATCGGAAATAGCCGACTTGATAGCCCCCAAATCGGCGCCGTCACCGCGACTGAGGTGGACATACCATTGGTATTTGCCCATTTCGTTGAAAATTGCCGGCTGGCAGGTCGCCATTGCGCATCTCCTCCCTGAAAACGTTGGCTGCTAACGAAGTCTGGCACTATTGCCAGGCAGATTCACCTTGAAGCGCAAAATTCCAGAACCCATGCTGACAACCGCAGGAGGAGCCCATGAATCCCGATGACTACGGCGCCTTGGAAGTGTCCACCGTCGATCGCATTACCACGGTGGTGCTCAATCGACCCGAGGCCCGCAACGCCATCAACGCGGTGCTCCACGACGACCTGTCCCGGGTGTTCACCGACCTGGATCGGGATCCCGACACCGACGTGGCCATCCTCACCGGGGCGGGCGGCGCCTTCTGCGCCGGCGGTGACATTCCCTGGCTGCGCAGCATGGCCGGGGATGTGTCGGCGGTGGAGCGGGTCATCCGGGCCGATCGGCGCATCACCGAGTCGGCGCTCACCCTGGAGAAGCCCATCTTGGCCAGGGTGGACGGCCCCGCGGTGGGCCTGGGCTGCTCGCTGGCGCTGTACTGCGATTTCGTCTACGCCTCCGAGCGGTCGGTATTCGGCGATCCTCACGTGTCGGTGGGCCTGGTAGCCGGCGACGGCGGCGCCCTGCTGTGGCCGCAATTGGTGGGCTACGCCCGGGCCCGGCGCTACCTGCTCACCGGCGACCTGATCAAGGCCCCCGAGGCGGCCGATATCGGTCTCATCACCGAATGCGTGCCCGGTGATGAGCTCGATAACACCGTGCAGGCCATGGCCGAGCGGATGCGAGATGGCGCCCGCATGGCCATCAAATTCACCAAGGCGTCAATCAACGCCGGCCTGCGCCAGGTGGCCGATGCGGTGGTGGACCGGGCGGCATCCACCGAGGGCATGACCATGATGACCGAGGACTTCAAGATCGCTCTCGACGCCTTTCTGGCCAAAGAGCCCCCGAAGTTCATCGGCCGCTAGAACAAAGACCGTGGACTACCCCAAGGCCCTACAACACCTATCTCTAGGGCCACACCGATGCCAGGAGTTTTAGTGGACTACCCCCAAGAAGCCGAACACCACGGACTGTTGAGGGATACCGTCCGGCGCTTCGTTGAGACGGAAGTGCCCCGGGAGGTGGCCCGCCAGTGGGACAGGACCAACGAGATTGACCGGGGAGTGCTCTACAAGCTGGCCGACCTGGGGCTGTTCGGCATCACCATCCCCGAGCACTACGGCGGGTCGGGCCGGGACATCACCGCCACCATGATCGTGATTGAGGAGCTGTGCCGCCGCAGCACCGCCCTGGGCAGCGGCTACATCTACGGCGCCTGCTACGCGGGCATGAACCTGGTGGAGACGGCCAGCGAGGCCCAGCGCCAAGCGTGGCTGCCCAAGGTGGCCCGAGGGGAGATGCTGTTCTCCTACGGACTCACCGAGCCCGATGTGGGCTCCGATCTGGCCAGCGTCACCACCACCGCGGTGCGCGACGGCGATGTGGTGCGGATCAACGGGGCCAAGCGGTTCTGCTCGGGCACCACCTACACCGACTACATCTACGCCCTGGTCAACTCGAACCCCTCCGGCGAGCGCTATCACAACCTGTCGTTCGTGCTGATTCCCCCCCGGCAGCCGGGGGTGACCATCGAGCCCCAGCACGCCATGGGTCTCAAGGGGTCGATGACCACCGACGTCACCTTCACCGATGTGGAGGTGCCCGCCGACAACATCGTGGGCGGCGACGAGGGCTGGAACCAGGGGTGGGCCAAGCTGGCCGGCCCGGGTTTGGACGTGGAGAAGATCGAGGTGGCCGCCATGGCCCTGGGCATCGCCACCGGAGCGGTCGAGGACGCCTGGACTTACGCCCAAGAGCGGGTGCAGTTCGGCAAGCCCATCAGCAGCCACCAGTCCATCCGCCACATGCTCTCCGAAGGCCGCACCCGGCTATTGGCCGCCCGCCTGATGACTTACCACGCCGCCCGACTGCTGGATGAAGACAAGCCGGCTTCAGTGGAGACCTCCATGGCCAAGCTGTTCGTTTGCGACACCGCCAAGGACATCGTGTTGTCGATGCAGCAGGTGATGGGCGCCTACGGCTACGTGGAGGACTTCGACATGGAGCGCTACGTTCGCGACGTCCTGGTGATGCCCATCATCGGCGGCTCCTCCGCCATCCAGCGAAACAACATTTCCAACCGTCTCAAACTGGCAAAGGAATAGGTTGCAATGACTGTTACCAAAGACCCAATAGACACTGATGCTGCTACCGAGAAGGTGGTGGCCTGGCTGGAGGGCAATCTGGGGGGCGCGGTCATCCATATCGAGCGTCAGGCCCGGTGGCGGCCGGTGTGGTTCGCCGACATGGAGCGCGACGGCGAGCGGCTGGAACTGTGCGTGCGGGGCGACCGCACCGATATGCCTCTGGTCTTCCCGCTTGACCACGAAATGCGACTGCAAAGGGTGCTCGGCGATCACGGGATTCCCGTGGCCCAAGTACACGGTTGGATCGACGACCCGACGGCCTACGTGATGGACCGGGTGCCCGGCGAGAACCATTTCGAGAACTGCACTGACGCCGAGCGGGACGCGGTGGTGGACGACTACCTGCACATCCTGGCCCGAATGCACGCCCTGGACATCGGGCCGTTCGTCGAGGCCGGAATCATGCGAGCAGAGCGACCCGAGGAGTCGGGCTTGCTGGGTTTGCGGCGGTACGAGGCGCTGTACCGCAGCGTGAAGACGCTGCCCGACCCGTTCCTCGAGTTCTGCCTGGGCTGGCTGCGGCGCAATCCCCCGTTCTCCCGAGGCCGGGAGTCGGCCATCGTGTGGGACACCGGGCAATTCCACCATCAAGACGGCCGGGTGGTGGCCGTCCTCGATGTAGAGATCGGTCATATTGGCGACCCGATGATGGACTTGGCCGCGTGGCGCCAGCGCGACACGGTGCTCGGTTTCGGCAACTTCGCCAAGCTCTACGACCGCTACGGCCAGTTGGCTGGCGAACCGGTGGACTTGGAGGCCATCCAGCGCCACCACTTCATGTTCACCCTCTCCAACCAGCTCCCGTTCAGCGCCGCGCTGCGGGAGCCAGCCCCCGACTCCGACCTGATGACCAACCTCCAGTGGTGCTACGAGACCAACCTGTTCGCCACCGAGGCCCTGGCCGAGATTCTCGACGTGGAGTTGCCCACCGTGGAGATGCCCGAGCCCCGGGAGTCACGAGCCGAGGTGGTGCTAAACCATCTGGTGCGAAATCTGCGCACCGTGCAGATCGAAGATGAGTACCTGCGCTACAAGCTGCGCACCATGTTCCGCATGGCCCGCCACGCGGCCCGCATCGACGAGATCGGCGACGCCGTCTCGGCAGCTTATCTGGACGACCTCCACGAACTGCTCGGGCATCGGCCAGCGTCATGGCTGGAGGGAGAGGCCGAATTGGAGCAATTCGTCCTGGCCAACGGCGACACCGATCGATACAACGAAGACCTGGTGAAGCTGTTCCACAAGCGCAATCTGCGGGCGCAAATGCTCCTCGGCCCGGCCGGCTCAGCCATGGCCCGCCACCTGCGTATTCAGACGTTCAGCGACTAGTGGTAGGGCAACAGTGGCTGAGAACGGGCGCAGCCCTCGCCCTCTGGCCGCTCAGCCGCCCAGGACGCGGTAACTGTCGTCGAGAACCAGGCGAATGGAGGCGTACAGGCCTACCAGCGGGCACAGAACCCAAGGGGCGTTGGTACCCAGGATCAGCACATAGAACTCGCCCTTTGGGATGTTTCGATGCCGCTTCGCGACGAAGAAGCTCATCCAGTACGCAGACGTCGCATAGGTCCATTGCCAAAACATCATGATCCCTACGATTCCTGTCGTGACCGGCGACAGGAATTCCGTCGCAAGAGCTGCGTAGAGGATCACCGTAGGTATGGCCGTAACGAAACCGTTGGCGACGTCCACGTTGAACCCGTAGGTACGACGATCAGCGAATGAACCGTCGGACACCGAGTACGTCGCCCATACGTCGGCCCACACAGTCGGTGAGAGAGCGGCCTTCAGCGGAACCCTTGAGGTGAGGAACTCCGCTGCCGGGCTGCGGCCGGTCTCTTGTCGTCTCTCACGCCAATAGGTATTTCGAGACTCGATGTAGTCCCGCTTGAGGAAGAGGCAGATCTCCCAATAGCAGATCACGAGGTTGGTCGAGAGGAACAAGGCCAAGACCAGGTACATGAACCCGATATCGGGGTGCCAGTACTGGCGAAGTGCGATGCCCACGACCGCTAGCAGCGCGATCTTCAGTACCGCCAGCAGCCCGGCTGGCAACGTCGCCATGCCGGTGAAGATACAAAACAGCCGCGTCGGGTACAACGAACCAGCCGCCCACTCCCCGCCCGCTCACGTTGTGGAAACTTCGGGTGTTGGGCAGTGAGGGTTGGCTCAAACCTGCCATCGCCCAGCGACGGCCGCGGCACCGATCAGGCCGCCGTCAGAGCCGAGGGGGCTGGGGATGATGCGGGTGCCTTGGGAATGGACCAGACGGCAGATCCGGTCGATCTCGGCTTGAGCAGCGTCGAAGAAATCGCCGCCATAGCCCAGCGCTACCGAGCCGCCGACCACGGCCAATCGCAGATCCAGCAGGTTGGCCACCGAGCCCACGCCCCGCCCCACCAGCGTCCCTACCCGCCGTCGCATCTCTGTCGGCGCGTCGGCGGGGGCGACCCCGTTGAGCAGGTCGGCGATGGCGGTTCCCGAGGCCTGGCCTTCCAACAGCCCCACCGCTCCGGCAGCGTCGGCCCGACCGTCCTCGGCCACGAAGATATGGCCGATGTGGCCGGCGTTTCCGTCAGCGCCATCGAGCAGCCGGCCGTTCAGCACAATGCCGCCCCCAATCCCGGTGGACACCACCATGGCCAGATAATTGTCCTCCCCTACGGCTCCACCTACCCAGCCCTCAGCCAGAGCGAGGGCTTTGGCGTCATTGTCCACCGTTACCGGCAGGCCGAGCGCGTCTGACAGGCGTTCTCGCAACGGGAAATCCCGCCACACGGCGATGTTGAGGGGTGACAGGAGCCGATGGTTGTCCCGTGACGGTCCGCCGCTGCCCACGCCGCAGGCACTTACCGGCTGGCCATGCTCTTCAAGAACCTCGCGGGCCAACTCCACTACCAGGGCGAACAACGCCTCCTCGTCGGCGGCTTGCGATGGCCCTCGTCGCTGGCCCAGCACTCGCCCGCCAGGGTCAACCACGCCGACGGCCACCTTGGTGCCGCCGATGTCCACGGCCAGTACCGGGCGGTCAAGCACTATCTCCACAGTTTGAGGTTAGGAGACGGAATCCCCTGCTGGTTTGTCCTGGGGATACACAAACCGGATCAAAAGAACCGCGACCACCAGCCCGGCGATCTGCATCACGATGAACATGGGAGCCGACGACGGCTCGATGCCGGCGAAGGTGTCAGAGAACATCCGTCCCACGGTCACCGCCGGGTTGGCGAAGCTGGTGGACGACGTGAAGTAGTAAGCCCCGCCGATGTAAGCCGCCACCCCGCCGGCCACATACCGGACCCTTCCGGTGCGCACCAGCGCAAAGATCAGAGCCACCAGCCCAGCGGTGGCGATCACTTCGCCCAGCCACAGATGGCCGGCCGAGCGGTCCTTGGTGGACCAGTCCACTGCGTTCAGGTCGAACATCAGGTTGGCCAGCATGGTCCCGACCACCGCACCGGCCACCTGGGCCGCGATGTAGGGGGCGATGTGGCGGCGGGGGAAGTCTCCCAGCGCCCAGTCGGCCAGCGTCACCGCCGGGTTGAAGTGGGCCCCCGACATCGGGCCGAACATCAAGATGATGGCGAACAGCACCGCCGCGGTGGCCGCCGCGTTCTGGAACAACTGCAACCCCACGTCGGTGGGCGACAGCCGCTCGGCCATGATGCCCGACCCCACCACGCCGATCAGCAGCATCGCCGTTCCCACGCCCTCGGCGACCAGCTTCCGAATCAGCACGCGAAAAAGCTAATACGCTCAGCGGCCATGCGGTTCACCGGCGCCAGCGTCCCCCGACGGGAGGACCCGCGTCTTTTGGCCGGTGCCGGGCGATTTGTGGACGACATCGACCAGCCCTGCCTCTTGGAGGCGGCGTTCGTGCGCAGCCCGGTGGCCCACGGGCAACTGGTTTCCGTTGACGCTGAAGCTGCTTTGAGTACCCAGGGTGTGGTGGCGGTTCTCACCGCCGAGGATCTCGCCGACTGCTGCTCCCCCATGGGATTGGGAATGTCCGGGCCGCTGATCGTGCCCGCCCATCTCCCCTTGGCCGACACGAAGGTTCGCTTCGCCGGCGATCCTGTGGCGGTGGTGATTGCCACCAGTCGGGCCGCCGCAGAAGACGGCGCCGATGCGGTGGAGGTGGACATCGAGCCGCTGCCCCCGGTGACCAGCGCCGCCGCGACGGGCGAACACGCCGCCGCTGTGTGGGATGAAGCCCCTGACAACGTGCTTTGGTCAGGCGAGGAAGTGTGGGGCGACCCCGACAAGGCCTTCGCGTCTGCGGCCCATGTCATCTCTGAGACGCTCACCCAGCACCGCCACACCTGCGTCCCCCTGGAGACCCGGGGCGGAGTGGCCGAATACGACCCGTCCACCGGCAGCCTTCGCTACGAGGTCTCCCACCAGAACCCCCATGCACTGAGGGTGCATCTGGCTGCGATCCTCGGGATGCCCGCCTCTCGGATTCGCATAATTTGCGACAGCATCGGCGGATCGTTCGGCCTCAAGTCCAACCCCACCCGGGAGGATGTGGTGGTGTGCGCCGCCTCCCTGCTGCTGGGCCAGGCGGTGCGGTGGGTGGAGGACCGGGCCGAGAACCTGGTGGCCGGCGGCCACGCCCGCGAGGAGCAGGTGAGCGTGGAGGCCGCGCTCGACGAGAGCGGGGTGGTGATCGGTCTGCGAGCCGATCTGGTGATGGACCACGGCGCCTACCCGTTCCTCAACCTGCCGCTGTCGCTGTTCGCCAACATCATCAAGGTGCTGCTGCCCGGCACCCTGAGAGTGCGCCACTACCAATTCCGGGGATCGGTGGTGGCCACCACCAAGGCCTCCTTTGTGGCCTATCGGGGACCGTGGGAGATCGAGTGCTGGGTGCGGGAGCGGCTCATGGACCTCATCGCCCGCCGACTCGACCTTGATCCTCTGGAAGAGCGCCGCCGCAACTACATGGGCGACGACCAATTCCCCGGCGCCATGCTCACTGGCCCCACCCTGGACTTCATGACCATCAACCAGACGCTGGAGCGGGCGGTGGAGCTGGCCGACTACCAGGGCTTTCGATCCGGCCAGGCCGAGGCCCGATCAGAGGGGCGGTACCTGGGCATCGGGCTTTGTACCTACTTGGAACCCGGTCCCGGTCCCACCAACTACGGCCAGGCCCTGGGCTTCACCTACGAGCAGCGGTCCATGCAACGGGCTCGGGTGAAGCTGGAGCCCGACGGCTCGGTGACCGCGTTTACCAGCCAGCAGCCCCACGGTCAGAGCCACGAGACCACCCTGTCACAGGTGGTGGCCGACGAGCTGGGGGTGCCCATCGACAATGTGCGGGTGGTGGTCGGTGACACCGACCAGGTGCCGTTCAATATGGTGGGCACCGGCGGGAGCCGGGCAGCCACGCTGGGCGCCGGGGCGGCCCAGGGCGCGGCCCGAATCGTGCGCCACAAGCTGCTGGCGGTGGTGGCTACCCTTTTGGAGGCCAACCCCGACGATCTGGAGATCGTCGACGGGGTGGTGGCCGTGAGGGGCTCGCCCGACCGATCCAAGACGGTGGCCGAGGTGGCCCGGCTGTCGTACATGGCCCCGTTCACCCTGGACGAGGCGCTGGGCGACGGTTTCGACGCATCATTTGACTTCGAGACCCCGGCTGGAGGCTGGACCCAGTCGACCCATGTGTGCTGGGTGGAGCTCGACCCCGGAACCGGATTGGTGACCGTGCCCCGCTATCTGGTGGTGGAGGACTGCGGAGAGATGATCAACCCCTCGGTGGTGGAGGGCCAGATCCGGGGCGGGGTGGCCCAGGGAATCGGCAGCGTGCTGCTCGAGCGCATCGTCTATGACGACAGCGGACAGTGCACCACGTCCACGTTCATGGACTACCTCCTGCCCACCGCGGCCGAAATCCCCCGCATCGACATCGAGCACATCGAGGGGCCCTCGCAGGGCGACGTCCCCTGGCGGGGCGTCGGCGAGGGCGGGGCCATCGGTTCCCCCGCCGCGGTGTGCAACGCCATCGAAGATGCCCTAGCCCCCTGGGGCGTGGAGATCACCGAGCAGCACCTCCCCCCCAGCCGCATCCTCGAGCTGATCGCTCCCACTTCTGAGCCTGCCGCAGGCGACCACTAGCGTGGGAGCCGTGACCGACAACCCCATTGGCGAGCGGCAACCGATCCGCATAGCCGAGATCGAATGGGAGGACTACGCCGATCCCGACGAGCCGGATCGGGCGCCGGGGCCGTTCGTGCGCTGGCTGGTAGATCCGGCGTCGGGCAACCGGGTCATGCACGTGAAGTCGTGGGCAGGGCGCAATGCAGAGGCCCACTGGCATCTGTCCGACACGGTGTATCTGGTGACCAAGGGCGAGTTCATTGTGGAGGGCGAGGAGCCCTACCGGGAGGGCGACCTGCGCTGGGTGCGGGGCGGGTTCGCCTACGGCCCGGAGCGGTCGGGCCCCGACGGCTGCGAGTACCTGTTCTTCAGCCTCGGCCCCTACGACAAGCTCGACCCCGATGAACACCCACCCCCGCTGGGCCGCTGGGACGACCCCTCTACTTGGGTGGAGGGCTACCCCCAGGTGGAGCGGGCCAAGCTGATGGACAGCCCCCGATGAGCCTGACCATCACCCCACTGGAAGCCCCCCTCGGCGCGGAGGTTGCCGGCTTCGACTTCGCCGCTCCACCGGATTCGGAGACGGCCGCCGAGCTGCTGGCCGCGGTGGACGAGCACCTGTTGCTGCTGTTCCGCAACCCCGAGCCGCCCTCTCCCGCCCAGGTGACCGACTTCTGCGAGTCGTTCGGGCCGCTGCGGCCCACATTGGCCGACAAATCCCGCCTTCCCGGCTTTCCCGGCATCAACCGGGTGTCCAACGTGGACGTCGATGGCGTGGTCGGCACCGGGGGCACCGACGTGGTGACCTTCCACTCCGATCTCAGCTTCACTCCGCCCCTAATCGAGTTCCTGTATCTGGACGCGGTGGCGCTGCCATCGGAGGGTGGGACCACCAAGTGGTTGAACCTGGTGGCCGCCTACCAAGACCTCGACGACGGCTTCAAGGCCCGCATCGACGATGTAGGAGTGGTTTATCGGCTGCGCGACGGCTTGGACTTCGGCAGCTATTTCAAAGCCACCGATGGCGAGGCGCTATTGGCCGACCGCACCTGCATCTCCCTAGTGCAGACCAACCCCCGCAACGGCCGCCGCAGCGTGTGGCCCAACACCGGCCCTGATTTCGCCGCCGATGTGGAGGGCCACGGTCCCGACGAGGGTGCCGCCCTGCTAGCCGAGTTGTTCGACCACTGCACCCAAGATCGCTACGTCTACGAGCACCACTGGACGGTTGGAGAATCCGTTTTCTGGCTCAACACCCAGACCATGCACCAGCGCGAGGCCTTCCCCCCCGACCAGGTGCGAGAGCTCCGCCACGTGAACATCCTGGGCCACACCGACCCCCGCCAAGCCGCCTGAGGGGACAAGGCCCATGACCATTCGCCAGCGCTGGTTCCGCATTGGGTCGTTGGCCGTGGCTGTCGCTCTTGCCCTTTCGATGGCTGGCTCCTCGGCCGGCGGACAGGCCCCCGATGAGCGGGATGCCCTGATTGCCCGTCAGCAGGCGCTGATCGACGAGCAGGAGACACTGATCACCGCCCAAGAGGCGCTGCTCAACGAGTACCGATGCCGGTTCGCCATCGACACCCAGCTGGTGCCCAATGGCTGCCCTGAACAGGCCCGACCCACACCTACACCCACCGCCACGCCGACTCCGTCGGCATCGCCTACCGCTACTGCGTCCCCTACCCCGACAGCCACCCCAACCCCGGCACCGACCACCTTGCCTGACCCGAACATCCCCGCAGGCACTACCGAGGAGCAGTGGGAGCAACTCCGCCAGTGCAATGCCAACGGCAACTACCGGCACGCCAACTCCAATGGAATCCACTTCGGTGCCTACGAGTTCAGACAAACCAGCTGGGACGACCTAGCCCGCCGCCACTACCCCCGCCTGGTCGGCGTCAATCCCCGCGACGCCGCCCCCGCCGACCAGGATCGCATGGCCTACGCCCTCTACGAGGAGCGGGGTTGGGCGCCGTGGCCCAGCTGCGGGCCATCAACCCAGCCAGGAGACAACACCCCGACGGACCCAACTGGATTGCCGCCGATTCCGGCAGGCACCACCCAAGCCCAGTGGGATCACCTCATCTCATGCGAGTCGGGAGGCAACTACCGGGCTTACAACCCCGCAGGTCCGTACCTGGGCGCCTTCCAATTCAACCAGTCCACTTGGAACGGCGTGGCCGGCCGCCACTATCCCCGTCTGCAAGGGGTTGACCCCCGCGACGCCTCCCCCGCCGACCAGCACCGCATGGCCTACGCCCTCTACGAGGAGCGGGGTTGGCAGCCCTGGCCCGCCTGCGGCGCGCCATTCCGGTCGTCCTAACGGTCGCTCTGCTGGCCTACTGTGGCACCGCTAGCACCCGATACCATCGTCCCGCTCGAACAGTTGAGGGAGACCGCGGATGCGAGGCATGAGAATTGGGGCGATGGCCGCCGAGGGCACCGGCGACCCGCCGGTGCCGGGGATGAGCGGGCCTCCCGGACTGGATGAGATAACCGAGAACGCTCAGCGGTTCGAGGCGCTGGGGCTGGACACGGCGTGGATCGCCAACATCGAGATCGACGCCGTCACCGCATCGGCGGTGGTGGGCACCGCCACGAGCCACATCGAGATCGCTACCGGGGTGACTCCCACCCCCATGCGCCACCCCTTCGCCCTGGCCCAGCAGGCCGCCACCGCCCAAGCGGCCTGCGACGGGCGGTTCACCCTGGGCATCGGCCTGTGCCACCAGGGGATGGTGGAGAACCTGATGGGTCTGTCCTACGCCCGGCCGGCCCGCCAGATGAAGGAGTACCTGGAGATCGCCGGCCCCATGCTGCGAGGCGAGGGCATGAACTACGAGGGCGAGATCTACACCACCCGCTGGCGGGGCCTGTCGCATGCCCCTCCCACCGAGATCATCGTGGCCGCCATGGGGCCGATCATGTTGGGCCACGCCGGGCGGCTGGCCAGCGGCACCTTCGTGTGGGCCACAGGGCCCAACACGCTGGCCGACTACGTGGTTCCCACCATCAGCGCCGCGGCCACAGATGCCGGGCGTCCCCAGCCGAGGGTGGCGGCCGGATTCCCCATCTCGGTGGTCGACGACGCCAGCGCCGGCTATGAGGCCGCGGCCCGCACCTTCGCCCACTACAAGGACATCCCCTCCTATCGAGGCATGCTGGACCGAGAGGGAATGCCAGGCGTGGAGGACCTGGCCATAACCGGTGACGAGGCCGCGGTGACTGCGCAACTGGAGCGAGTTCGCGACGCCGGCGTCACAGACCTGGTGGCCTTCATCTACGACACCGACGACCGATCCCGAGGCCGCACCGAAGCCCTGCTGGGAGAACTGGCCGGCTCAGGCTGAGCTGAGCAGAGTGATATAGGGCTCGGGGTTGCCGATCCAGCGCAGGGCCCGCAGCTCTTGGGCGCCGCGCTCTCCGGCCAGCACCGCATGGAGCTCATCTAAGGGCGCTTCGAGCGTGGCCGCGGGCGGCATCCGGTCGGCCACCCCCACGATCCGGGTCTCGTCGCCGAACCGCAGCACCAGGCCGCGCAACCCGGCGTCCACGATGCGCCGCCCCAGTTCGGCGGCCAGCGCTTCGAACTCCGGGCCTGCCGTAGCGGTCAAACCGCTGCTCGGTCCCGCAGCTCGGCTGCGGTTGGGATATCCAAGCCCAGCATCCGGATGGCATTGTCCCGGCAGATGGCGTCCACCTCGGGCTGGGTCAGGTGCGCCATCTGCGAGGCCAGCAGCTCCTTGGAGTGCGGCCAAGTGGAGTCGGAGTGGGGGTAGTCGGTCTCGGTGGTGATGGTCTCCAGTCCTATGGCGTCGATGTTGGCCAGACCCACCTTGTCGTCGAAGAAGCACACGAACACGTGATCCCGGTAGTAGGTGGACGGCGGCTCGGGCACCTTGTCGGCCACCCCGCCCCAGGCGGCGTTCTCCTTCCACACCACGTCCACCCGGTCCAAGATGTACGGCAGCCAGCCCATCTGCCCTTCGGAGTAGGCCACTTTGAGGCCGCCGAAGCGTACGAACACGCCCGACATCAGGAAGTCCACCAATGAGTAGGTGGCGTTGGAGTGAACTAGCGCCGAGCCCACCGCGCCGGGGGCATCGGGCGAGGTGGACACCATTTTCGAGGACGACCCGATGTGCATGCACACAACGGTGGCCGTCTCCTCGCAGGCCGCGAAGAACGGGTCCCAATACCCGGAGTGGATCGACGGCAAGCCCAGGTTGGGCGGGATCTCCGAGAAGCACACCGCCCGCACCCCCCGCTCGGCGTTGCGCCGAACCTCGGCCGCGGCCAACTGCACGTCCCACAACGGGATGAGGCACAGCGGAATCAGCCGCCCATCGGAGGGGCCGCACCACTCCTCCACCATCCAGTCGTTGTAGGCCTGCACGCACAAAAGGGCCAGATCCATGTCGGAGGCTTCGGCGAAGGCCTGCCCGCAGAACCGGGGGAACGACGGGAAGCACAGCGAGGCCTCCACGTAGCCGATGTCCATGTCGGCCAGCCGGGGCGCCACCTGCCAGGCGCCGGGTTGCATCTCCTCGAAGGTGATGCCCACCATCTGGAGCTCGTCGCGGGGGAAGGTCACCGCCGAATGGGTGCGGACCATCGGATAGTGGAGGTCCTCGTAGTACCAGTACGAGGTGGGCCGGCCCACGCCCTCGGTCCACGAGAAGACGCCCCCCACGTAGGAGATCTCGCACGGGGCGGTCACCACCCGGGGGCCGATGTCGGCATAGCGAGCCGGCAGCCGGGACTGCCACACATGAGGCGGCTCGATTACGTGGTCGTCTACCGAGATGATGGGGGGAATCTCGATCCCCGACTCGGCAGCCGACGCAGCCATTACTGCACCGTGATGGGGAACATTCCCAAAGCGCCGTCGCCCTCGGGCTCGCTCTGGGTGAACTCCACGTTCAGCCCCTCCAGGCCCCGGGTGAACGCCCCAGGACGGTAGCGGGGAGCATAGAAGGGCTCCAGCCTCATGTCGGGCAACCGCCGGGTGAGCTCCTCGAACATGACCTTGAGCTGAAGCCGGGCCAACGACGCTCCCAAACAGAAGTGGGTGCCGAAACCGAAGGAGAGGTGGCTGCGGGCGTCGCGGCGCACATCCAGCGCCTCGGGGTTCTCAAACGCCTCGGGGTCGCGGTTGGCCGAGGCGTACATCAACAGCACCTGATCGCCCTCGTTGAGGGTCTTGCCGTGAAGCTCGTGGGTGGCCGTCACCGTGCGGCGCATGTTCAAGATGGGCGACACGAAGCGGATGAACTCCTCCACCGCGGTCTCGCCGATCACCTCGGGCTCATCGATGAGGATCTGGCGCTGGTCGGGACTCTCCATCAGCGCCAAACACGTGGTGCCGATCACCGTACGGGTGGTCTCGGCTCCGCCGTCGAGCACGAGGAGCACCTCGTGCATGATGTCGTCGTCGCTCAGCGGCTGGCCGTCCAGCTCTTTGTGGCACCACATGGAGATGAGGTCGTCTTGGGGATCGGCCTTGCGCTTCTGCACCAGCTCGTAGGTGGTGCCAGCCCACTCCTCGATGGCACGGTCTCCCTGCACGGTGTGGTAGCCCGGTCCGCCTCCGCCCTGCATGGTGGCCTCCGACCAGTGCATTACCCGGGGCCACATCTCGGCGGGATAGCCCAGCCGCTCGCCGATCATGTAGGCCGGCAGCGGTGCGGCCAGGTCGTACACCACGTCGCACCATCCCCGGGGGGCCACCCGGTCGATCAGCTCGGTTACCACCGCCCGGATCTTGTCTTCCTGCTTGCGGACCGCTCGGGGGGTGAATTCCCGGGCCACCAGCATCCGCTGGCGCTGGTGGTCGGGGTCGTCCATGTTGATCATGGAGTCCGACATCTCGATCTTGGGCCGGCTTCCCGAGGCCGAGCTGTACAGATCGGTGTCCTTCTCTACCGCCAGCAGGTCGGCATGGCGGGAGACGCCCCAGATCTCGTTCTTCTCGTCCCAGTACACCGGGTCGTTCTCCCGCAGCCATTCATAGACCGGGAAGGGATCTTGGGCGTACATGTACCCGTCTAGCAGATCAACGGGCTGGGTCACCTCAGCAGTCGCCATAAGCGGCGATGGTAGTGGGCGCGCTCCGGTCAGTCGGAAGCGAGGTTCTCGGCGGCGAACTCCCAGTTGATCAGGTGGTCCAAGACCGCCTCCACATAAGCGGCCCGGGCGTTCTGGTAGTCGAGGTAGTAGGCGTGCTCCCACACGTCCACCACCAGCAGAGCCCGGCGATCTTCCAGCAGGGGCAGATCGGCGTTGGAGGTCTGCACGATGTCGAGCCTGCCGTTGTCGGCTACCAGCCAGGTCCAGCCGGAGCCGAACAACCCCACGGCCGCATCGGCGAACCGGCGGCGGAACTCGTCGGTGGAGCCGAATGACTCCTCAATGGCCGCCCGAACGGGCCCCGAAGGAGCCCCACCCCCGTCTGGGCTCATCGAATGCCAGTAGAAGGTGTGGTTCCAAATCTGGGCTGCGTTGTTGAAGATCGCACCCTCGGCCCCCAAAACCACCTTCTCGAGTTCGGCGCCCTCCCACTGGGTGCCGCTGGTCAGGCGGTTCAGGTTGGCCACATAGCCGGCGTGGTGCCGCTCATAGTGGAAGCTCACGGTCTCAGCGCTCACATACGGTTCGAGCGCGCTTTGCGGGTATGGAAGGGGAGGAAGCTCAAACGCCATAACGGGCTATTACGGTACCGGCAAAAAAATCGGGATTGATAGCCGTATACATCCGATACGGGTTGTCGAACACAAACGCCCGGAAATCGGCGTCGGTGATCAGCCCCTCTTCCACCAGACCGTGGGCCTCCTCCATAATCGAGCTGACATCGGTCACGTCCCAGTGGCCGATGTCGGAGGAGAAAACCGCGTTGAGCTTCACACCGCAGGGGTTGGCCGGGCCGAAGGCCACATGCACCCCCCGGTCGTCGGCTTCGCACCCGAAGTAGAGAGAAGACGCGAACGACTGGGCGATTTCCTCGTCGGAGCCCACTCCCAGACGGGTCCACTCGTCGGGCTCTTCAGGCGTTCCCCCGTGGATGGGCATGCCGTGGGCATATGAGGCCAGGTCGTCACCGAGGATCTCCCGGAAATCCCCGCCGTAGCGCTCGAAGTACCGGCCCAGCTCATCAAGGTCGAGCAGAGCGGGGTCGAAGTTGCGCTGGATGGCCTCCCAGCTGCGCTTCTCCCAGTGCTCGATGATGTCGCACAACAGCTGGGTGCCCCACGACACGCCGCACTCCAAGAACACGAACGGCAGCTCGGGAATGCGCCGGGTGACCCCGCCCAAGAACAAGGCCTTGCACAGCTCATACATAAGGGCTTGGAACTGGCCGATGTGATTGGCGGTATAGCTGGACACGAAGGTGTGGATGCCGGGGCGGAAGGCCAAGCCGCCGTGGAAGGTGGCGGCAAAGCCGAGCTCTACGCAGCGGCGCCACACCGGGTCGTAGTCGTAGGCCGAGTCGAGGCCATAGCAGTCGAACCAGTGGTGCTGGCCGGGCCACAGCCACCCCGACCGGGTCTGCTGGTCGGGCTCGTCGATGGGCCGCATCACTCCCTCGGCGAACACCACCACCTTCAGGCCCAGCGCAGCGCAGTGCTCCAGCTCGGCAATGGCCTCGTCGGGGGTGTGGGCGGGGATGATCCCGGCCATAGCCATGCGATCGGAGTAGGGGTTGTAGACGTCGGCGTAGAACTCGTTGAAGGCCCGGCACAGGCCGGTGCGGTAGCCGGTGTCTTCCACCGCGCAGCTGGTGAGGGTGTTGGTGGGGTACAGCACCGAATAGTCGATGCCCACCTCGGGCAGACGCTCATAGAGCAGGGCGGGAAGCATGGCGGTGGCCCGGTCCAGCACATTGGCGGTGTGGGTGCCCCACCAAGCCCCCTGCGGCGAGCGGTTTCGGCGGCGCTCATCAAGGCTGCGGGCCTTCTGCGAGTTGCGCATGGGAAGACCCTCCGACAGGTATCGCCCATACAAATCGGCCCCCAGCACTCGCTCGAGGTGGGGCTGTTGGGCCGCAGTTATCTCCAGCACATGGCCATCGGCATCGATCACCGGGTGGCCGAACCGGCTCACCGCAGTCTCCGCGTCACGTCAAGCAGTGAGCCGCAACCGATCTTGGTCTACGGGAGGCAGACGTCGGGCAGCGGGTGGCGGAACAGGCGAGCCGCGTTCTCATGGGTGAGCTTGCGGATCACGTCGTCGCTCAAATGCCCCAGCTTCGACTCCAGAGTGTCCTGGCAATTGGGCCATGTGGAGTCGGCGTGGGGGTAGTCGGTTTCCACCATGGTGTGGTCGAGGTTCATCGCGATCACCGCGTCGATGGAAGACGGGTCGTTGATGGTGCAGTAGTAGAAGTTGCGCATCAGTACTTCGTGGGGGCCGATGTCGGTGCCGCCGGGCCACAAGCTTCGACCGTGGCCGGAGATCTCGATCTGGTGCTTGAGCCGGTCGTACATGATGGGCACCCAGCCGCATCCTCCCTCCGACATGGCGATCTTGATGTTGGGATAGCGCACCGGGATTCCCGACCACACCCAGTCGGCCGCGGCCGCATAGGCGTGCATCTGGAACATGGTGGCCCCAACACCAATGGGCGGTCCACCGGGGTCTGTGGGCATGACGTGTCCCGACGACGCCACATGCAGGCAGATCACGGTGTCGGTCTCCTCGCACGCCCTCCACACCGGCTCCCACCATTCGCTGTGGATGGACGGCAGATCGATGTTGTGGGGAATCTCCGGCAGCGTGACGGCCACGAAACCCCGCTCGGCGTTGCGGCGGATCTCGGCGGCGGCCAGATCGGCATCCTTCAGCCAGGTGATGCCCATGGGGATGATGCGCTCCGGGTACGAGCCCCACCACTCCTCATAAATCCAGTCGTTGAACGCCCGGGTCACCGCCAAGCCCAGCTCTGGATCGGAGCAGTCGGAATAGACCCGGCCGCAAAAGCCGGTGATCTGGCTGGGAAAGCAGATCGATGCCCAGATGCCGCCCAGGTCCATGTCATGGATGCGGGCCTTGATGTCCCAGGAGCCCCGCCGCATGTCGGAGAAGCGAGCGGGCTCCATGGTGAAGTCGTTGCGGTCGGCCCTCCCCACCAGGGCGTTCAGGCCGAGCTGAGCGTAGATCTCGCCGTCGAATTCCCAGTGCTGGCCCCCGTCACCGCTCTCGACAACCTTCGGCGCCCGATCGGCGAACCGGGCGGGCAGCCGACCCTCGAACAGCCAGGGGGGCTCCACCAGGTGGTCGTCAACCGAGATGAGCGTGTACCGGATGCGCTGGGCCTCGGGGTCGGGAAGCAGCAGTTCGCTGGGCTTCTCGTGGATATCGACGATGGTCATGGCAGCAGCCTACGGGCCTGGAGGCGACCTGCGCTATAAGCCAGCTCCCTTTGGTTCGGATTCCGTGGTCTCGGCGAGTCAGTCCAACCCGGCGGCCCTGAATGCCCGGCTGAGCAACGGTGGAACCTCCCCCACCGCGGCGTCTTCCATGTCCTCCACCATCGCCTCCTCCATATCGGGAAGCCTGAAGGCCCTCGGAGATTCGGAAGAGGCGTCGTCCACCAGCACTAGCTCGGGCTCGAAATCGGACTCATCGAATGGGGTCCGCAAGTCCGCCAGGGTCCAGCCCAACGGCACCACAACCGCATCCGCATGATGACGGCACAGCGGCACACCGGCGATACCGGTGTCGTCTTGGATGTCGATCAACTGCGCCGACAAGTCTCGGGCGTTGATCAACAGGATTGCCGAAGCATGTTCGCCGCATGTCGATCGCGCACAAAACCTTGGCGACATACTCAGAAAATACTCCCGCCCAAACCAGAATTAACGGATACCCCGGTTGCACCGCATCGCTGGGCGGCAGTAGATAGGTGAAGAGATGAGATCAAATTCAGCCAACCGCCGAGCAGTTGATGTCTTGGCCCGCCAGTTGGAGCTGTGCCGGGCCGCACCCGGGCGCCCAGCAATGGTGCTGTCCGACGGGGCCACTGACCCTGCACTGGTTGACGCCGCAATCCATGCCTTAGACCAAATCGGGGCCCAGGCCGAATCGGTGTTTGTCGACGATCAGTCGTCTAACGAAGAGAATGCTGAGCCGACAATGCCCGACATCGTCGTCAACCTGCTCGACGGCTACTCGGATGCGGCTGAAACCCTGGTCTCTCACAACGCCCGAGTGCTGTCGGTGGTTGCCCACACCACCGGCGAACTGCACGGAGTGGTACCCCATGTCGGATTGAGCCGTCGGGTCAAACGGGGATTGGACCTGCTGGAAGCCGGACAGGAACTGCACGTAGGCGATGACAAGGGCACAAACTTGCGGATCGGTTTGAGAGGTGCCCGCCGGTGGATGCACGACGGCCTGGTCACCGTGCCCGGCACGGTCGCCGAGTGGCCCCGGGGGATGATCGGGTCTTCCCCGGCTGAAGAAACTGCCAAGGGAACCGTGGTCATGTCGCCCGGCGACATTTGGCTGCCGATGGGCTGGTACGCCCGTTCCTCGGTGGCTTTGACCTTTGAGGGCGGGCGGATGGTGCGCATCGAGGGGCCGCGGAGCGAGACCGATGCCATCCGGGCTCATCTGGCATCGGTGGGCTCTCCCTCGGCCTACCGGCTCGATGCGGTGGAGATCGGCCTGCTGTGGATTGACCGACCCAAGCGGCCAGCTCTTTTCGAGCCGGGGTTCGCCGATTCATTCGGAGTTGCCGACCGCTATGGCCATGTGGTGATAGCTACCGGCGACTACCCCACCGTGGGGATCGCCTGCTGTTTAAGAAGTGCCACAGTGGCGGTGGATGAGGTGGCTGCCGTGCGTTCGGGGCGGCCCCAGGGAGACCTCGCTCCCGACGTCTACGAACAGGCCGCCCACCGCTTCCCGCTGTAGTGTCCCAGCGCATGGAGATGCGCAGCATTGGAAGCTTGTCGGCCTCGGTTATCGGGCTGGGGTGCAACAACTTCGGCATGACCATCGACGCCGATGCCACTCAGACGGTTGTCGACGCCGCTATGGACGCCGGGATCAACTACTTCGACACCGCCGACCTGTATGGCCGGGGCAAGTCTGAGGAGTTCCTCGGCGCCGCGTTGGGCGGCCGGCGCGACCAGGTGATTGTGGCCACCAAGTTCGGCCATCCGGGCGCCCTGCCCGAAGGCCAGAAGGGCGGCGACCCGGCCTGGATTCGCCAAGCCGTGGAGGCCAGCCTCACCCGGCTGAACACCGACCGCATCGACCACTACCAGCTCCACATGCCCGACACCGATACCCCGCAGGCCGAGACGTTGGGGGCGCTTCAAGAGCTGGTGGACGAGGGCAAGGTACTGGAGATCGGCTGTTCCAACTTCAGCGCCGAGCAGATCGACGAAGCGACTCGCGCCGCGGTGCAGGCGGAAGCGGGCAACTACGCCAGCGTGCAAAACCACTACTCGGTGCTAACCCGCAGCGTGGAGGATGAGGGCGTGGCAGACGCCTGCGAGCGCACGGGGATGATGGTGGTCCCCTATTTCCCTTTGGAGTCCGGACTGCTCACCGGCAAGTACTCGGGGATGACGCCTCCCGAGGGATCGCGCCTGTCGATGTGGAAGGGCGAGATGCGCGACATGTTCCTCAGTGAGGACAACTTGGCCGCAGTGGACCGGCTTACCGACTATGCCGCCGACTCGGGCCACAGCATTCTTGAGCTGGCCATCGGGTGGCTGGTGTCCAATCCGGCGGTGGCTACCGTCATCTGCGGCGCCACCAAGCCCTCCCAGGTGGCCTCCAACGTGGCGGCGGCCGACTGGGCAATGTCTCCTGCTCAGCGGTCCGAGATCGCTGCGCTGGCCTCCTAGGACATTCTTCGCACGCGCTCAGCGCTCGTCCGGGCTGCGGGTCCTGTCACCTACGGCGGCCTGTCCGGCGGAGCGGCCAGGTCCGCCTGCGGCGCCACCCACAGCCCTCACGGGGCTCATCTGCGACCAGAGCTCTCTGCCCTGTCAATCAGCTCTCGGACCGCCTCGCTCAAAGTTTGGAGCGGGTCGGGGAACTGGATGTCGCCGACTACCTCGATGTAGCCCTTGATCTGGGGTTCGGTCCCGCTGGGACGCAGGGACACCCGATTTCCGTCGGCAAGGTCGAACCGGAGCACATCCGCGGGGTACAGACCACTGGCACCTTCTTTGAAGTCGGTGGTCTCGGTTACCGCCACGCCTCCGAATTGACTAGGCAGGTTGGCTCGAACAGCTTCCATGATCTCTGTCCCAGGACGTCTGCCCAGTTCCACGCTCACCTGATCCGTGCGATGGAGGCCGAACTCGTCCATCAGCTCGGCAAGCCGTTCAATGGGGGTCCGGCCGTCCTCGTAGGCCAGATGTCTGCACATCATGGTGAAATGGACCGCCGCGCTGATGCCGTCTTTGTCCCTCACCCTGTTGTTGCAGGCAAAGCCCAACGCCTCTTCGTAGCCGAACACGAACCTCCAAGGCAGGTGACCGGGCCGGGGTTTGAGGTTGTCGGCTGCCCGGGCGATCCATTTGAAGCCGGTCAGTGTTTCCACATGGGTAGCGCCCCGGGCCTCAGCGATGCGGCCGACCAGTCGGCCCGAGACGATGCTGGAGGCCACCACACGCTCGTCTCCACCTGACTCGACTCCCAATCCCAGAATCCAGTCGCAAAGCAGCGCTCCGATCTCATCGCCGGTCAATACGCGCCACTCGTTCTGGTAAGCCCACACCACGGCCGCCATCCGGTCGGCGTCTGGGTCGTTGGCTATGGCCAAGGGGGTGTCGATCTGCTCGGCTCGCTTGATCACCTTGGCCAGGGTGTCGTGGTTCTCGGGATTGGGCGAGACAACGTTGCGGAATAGGGGATCGGGCTCGGCTTCGTCTTCCACTACAAAGGGTTCGCCATTGTCCAACTGTGTCAGCGCGAAGTTTACATAGTGCAGCCCCACCCCTTGAAGAGGGGTGTAAGCCAGCGGGTGGAACGAGTAGAGGCGGGGAACATTGGCCAAGATGGCCGCTATGTAATCCACCTCTACTGAGACCTTTTGCGGCCACTCCGGATCGGAACCTCGATCGGGCAGGTCCAAGGGAGGCAGCGGCTGGGCTGCCATAATCGCTTCGATGGCCTGATCGTGGGGCGGGATGACCTGGGCGCCGTCAGCCAGGTACAGCTTGAAACCGTTGTCGCCGACGGGATTATGACTGGCGGTGACCATGACACCTGCCGCGCACGTGAGTTTGGTGACGGCGAAGGCCAAGACGGGGGTGGGCGAATTGGGGGGCAGCGTCACGGGCCAGCAGCCAGCCCCGGCCAGGATCTCGGCGATGTCGGCGGCAAAAATGTCGGAGTTTTGGCGGGCGTCGTGGGCTATCACCACCCCGCCACTGCCACCGAGCCACCCGGCCAGCGCGGCGGAGAACTGGCGCGCCACCACCCGGTTTATGCGGTTGGGGCCGGCGCCCATAGGGCCCCGAATTCCGGCAGTGCCGAACCGAAGGCGGTCGCCGAATCGGTCGTCTATTCCCGCTTGGTCGCCCGCGTCGATCAACTGCTGCAGCTCAGTTCGTGTGACTGGGTCAGGGTCAGCAGCCAGCCACTCTTCGGGCGTTGGGGCCTGGAAACTCACAGCACTCTGATCACGGTGCTCAGCACGTCGGTGACCCGGCTCTGGGCGGCCTGGCCGGCATCCAGCACTTCTTGGTGATCCAGCGCCTCTCCCATGCCGGCGGCCGCGTTGGTAACCAGCGACACCCCGGCCACCTCAGCCCCCAGATGGCGAACGGCGATGGCCTCCAGCACGGTGGACATGCCCACCAGGTCGGCGCCCATGCGGGCCAGCATGGTGATCTCCGCCGGGGTTTCGAAGTGCGGCCCCACCAGCCCGGCGTACACCCCCTCGCCCACCGTCGGGTCGATGCGACGCACGGCCTCGCGGATGCGGGACGAGTAAGATCGGTCAGGTCGGTGAACCGGATGGCGTAGCCCTCGGGCGGGGCTGGGCCGAACAGCGGGGACTGGCCGGTGAGGTTGATGTGATCGCTGATCAGCACCGGCTGGCCCACTCCGAAGGCAGGGTTCATGCAACCGGCCGCGTTGGTGAGCACCACCGTGGAGCATCCCGCCGCCACCGCGGCCCGAACACCGTGGACCACGTCGGCCGGAGGATGGCCCTCGTAGAGATGGACCCTCCCGGCCATCACCAGCACCCGCCGGTCGTCAACGGTCACCGATCGGAGGGTCCCGCCATGGCCAGGCACCGACGGGGGGTGGAATCCGGTGATGGTCTCGGCCGCGACCACTGCTTCGGCTGCGCCCAACCCTTCGGCGACCTCGGCCCAGCCCGAGCCCAGCACCACGGCAGCGTCAAAGCGGCCTCCCAACTGCTCGACCAGCTCTGCTCCGGCCAGCTCGGCCCGCTCGAATGGGTTCATGCCCTGATGGTAGAAGGCGTCGACGACACTTCCCGCACCGCGTTCGGCGGGGAGCTACTGGGCCAAATGGGCCAGCGAGCCTGAGGGGCGGGCGCCGAACTGGCTGATGGTCGTGGTGGCAGCCAAAGAGCCCAGCCTTCCGCACTGGGCCAGGTCCATACCCCGAGTCCAGCCGTAGAGGAAGCCGGAGGCGTACAGGTCGCCCGCTCCTGTGGTGTCCACCACTTCAGCCGCCGGTGCGGCCGGCACCTCGATGATCTCGGTGGGAGTGACCAACACCGATCCCCGCTCGCTCCGGGTCAGCGCGGCCACCTGGCACCGCCCCTGTACCGCGGCCACCGCGGCCTCGAAGTCGTCGCCGGTCTCATACAGCGTGCAGATCTCGTGCTCGTTGCCGAACAGCAGGTCGATGGGGCCGTCCACCAAGTCGAGCCACTCCTGGTGGTGGCGCTCCACGCAGAAACTGTCCGACAGTGTGAACGAGATGGTGCCCCCGGCGGCCGAGCAGATCGAGATGGCCTTGCGGATGGCCTCCTTGGTGATGTCCACGTCCCAGATGTAGCCCTCGCAGTACAGCACCTGGGCTGCCCCCACCAGGTCGGGATCGATGTCGTCGGGGTGCAATTCGGTACTGGCCCCCAAGTAGGTGTTCATGGTGCGGGCCGCGTCGGGAGTCACAATGATGAGGCACCGGGCGGTGGGCGGCCCGTCGGCGGCCGGAGCCACCTAGAAGCGCACCCCCAGCGCCCCGATGTCGTGGGCAAACACCTCGCCGAGCTGGTCGTCGCGCACCTTTCCTATGTAGCCCACCTGTCCGCCGAACGACGCCACCCCGGCCACCGTGTTGGCCGCCGACCCTCCCGACGTCTCGATGGCCGGCGCCATGGCGCCGTACAACTCCTCAGCCCGCTCGGCGTCGATCAGCGTCATCGCCCCCTTCACCAGGCCATGAGCCTCGATGAACTCGTGATCTTCAGTGCTGATCACATCGACAATGGCGTTGCCGATCCCCACCACGTCTAACGCCCCACTCATAGCGAACCGAGGCTACCGAGCACCCCGGCAACAGAACCAAGACGGGCAATTCAACCCGTCTCGCCATGACATCTGCCCGTGAATCTAAGGTTGAATCGGTGAGGCCGAGCCTATGAGCGACCGGATCGACGGGGACGAGTACCGGGTTTCCGATGAGGAGAAGGCGTACTTCGCGGAACACGGCTATGTGCATTTGCGGGGGGTGCTGACCAACGACGAGGTGGGCGAGCTCGAGGCTGTCTACGACCGGTTCCTCCGCCGCGAGATAGAGGTGCCGGGCAAGGACTACTGCGACATGGCCGGCGACTACGGCCGAGACCCCGAAGACTTCTCAATCATCAACGTGATGCTGCCCCGGCGCTACTACCCGGCGTGGCAGGGCAACGTCTACGAGCGCCGAACGGCCTCAGCCGCCCGCCAACTGTGCGGCGACGGGATGACCATCGACTACGACCAGATCCTGGCCAAACAACCATTCAAGCTCGATGCGGTGTTCGCCTGGCACCAGGACATGGCCTACTGGCCCGATACCCCCGACACCCGCACGGCCACCTTCTGGCTGGCCATCGACGACTCCACCATCGAGAACGGCTGCATGCGCTTCGTGCCGGCCACCAATCGGGAACCGGAGCTGCGCCCCCACACCCCCCAGTACGGTGACCGGGGCGAGTCTCACGCCCTGGGCACCGAATTGCAGGAGGGCGACGAGCCGGTTCCCGTGCCCATCGCCCGGGGCGACGTGACCGTGCACAACGAGCGGGTGATGCACGGCTCGGGCGGCAACTCCACCGCCGGTTTCCGCCGGGCCTACGTGATCGCCTATCGATCCGAGGACACGGTGGCCATCGAGCGCCAGCTCGGTTTCACCCACAGCCACAACGACAGCGGCGATGTGCTCGACCAAGTGGGCGTGGAGGGCCAGACCCGCTAGGGCAGCTAGCCCGAGAAGACGTAGTCGACCTCTTCGGCGGACAGCTCTGCCCTCTCCGCCGCGGTGCTCTGCTCCACTTCCTCCACCGAGGCGTTGCCCACGATCACCAGCGGCTCGAAGTCGGCGTGGAGCGCCCAGGCCAGCGCCACCTGGCTCAGGCTCAATCCATGCTGGCGGCCCACCTCGGCGGCCCGCTCCCGCCGCGCCCAATTGACCTCATTGAGATAGCACCGGGCGGTGTCGGCCAGATGCCCCTCGGTGGCCGACTCCAGCTCGTCGCGGCCGATCCGCTCGCTCAGAAATCCCCCGGCCAGCGGCGACCAGGCGACAACCCTCACCCCCCGTTCCTGGTGCCAGGCCCGGTCGGCCGCCCGCCCCGCACCGGTGAGCGTGACCACGTCGTCCCACGGCTCGTCAAGCTGGTCGACAAGGCTCCAATGGGCGCTGTTGGCCACCGGTCCCCGCAGGTCGTGAGCGTCGGCGTATTCCACGGCCGCCTCCACCCGGGCCTTCGTCCAATTCGACACCCCCCACGCTCCGATGTGGCCCCGGTCGATGGCGGCGTTGACCGTCTCAACCAGAGTTCCGATGTCCATGGCGGGATCGTCGCGGTGGAACATCCATAGATCGAGCTCGTCCACGCCGATCTGGCGTCGCGACAGTTCCATGTCCGCAGCTATGGCCTCAGGGGTCACCCGGGGACTCCAGTCGGGAAGCTCGGGGTGGCACCCCTTGGCAAAGAAGACGATGCCGTCCCGACCTCCCCGGTGGCGGACCCACCGGCCGAGGATGGCATCCACCCCGTCGTCGCCGAAGGCGTAGTTCACCGCGGTGTCGAACGTGTTGATCCCCGCATCAACGGCGGCATCGAGCATGGCGAAGCGACCTGGGTCGTCCAATGCGAACAGGCCAATGGCCCCTTGAACCACCCGGCTCACCGGGGTGGCGACTCCGGGAAACTCCACGTACTCCACTACTGCCCCATTTCGGTTTCGAAGGGGTACACCACCCCGATGCGGGCTCGAATCTCATCGCACAGTCCGGCCATCTCCAACGTTGACGACAGCGGCATGCGCTCGCTTTCGGTGCGCCCGTTCCGAACGCAGTCCACCACCTCTTGGATCTCGTATTCGAACCCGTTGGCCGGATGGGGAATCGCCTCGGTCTCCTCTTGGCCCCCGGCTCGGAGAATGGCCCGGTCGGCGGCCCAAAAGACAGGTATCTCGATCGACCCTTCGGTCCCGGAGATCACCGCGCTCGATTCCAGTTCGGCCACCACCGCAGAGCCGAGCTGGGCCAAACCGCCCCCCGGATACGACGCCGAAATGGAGACGATCTCATCCACATCGGTCTCGCCCACCCGGGCCACCACCCCGTAGTCCACCGGCGGTGCGCCGTACAGCCACCGGGCCAAGTGCAGCGGGTAGACCCCAACATCGAGCAGGCTCCCCCCGGCCAGGTCTGGATTGAACAGCCGGTGCTCGGGCATCACGGGAGCGGCAAAGCCGAACGAGGCCGACAACTGCCGCACATCGCCGATGCGCCCCTCGTCTATCCAGCTCCGCACCACCTCATAGATGGGCAAGAACCGAGTCCACATCGCCTCCATGGCGAAAACCCCGGCGTTCTGGGCGGCCTCCACGATGCGAGTCGCCCCCTCCAGGTTGGGCGCGATGGGCTTTTCCACCAGCACCGCCACCCCGGCGTCAATGCAGGCAACGGCCGCCTCGGCATGGGACGGATGAGGCGGGCAGATGTACACCGCGTCGAGTTCCTCGCCCTGAAGCATCTCCCCCACCGACCCATAACTCGCCGCAATGCCGTTCTGCCGGGCAAACGCACCGGCCCGGCCCGCGTCCCTCCCCGCCACCGCAGCAACGAATGCCCCCTCCACAACCTCCATCGCCCCCAGAAACTGACCGGTGATGTGGCCGTGCCCAACCATCCCAAAACGAAAATCCATATCCCCCACTCATACCACCCGCGACGGGGTGGTGAACGAAGTGCGGTGGTCGAGCTTGAGACTGTGGGTTAGCTCGAGATTGGCCCTGAGGGGGAGATCGGTCGACGACTGCCCCACCATCACCTCGATGTCGCCCTCCTCCACCACCAATTCGAAGTCGCGGTTCAAAAAGGCGAGCTGGCTGGTGTCGAATTCAAACTCGACACGGCAGCTCTCGCCGGGATCAAGCGACACCCGATGGAATCCGGCCAGTTGTCGGACGGGACGGGTAACCGAGCCCACCACATCACGCACATAGAGCTGCACTGCCTCGTCGCCGGCGCGGTCGCCGGTGTTCTTCACCCCACAGCCGACCACAACCACATCGCCAGCGGGGGCGCTGGTGTCCGACAGGGTGAGATCGCTGATCTCGAATGTGGTGTAGGAGCGACCGTGGCCGAAGGCCCAGATTGGAGTACTGGGGCCGTCCACGTAGGCCCGGTCGGATGAGAATCCGCTGCCGTGCTTGTGGCCGTGATACGTGGGCGATGCCCCCACACCCGCCGGGAACGAAACGGGAAGCTTGCCCCCGGGGTTCAGCTCGCCGAACAGGGCCGAGGCGATCGCCTTCGGGCCCTCAGGGCCGGGATGCCAAACCTGGAGGATGGCCTTGGCATCGGCCAGATCTTCGGCGATGTCAAGCGGACGACCGCTGACCACCACCGCAACCGTGGGCACACCGGACGCGATCACTCGACGAACCAACTCGGGCTGGGCACCGGGAAGCTCAAGCGTCTTCCGATCTCGCCCCTCTCCCCCGGTGGCGTCGCCCACCCAGCCGGTCTTCTCGCCCACGGCCAGAACCACCACATCCGCAGCTCGGGCCGCGGCCACCGCTTCGTCGATGCCGTCTTCGTCGGGTCGGGTCCAGTCACAGCCCTTCGTACTCGTGACCGGGGTGTGTTGGGCGATGGCATCGGCAATGGTGCCCATATTGGGGTAGATGTCCCCAACCGCCTGGTCGAGCTCGACCGGGTCGATGATGGCCCCGGTGCTGTGGAAAATCTTGGTGACCGCGTCGAGAGTTGCATCGGGAGAGCTCGAGTCGTCGCCATCTTCAGAGGCCGCGAAGAGCCCGGCCATCGACCCCTCGAGACCGCGGGACATCGCCATACCGAGCTCAACGGCCGCGGCCGGGGTGTACGCCGCGAACAAGCCTCGCAGCGTGTCGGCCATCGGCCCGATCACCGCCACCGTTCCGACATCGCGGCGGAGGGGAAGGATGCCGTCGTTCTCCAGCAGGACCAGCGACGCGTCGGTGATGGTTCGGGCCAACTCCAACGCCTCGGGCTGGTTGAACGCCTCCGCGGCCCGGTCGGGATCCACGGTGGGAGAGTCCATGAGGCCGACCTGGAAGCGCTGGGTGAGGGCCCGCTCCACGGCCAGGTCAAGCACCGATTCGTCGAGGTCCCCGTTGCGGACCGCATCGGGCAGCGAGGGATAGCCGATTCCTGTGGGGAGCTCGATGTCGAGTCCGGCTGACAGGGCCAATATTCCCGCCTCGGCATCGGTGGCGACCACCGCGTGGGGCTTGCGGAGCCGGGTCACCGCCGAGTAGTCGGCCACCACGCAGCCCCCGAACCCGAGTTGGCCGCGAAGCAGGTCGGTGAGGATCTCTGAAGAAGCGGCCACTGGCACCCCGTCGATCTCAGAATACGAGTTCATCACCGAGGCCAGCCCGGCGTCGCGGATGGCGCCCTCAAAGGGCAGGGCATAAACCTCGTGAACGGCACGCGGCCCCATGGGGCTGGCCGTCTGGTTGAGGGCGCCCTCGGTGTAGGAGTAGCCCAGGAAGTGCTTGCCGGTGGCCACCGTGCCGGCAGCAAGATCATCGGTCTGCATGCCGCGCACGAAGGCGATCCCCATCGCGGTACACAAGAAGGGGTCCTCGCCGTAGGTCTCGTGGACTCGGCCCCATCGGGCGTCGCGGTTCACGTCCAGCACGGGAGAGAGCACGTGATTGATGCCGACAGCTCGAGCCTCGCGGCTGGCCACTGCGGCCATCTGCTCGATGAGTTGCGGTTGGAAGGTGGCCGCCAAGCCGATGGCGGTGGGAAAGGCAGTGGCCGAGTCTTGGGCCAAGCCGCACAGCGACTCGTTGTGGACCATGGCGGGAATACCGAGCCGGGTGTTGTCCCTCAACCACTCCTGGATTGCGTTGAGAACCACGGCCAAATCCCGGGGCTGGCGGGCCAGACCCCCGCCCATGCAGAGGTGGCCCACTCCGTGGGGAATCATCTGGCTCATCCTGTCGGGGTCGGGCCCGGTTGGCCCCATGAACGCCGCGGGGAAGACGCCCACAATCTGGGCGGCCTTTTCCTCCAAAGTCATGCGAGATAGGAGGTCAGCCACCCGCTCGGGGATGGGCAACTCGGGCATGGATTAGTTCAAGGGGACGAAGGCGTCGGAGGGTGGATCGAAGACAAGGAGAATCGGGGCCCCATCGCTGATGTCGAACTTGCCGGCGGCGACCGATGCCGCCGAATTGGCGGTCACGTCAAGACTGAGACCACTCTCAGCGGCGGCCCGGAACGAATCATTGGTTAGATCGGCTCCGGCGGCCGTGGCGATCTGGGTGAATATCTCCACTCCTTGGCACGCCCAGACTGTGGTGTTCAGGTTCACCACTTCGCCAGGCTCGGGGCTGATGATCACCGTCTCGCCTGATGCCGCCTCAAAGCGCTCAACGCAAGCGGCAATGCTTGGGTCACCCGCCAAGGCCAAATCCTCGAATCCCAGCGAGCCGAGTGCGATTGCCCCTTCGAGGGGATCGACGGAATAGCCGAGATCGCGATAAAGCTGAGCATCGAGACCGATGGGGCCTACGAACACTATCGCCGGGCGGTAGGGACTCCGATCTAGACCGGGAACGATATCGAGGACCGCTCCCGACCCCACTCCAAATATGATTTCGGCACCGTCGGCCTGCCACCGCTGGGCAAATGCCTGCATTTCGGCTTCAGTTGCGGCGACGTCGCCTCCGGTGTCTGTGGCGACGGTCTCGGACACGACCTCGATTCCCGCGGCAACAAGCGCGTCCACGTAATGATCGCGCTCCGATCCAGTGTCGGCAGCGACATGAACCGCCACCGGCCCATCGAAGGCCCCAGCCCGCACCAGCGCCTCAACGCCGAGTGCCGCGCCCCGAGCGGGGAGCGCGCCCGAACCGATAGCGACGGCCTTTGAACGGTCGAACTCCTCTTGGCTGACTGGTCCGGAGTTGATAAAGATCGTGTCGTTCACGTCGGTGAAGCAGTTCAGATTGGTCAGCAGGAGTCCCATGGCGGCGAACACTTGTTCGTCCTGGGTCAGCTTCACGCAGGCGGCTTCGGTTTCGACTGCGCCCAGCGGCGAATAAGCCACGAATACCGGCTCGAGCCGACGGCCGAGCACTCCCCCGCTGGCGTTGACATCGTCGATGACGGCCTGCCACTTCGCCTCGACGTCACCATTGGATCGCCCGATCACGGAGACGTCGACGATGACAATCCCAATCTTGATTGCTTCGGCGGTGACGCCTCGGAACGAGTCGGTGAGCACGATCGGCGTGGGCTCGGGGGTGGGCTCCGACGCTTCGGGCTCCGGCGCCTCTTCGGTGGACTCAGAAGTCTCGGCCGCCGACGGCGTGGCCTCAGAAGCGGCCTCTTCCGGCTCGGCATCGCTCTCCGGTGCATCTGTTGGCGACGGCTCAGCCCCCTCCTCTTGGACCGGTTGAGTCTCCGGCTCCTGAGCACCGTCGTCGGCTGCCGGTTCGGAATCCCCGCCGCCGCACGCCGATGCCAAGAGCAACAGGACAGCGATTGCCCCAATGATTCGTAAGCGCATGGTTCCGTCCCCCCGTAGAGATCTGACCCATTACGTTTTCACATTAGGTTGGGGCCATGCGACGGGACTCCGACAGATTGCAGATCACTGTCCAGCCCCCTGACCGTTCCCTCGAACCAGTTGACTTCGGCGCTCCGTTCGAGCCTCCCGCCGGTCGGGTGCTGCACTGCTGGGGCCAGCTCGGAGTCGAGGACCGGCCCCACCTCGTGGAAGACGGCGAGCTCTCGGAATACGAGGCCACCATCGAACCCCAGCCGGGCGTGGTGAGCACCTATGCCCACGTCCACGACACCAGCGATGGAATCCTCGACGCCTTCTGCCAGGGTGCCGGAAACCTGTTGGCCAAGCGTCCCCAGACCCCGCTGATCGTGGGGCTTCACGTTCGCCCAGTTGAGAAGGTGGTGGCCAGCGGCGCGTGCAATGAGTCGCTGCGCCGCATGGCGCGGTGCCTGCGCGAGCTGGATATTCCGGTGTGGCTGCGGATCGGCTACGAGTTCAACCTCAGCTTCGACCCCCACGACACTGAGGCCTACAAGGACCTCTTTCCCCACATCGTCGAACTCTTCCGCAAAGAGGAGGCTCACAACGTGGCCGCCACCTGGTGCTCGGCAGCGGGCTCGTTCCAGTTCCGAGACCCGTTCGACTGGTGGCCCGGCAACGAGTACGTCGACTGGGCGGCCATGGACGTGTTCGCCCCCATTGGTTTCGAGCGCACCGAGACCACCGCCTTCCTCGACCGGTGCCGGGAAGAGAAAAAGCCGGTGATGATCCCCGAATCCTGCCCGTTCTTCTTCGACTGGAACCTGGTCGACCCTGATCGCCCGGAGTCGTTTCGCGACGGGCTGCTTGAGATCGGCGACATCGAGGATCAATGGGCTTGGTACGAAGCCATGTTCGAACTGGTCCGGCGCCGGCCCGAGATCAAGGCCCTTACGGTGATCGCCACCGATTGGCGAGACGGCATGTTCCCGTTCTACGGGGACACCAGAATCGGCTCTTGGGATGGACTGCCCCCGCGCTATGTCGCCGCGCTGTCCGACCCGCGCTTCATGCACCGACAAGAGGCCCAAGAGCTCTTCCAGAACCGTTAACCACGCTGCCGGAAAGGGGGACAGATGACTGACGCGGCCAATGATGACGCGGGTGCCCTGTCCCGCCGGGTGCTCGACAGCCAAACGGATCAAACCGACGCAGACGATGAGGTGCTGTTCCCCGACGACGTGCTGCCCGGTGTGGGCAGCGAGGAGATGTCGCTGCGGGAAGGTCTGGCCAAGGGAGGTGTGGCCACCTTTGTCGTGTTGTTGATCCTCAACAGCCTCGACGAGCTTGAAGCGGCGGCGCTTTCCGTCCTCGCTCCCGAAATCCGCGACAGCTTCGGAGTCGGCGACGGGGTCATCGTCTTCTTGGGGGCCGCCTCGGTGTCGTTTGTGTTCCTAGGGGCATTGCCCATGGGCTGGCTCGCCGACCGATTTCGCCGGGGACCGGTCATCGGGGCGGCCAGCCTCGCCTTTGGCTTCTTCTCGCTGCTGTCCGGTCTGGCCCGCAATGTGGCGGTGTTCTTCTTTGCCCGGCTCGGAACCGGGATCGCCAAGTCCAACACCCTGCCAGTCCACAATTCGCTCATCGCCGACCAGTACCCCATCGGGGTGCGGGGCCGCATCGCGTCGCTCACCATCATGTCCGGACGCACGGTGAGCATCGTCAGCCCCGTGCTGGTGGGGGGCATTGCCGCCGTCGTCAGCTGGCGTTGGACCTACTACACCCTTTGGATCCCGGTGGCCGTGGTGGCCGTGTTGGCCTTCCGGCTCCCTGAGCCGGTGCGAGGCCAGTGGGAGAAGACCGACGTCTTGGGCAAAGCTGGCGACGCTGTCGACCCGGCCCCCATCTCGCTTGAAGCGGCGTTCGCCCGGCTCAACAAGGTGGCCACCCTGCGCACGGTGCTCCTCGGGTTCGCCGCACTGGGTTTCGGGCTGTTCAGCCGACCGGTGCTCACCTCGTTGTTCCTCGAGGACGAGTATGGCCTGGGGCCTCTGGGCCGCGGCACCCTAACCACCGCGTCCGGGGTCGGGGTCATCGCCATCATGCCGTTAGTCGGGCGGCGGTTCGACCGCCTCTACCGCCAGAGCCCCACTCGGGCGATGGCGCTGATCGGCGCGCTAATCCTGCCCTCCGCGCTGTTGCTGCCCATCCAGTTCAACATGCCCAACCCGTGGCTTTTCGCCGTGTTGGACGTTCCCGGCACGCTGATGATGTTCGCCGCGTTCGCCATGGTCGGGCCCCTGATGCAGGCCGTCGTCCCCTACCGGCTTCGGGGCATCGGCTCGGCGCTGTCCACGCTGTACATCTTCTTCATCGGCGCGGCGGGCGGCGGGCTGCTGTCGGCCATGGTGGTCGATGCCAGCGGCCCCAAGACCACCATCCTGGTGCTGGGCCTGCCCTCCACCATCGTCGGTGGGGCATTCATGTTGAACGGCGCCCGCCACATCCGGCGGGACCTGTCGCGCAACGTGGCCGAGATACTCGAGGAGCAGGCCGAAAGCAATCGCCAACGGGAGAACCCCGAGCACATTCCCGCCCTGCAATTGGCCGATATCGACTTCAGCTACGGCAACGTGCAGGTTCTCTTCGACGTGGGCTTTGAAGTCCGCAAGGGCGAGACCCTGGCCCTGCTGGGCACCAACGGGGCCGGTAAATCGACCATTTTGCGGATCATCGCCGGGCTCGGCACCCCCGAACGGGGAGTGGTGCGCTTGGGCGGCCGCACCATCACCTTCTCGACCCCCGAGCAGCGAACGGATATGGGAATCCAGACCCTGCTGGGGGGAAGCGGCGTGTGGGCACCGCTCAGCGTTCGCCACAACTTGGAAATGGGGGCCTACCAGCTTCGAGACGACAAGGCCGAGCGACAGCGTCGCATCGAGCATGTCCTTGAGCTGTTTCCCGAGCTTCGCTCCCGCCTCGACGACCGGGCCGACTCCTTGTCGGGCGGCCAACAGCAGATGCTGGCATTGGCCCGAACGCTGTTGTGCCCGCCCGAAGTCCTCCTCATCGACGAGCTGTCCCTCGGCTTGGCTCCCACTGCGGTGGCCGAGCTCATAGGCCACATCGAGCGCCTCCAATCCACCGGGCAGACCATCGTCATCGTCGAGCAGTCGCTCAACATCGCCCTCGAATTGGCCGACCGAGCCGTGTTCATCGAGAAGGGCCAAGTGCGGTTTGAAGGGCCGGTCTCTGAACTCGCCGAGCGAGATGACCTGGTCAGGGCCGTTTTCTTGGGGGATGAGGGGGGCTGATGCCGCTGGGGTTCCTCGAGGCCAATCGCCAGCTCATCTTCGACGGGGTGGTGAATGGACTGGTGTACGGGATGCTGGCAATGGGAATCGTCCTGGTGTTCCGCTCCTCCCGGGTCATCAATTTCGCGGCCGGAAATCTGGGTTTGCCCGGTGCCGGTCTCTTGGCCCTATTGGCACTGCGCTGGGACGTCCCCCTCTGGGCCGCGGTACTCACCGCCATTTCGGTGGGCGCCATCTTCGCCGCCATGGTGGAAGCCGGGGTGGTACGCCGGTTGTTCACCGCGCCGAGAGTGATCCTGCTGGTGGCCACGATCGGAGTCGCCCAGCTAGCTCAGGGCATCCTCTTGGCCTATCCCGAGGTCGGCGGGGGCATCGGCGTCCGCTATCCCATCATCGTCGACACAACCCTGACCGATGTGGCCGGACTCTTCATCACCGGCCCCCAGCTCAGCGTGCTGATCGTCGCCCCTCTGGTCGCCATTGCCCTCGGCCTGCTGCTCGACCGCACGCCCTTCGGTCGAACGGTTCAGGCCACCTCGGCTAACCCCGACTTGTCTCGAGTCTCGGGCATCAACCCGAAGCGGGTCTCGTTCACCATCTGGGTGATTGCCGGGGTGGTGTCCACCATCGCGGTGATCCTGCTGTCGGCCGACCGCAGTGTGAGCGGCCTTGAGACCGTCGGACTCACCACCATGGCCAATTCCCTGGCTGCCGCAGTCATCGCCCGGATGCGGTCGTTTCCCCTCTCGCTGGTCGGAGGTGTGGTGGTTGGCGTCACGTTCTCGCTGGTCAAGTTCAACTACCCGGTGGAGGGCGGGCTCTTTGAGTTCGTCCTGCTGATAGGTGTATTAGTGGCGGTGGCGATACAGCGCCGCCAAGACGACGACTCCCCGGGGCGTTACTCGTTTGCCCCCAGAATCCGCTCCATTCCCCAGCACCTGCTGTCTATCTGGTGGGTTCGGCACCTGGGCAAGATCGCTCTTGGCCTTGCTGGGGCAATTGCGGTGCTGCTGCCCATTGTCGTTTCCACCCCGTCACGACAGATCACCTACGCCAGCATCCTGGCCTTTGGGATCTGCGCGGTGTCGGTGGCCATCATCACAGGATGGGCCGGTCAGCTTTCGTTAGGCCAGATGGCCCTTGCCGGAATCGGCGCCGTCTCAGCAGCCTCTTTCCAGCGGGGCATTCAACTGGACATCGGCTGGGGCGATAATCGGCTGATCGACTTCGAATCCAGCGGCATTCCCTTCGCGGCTGCGGTTGTTCTCGGAGCGGTGACTGCCGCCGGGTTCGCCGGGCTGGTGGGCGTGGGCGCACTGCGAGTGCGCGGCCTGCTGCTGGCTGTGGCCACGTTTGTTCTCGCCCTGGCCACCGAGGAATACCTGTTCCGCCGACCCATTTTCAGCGGCGGAAACACCGACTCAGTCTCCTTCCGCCGGGGGCAGCTATTTGGTCTCGACCTCGACAATCAGCGCACTTACTACTGGCTGCTGCTCGGGGTCTTGGCTGTGGTGCTAATTGCGGTGGCCCGCATCCACCGCAGCAGTTTTGGACGGGCTATCCGAGCTCTCCGGGACAACGCCGATGCCTCGGCGGCCTATGGCATTCGCCCGGCGCGAACCAAGCTGCGAGCCTTCGTCTTGGCCGGTGCGGTTGCCGGACTGGGCGGCGGCCTGCTGGCCGGAGTGATACATCAGGTCCCCCTGACGGGTCGCTTCTTTGGAACCGGGGAATCGCTGCGGCTGATCTCCATGGCCATCATCGGCGGCATCGGTGCCACCATCGGGCCAGTTTTCGGTGCCCTGTGGGTGATCGGCCTTCCCGCCTTCGCTCCCACCAACCGACTGATCCCCCTGTTCACCTCGGGAGTCGGCTTGCTGATTCTTCTTTTGTACTTTCCCAGCGGCCTTGTGCAGATCGCCTACTCGGCCCGCGACCGGATCATCACCTGGTTGGAGGTCCGCCGACCACCGCCGGTGGCCAAGCAAACCCACACTGTGCCCGCCGCGCTCCCAGCACCGGCCCCAGTTCCCAAGACTTCTGCTCCGGCCCTGGCAGCCACTGAGATCTCCGTGCGTTTTGGCGGCCGGCTGGCGGTTGACAACGCCCATATCGAAGTAGCCCCCGGTGAGATTGTGGGACTGATCGGCACCAACGGCGCCGGCAAATCGACCCTGATGAACGCCATCGGCGGATTCGTCCCGTCCAAGGGCCGCGTCGAACTCTACGGTGTGCCGATCCACCGCTTCAGGCCCGCCGAGAGATCCCGGCGAGGACTCGGCCGCACCTTCCAAGCCGCAACCCTGTTTCCCGAGCTCACCGTGCGAGAGACCGTTTTGGTGGCGGCCTCGTCGGCCCCGTCCCACGGTTCCAGAGGGCCCATGACCACGAGTCGGACAAGGCGAGTCAAGCGCTCCGCCCAGACCCAGGTAAGCGATCTGATCGACTTTCTGGGGCTGGGCCGCTACGCCGACCGCCAGATCGCCGACCTCTCCACCGGCACCCGCCGGATCGTAGAGCTGGCCGGCCTCCTCGCCCTCAACGCCCAGATGTTGTGTCTCGACGAGCCCACCGCCGGAGTGGCCCAGCGAGAGGCCGAGGCCTTCGGACCGCTCATCGTCGAAATCCGCCGCCACCTCAACGCCGCCATGCTCATCGTCGAGCACGACATGCCCCTCATCATGTCGATCAGCGACCGCGTCTACTGCCTAGAAGCCGGCTCCATCATCGCTCAAGGCACACCCGAAGAAGTCCGTACCAACCCCGCCGTCATTACCAGCTACCTAGGCCTGGACACCCGAGCCATCCACCGCAGCGACGCAACCCCCAACTAGAAGACGGCGAAGCCCAATTCGGCAGAGGAAGCTGCAGCCGCCCGCAGAGATCCCTGGATTATTGAGGCGGGACAACCACTTCGCATTGGATGCCGCTGGCTTTGCTGAGCTTGCGATCCAGCGTGAACAGGGGATTGTCGAGCGCCTCGGCGAGCGCCACATACCAAGCGTCGTAGCTGGTCACATTGGCTCGGAGCTCCCAGATGCGCTCGGCCAGCGGACTGAACGGATACAGCTCGACATCGAGACGCAGCAGGTCGCGAAAGGATGCGGTGGCCTCCAGCCTTGAGACCTGGCCGGACTGCTCCATGCGACGCAAGATGTTGGTCGCTTCAGCCATTGCCATTTCCGGCGCGGCCAACTGGCCTTGCGCGATAGCCGCTTCGGACCACGGGCCGTCTTGGTCAGAATCGACCAGCGCCGCCACTAATACCGACGCATCAACGACCGCGGTCATCGACGGTCGGCGTCCCGAGCATCAAGGATTTCTGAGGTGGCGATACTGGTACCGGCAGCGTCTTTTCGGCGGCGAACCTCATCCAGCCACGAATCCAACGTGGGTCTCTCCGCCATACGTACGAGCTCTGCCCGCAAGTACTCCTGCATCGACTGGCGTTTCAGCGCGGCCCGAGCCGCCAACGTATCCCGGACTTCCTCGGGAACCCCTCGAATGGTGATTTGCACCGGCATGACATCATTATGACAGCATCACCAGCAGATTGCATGCAGAGTTCACAGCCCTTGCCGATACCTGGGTGCTGATCGGGACACTCGGTCTCAGAAGGCGGTGACGACGAAGAAGTCCACTTTGGTGTCGCCGGGTTTGACCGGAAAACTGGTGTCGGTCCAGAAAAGGAGTTCCCCGTCGTCTCCATAGATGGTCGCGGTCACGTCGTACATGGACTCGGGGTCCAACTCTCCCGTCCACGACAGCTCATATTGCAGCGGGAGCGTGGTCACGCCGGTATGAACCTGCTCGGCAAGGACCACCGACGGGGCGTCGAGCAAGGAGACATCCTCAAGCCGCACCACCACCCGAGACGACGGAATATGCGACAGCTCAAAAGCGCCCTCGATGGTGATGTCGCCCGTCAGCGTGCTTATGACGGGAACAGCCGTTGGCGCCGCTGACTCGTCGCCATTCCCGGTTGATGGATCATCGTCGTTGCCGCAGGCGCTTGCCAGAACGGCCAGAGCAATCCCTAAGACGAGGAGAACGCGGGCTGCCGCGGGATACCTGATTCGGAGTTGCATTCTCATTGGTTGCTCCTTTACATCTCTCTTGACTGTGAATTAGACGCTGCTCTTGTCCGTCTAGTTCCCGAGGTGCGAAACGCTCAACAGCAAATCGGCCAGTTCTTGGGGGCGGGAGGCGAAGGCGCTGTGGCCGGCGTCGAGGGTGACGATCTCGTCGGCTTGGGCGGTGCGGGCCTGTTCTCGCTGGTAGGCGGGCGGGAGGGCCTCGTCTTTCTCCAGCAGGATGTAGGTGGAAGGGACGCCAGGGGGTCCGGTGGCCACCGTTACCTTCTCGGCCATCGGGCCGGGGGGCTCAGGACCGAGGCGGGACAGAAGCCAAGCTGAGGCCTCGGCATCGAGGTCGTTGCAGAACATAGATTCGAAGTCCACTTCCCGGGAGATGGGCGACAGCGGGTCGTTCATTCGGTCTTCCACCGACTGCCCCACCGGTGGGTTTGTGGTGGACAAATACACCAGCCGCCGCAACCGACTCACCAGTGGGTGGGCAGCCGAAGGAAGCGTGATCCCGGCCAATGAATGCCCCACCAGCACCACATCGTGCAGATCGCGGCTCTCGATCTCCCGAACCACGTCGTAGGCGTAATCGTCCAGACAGACCTCATCAAGGGGCTTCTCATCCAATCGAGCCCCATGCCCAACCAAGTCAATCGCCACCACGTGTTCAACTTGAGGACTCGCCTCGAGAATCGGAACCACCTGCTCCCAACACCAAGCCCCATGAGCCGCCCCGTGAACCAACACAAAATTCGCCACCCCCCGGTTCTAGCAAATGCCAGATGAGCACCCGCTGCCACTCCGAACAAGATGGGTTGCTAGTTGCCTAGGGAAACACGGGGCTACGCTCGCCAATCGATGGGCCGGTTGGAAGATCTCACCAAGGGCGCACGAGTCGCAGGCGTTGCCCCGATAGGGGTGGTCACGGTGATCGACGCCGAATGGATCGGTTCGGATGCGGTGAACCTCACCTACGAAGACGACAGCGGCAACGTCCAGCGAGAAATCGTCTACCGAGCGAAGGAACAGGAACTTTCCCTCGAAGACGACGGCCGACCTTGGTCTTTCGACGCCGATCCTGAGCTGTTCACCCTGGTGGCCGAAGCCAAGCGGATCAGTTTGGCCCACCTGTTCGACCCCTATCTGGCCACCTACACCAGCGACGTCGATCCGCTCCCCCATCAGATCGAAGCGGTCTATACCGAAATGCTCCCCCGTCGCCCGCTCAGATTCTTGCTGGCCGACGACCCCGGCGCGGGCAAGACCATCATGGCTGGACTGTTAATTAAGGAGCTGATCGTTCGGGGAGACCTAGACAGGTGCCTCATCGTGGTCCCCGGCGGGTTAGCCGAACAGTGGCAAGATGAGCTGGGCGAAAAATTTGGCCTCGAGTTCGAACTGTTCACCCGAGCCATGGTGGAGGACACCCGCTCCGGCAATCCTCTGGCTGAACGCCCCCGGCTCATCGCCCGCCTCGACATGCTGGCCCGAGACGAGGACCTCCAAGCCCAACTCGACCGCACCGACTGGGATCTCGTGGTGGTGGACGAGGCCCACAAGATGTCGGCCACATACCGGGGCGACGACGTCGAACAGACCAAGCGCTACAAGCTCGGCCGACGCCTTGAGGCCGTGGCCCGCCACTTCCTTTTGATGACGGCCACGCCGCACAACGGCAAGCCCGAGGACTTCCAGTTGTTCATGGCGCTCTTGGACGGGGACATGTTCGCCGGCAAGTACCGCCGGGGCGCCCACAGCGACAAGCCGGCGAAAGACCTGATGCGCCGCCGCATCAAAGAAGACCTGCTCCGCTTCGACGGCACCCGGCTGTTCCCCGAGCGGGAGGCCACCACTGCCAAATACACGCTGAGCCCGGCCGAGCTCGACTTGTACGAGCATGTCACCGAGTACGTCCGCAACGGGATGAACCGGGCCGAGCAGCTCCGAAAAGAAGGCCAGGGCCGACGCTCGGCTGTGGTCGGCTTTGCCCTCACCATCTTGCAGCGGCGACTGGCGTCATCGCCTCGGGCCATCCTTCGATCTCTGGAACGACGGCGCGAGCGCCTGTCAGCCCGCCTGGCCGAGGCTGAACAAGCCCGAACTGAGCCAGCCTCAAACATCAATGACGACATCGAGATGCTGGGTGAGGTTCCAGAGGGCTACCGCCCGTCTGACTTCGACGACTTCGACCCCGATGAGCTGTTGGCCAGCGAGACCGAGGAGTTCGAAGACCAGATTCAGGTTGAGGCCACACCCGCCCGCACCATCGCCGAGCTGAAGGCCGAGATCAGCGACCTCGACGGCCTCGTCAAAAGAGCCCAGGTCGTCTACCAGCGAGGTGACGACCGCAAGTGGGACGAACTAGCCAAACTCCTGCAAGGCACGCCCGAAATGCTCGATAACAACGGCCGCATCAAGAAGCTGATCATCTTCACCGAACACCGGGACACCCTCGACTATCTGGTCGAGCGGCTTGGCCGCCTCCGGGGCCGAATCGACGAGGTTGTCGCCATCCACGGCGGAGTTCGCCGCGAGGAACGACGCCGAGTGCAGGATCAGTTCACCCAAGACGACCAAGTGCGCATCTTGGTGGCCACCGACGCCGCCGGAGAGGGCCTCAACCTCCAGCGGGCCCACCTGATGGTGAACTACGACCTGCCCTGGAACCCCAATCGAATCGAGCAGCGGTTCGGGCGCATCCACCGCATCGGACAGACAGAGGTATGCCGACTGTGGAACATGGTGGCCGAGGACACCCGAGAAGGCCAGGTGTTCGAGCGGTTGTTGGAAAAGTTGGACGAGCAGCGAGACGCCTTGGGCGGCAAGGTGTTCGATGTGCTCGGAGAAGCCTTCTCCGACAAATCGCTGCGCGAGCTGCTCATCGAGGCGATCACCGCCGAAGAACCCGCCATCCAACAACTCCGCATGACCGCGGTGATCGACGCCACGGTGGGAGACCGGATGAGGGAGCTGATCGAAGAGCAGTCCCTTCTGTCTGATGTGCTGAGCGATGCTCGAATCGACGGCATACGCGACCAAATGGAACGGGCCCAGGCCATGCGCTTGCAGCCCAGCTTCATCCGCCGGTTCTTCTTCGGGGCATTCGGCCTGCTCAATGGAAAGGTCACCAGGCGGGAGGCGAGTCGCTGCCAGATCTCCCGAGTGCCGCCATCCTTGCGGAACTGGGACACCGCCCAAGGCCGCGGCCGGCTGTTAGCCAGCTACGAGCGAATCTGCTTCGAGCGGGAGCAGATCACTGTTCCCGGTCGGCCCATGGCCGATCTGGTATCGCCCGGCCATCCCCTGCTCGACGCCACCATCGGCGCTCTGTTGGAACGCCACGGCTCGCTGCTCCAGCAAGGCAGCATCCTCATCGACCCCGATTCCACCAGCGAGCAGCGCAAGGTGCTGGTGCTTCTGGAACACGAGATCGTCGACGGCACTGCCGTCGACCGCGGCCAGCGCCGAGTGGTGTCCAAGCAATTCGAATACGTGGAGATCACGGAGGGCGGCGAGATCGCCGACGCCGGTGAACACCCCTACTTGGACTGCCGCTCCCCAGAGCCCGACGAGCTTGAACTCGTGACCCCGTTGGCCACCGCCGACTGGGTGCGGGACACGCTCACCACCAAGGCGCTCAATCACGCAATAGCCCACAACGTCCCCCAACATCTCGCGGAGGTTGAGGCCCGAATCCACTCCCAGGTTGACCGGACCCTCGATGCAGTTCGACAACGCCTCAAAGAAGAGATCAAGCACTGGGACGCCCGAGTGCTGCGGCTCAAGAACGACGAGTTGGCCGGCAAGCCCAACGCCCGTATCAACTCAGCCAAAGCCCGCCAGCGAGCCGAAGAAGCCGAAGAACGCCTGGACCGACGAGAAGAAGAACTGGCCCGCCAGCGCAAACTCTCACCCTTGGCTCCCCGAATAGTCGGTGCAGCCTTTATCATTCCCGAACATCTGTTGGCCGCACTTGCTGGCACCCCACCCCCCTCACACGCCATCGACACCACCCGTTCCGACCGCCTAGCCATCGACGCCGTGCTCGCCGCCGAACGATCCCTAGGCCGAGACCCCATCGAGATGCCCCACAACAACAAGGGCTTCGATATCGAGACCCGCAACCACGACGGCCACATCCTGACCATCGAGGTCAAAGGCCGCGTCGCCGGGGCAACCGACTTCTCCATCACCCCCTCCGAGATCCTGTGCGCCCTCAACAAAGCCGACCGCCACATCCTCGCCCTCGTCGAAGTCTCCGACGATGACACCACCGAAGTCCGCTACCTTTACGACCCCTTCACCAACCGAGAACCCGAACCCAGCCCCGCCGAACACAAACGCACCCTCGACTGGCAAACCTACTGGGAGCTTGCTGAACCGCCGAGGTGACGGCCCGCGCCCTCCCACCTAATGCTCCAGGCAAGCAAATCGACATCACTTCAGCAGTTCGGCTGCGGATGCCACGCGGCCGACACAGCCAAGCAGTTCGCCGGATTGCTCTGGCAGACCAAGCTCGTGGTCTGCGAAGATGGTTCGTCCTACTGGCACTATGGATGCGAGACAGGAACCTGATCAGTGGCAACTAGCAGGCACTATAGCGACGAGGAGCTTGCCGGGCTTCGGTCAGCACCAAAGCAGGTGACCAACCCGCGTGCACGCTGGACGAAAAAGCCTGGGCATCGCCAGCGCAACTTCCAAGCACGCGACCAGCAAGACGAATCAGTTCGCTTCTCGATCTACCAACGACAGAGTCTCCACGACGACAACGACTTCTCATGTGGGATCGAATTCATCCCCAGGGTCGGGGCACGTCTGACTCTGGCGCGCTACAACGGACCAAGCCACCGGCATGGTGAGATTGTCTATCGCCCGCACATCCACCGCGCCACAGCCAGAGCGATCGCGGCAGGCAAGAAGCCTGAGTCAGAGGCAGACGAGACCGACCGATATACCAACCTAGAGGGTGCCTTGAGATGCTTGGTTGAAGACTTCCACTTAGACGGGCTCAGCATCTCGAACGACAATCAGACGAGACTCTTCAATGGCGCTTGATACAGACTCCCTTAGAAAGCTCCTGTGCGAGCGCCTCTGCCAAGAGGTGGACGTCGAGAAGCGACCCGACGGTGAACTCATGCTGCGCACTCACTTCGAGTTCCCCGACGGAGATAGCTACCCCTTCTATTTGTCGGAAGCA
>JAJEEH010000145.1 GCA_022821105.1 Acidimicrobiia bacterium
GCTGCTCTACCACCTCGACATAGGCGCCACCGTCGTCGATTTGGCAGGCATCGACATCCCCTTCGGATGGGACGGTCGGTCGGTGGCCGAGGAAGTCCGCACCGGCAACCACGGCGGGCGGGACTACCTGGTGCTGTCGCAGGGGGCGTGGTCGGTGCAGCGGGGGGTCCGCTGGGGCGACCACCTCTATCTGCGGACCTGGCACGACGGCTACCACGCCGCTTGGAACGAGGAGATGCTGTTCGACATATCCGCCGACCCCCACGAGACCACCGATCTGGCCGACCAGGCCCCCTCGGTGCTGGCCGATGGCCGAGACCAGCTGCTGTCGTGGACCGACGACCAGATGACCCGCAGCTACTCCCCCGTTGATCCGCTCAAGATTGTGTTGGCCGAAGGCGGCCCCTTCCACTGCAAGGGGCATCTGCCCGAGTACCTGGAGCGGCTCGAAGCCACCGGCCGGTCCGACGCGGCGGCAATTCTGCGAGAGCGCCATCCAGTCGACCCCACATCCACCGGCCTGTCAGGGATCCCCAAAGATGTGCTGGAGCGCCTTGGAGCGGACAACTAGTGCTGGTCTTGCCCGGTCGGGCCATCACCGGGATGTCGGCCATTCTGCTGCCCCATCTCGACTCGGCCGCAGTGGACTGGGCCTCGCTGGAAGCCCATATCGCCCGCACCTACGAAGCGGGACTCACCCCGGCAGTGAACATGGATACCGGCTACGTCCAGCTTCTTGAACCCGTCAACCGGAAGCGGGTACTCGACAGAGCGGAGGAGGTCGCCGGCAGCGATTTCGTGGCCGGTGCGTTCGTGGCGGACGAGCCGGGGGCGGCATTCGACCTTGACGCCTACCGGCGAGCCGCCGAGGAGATCACCGAACGGGGCGGCCTACCGGTGATCTTCCCGTCGCACGGATTGAACGACCACGGCGACGCCGCCTGGCTTGACGCCCACGGCCAAATCGCTTCCCACCTTGATCGGTTCATCGGATTCGAACTCGGCCCCATGTTCGTGCCCTACGGCCGCATCGTGTCGCTGGACACCTACCGGGGGCTGCTGGATATCCCCCAGTGCCTCGGGGCCAAGCACTCGTCGCTCAACCGGGAGCTGGAGTGGGACCGGCTGGCGCTGCGAAACGAAGTGCGCCCCGACTTTCTGGTGCTCACCGGCAACGACCTGGCCATCGACATGGTGATGTACGGCTCCGACTACCTGCTGGGCCTGTCCACATTTGCCCCCGACAGATTCGCCGAGCGCGACCGCCTATGGGAAAGGGGCGATCCCGGCTTCCACCAGCTCAACGATGTTCTCCAGTACCTGGGCCACTTCACGTTCCGCCCACCCGTACCGGCCTATCGCCACAGCGCGGCCATGTTCCTCCAGATGCGGGGTTGGGCTCACAGTGATGCCGTCCCCCGCGGCGCCCCCACCCGCCCCGACAGCGACCGAGAGATCCTGCGCGACATCGGCGAGCGCCTCGGAGTGCGCTAGCCCATGCCCCGCTGGACCCAGGTGAAGAACTTGACCAGCGTGGCCGCACTGCGCAGCCATCTCGAGGGCCTCGGCGTTCACATCCCCCTCGACGACGAGGTGGACCCCGCTGGTCCGCTGGCCCAATCCCTGGCCGTAACCGACGGTTCAGCCGGCACTCACACCGCCCCCAACCGCTGGGCCGTTTTGCCCATGGAGGGCTGGGACGGCGAGGAAGACGGGCGGCCGTCTGATCTGGTCCGCCGCCGCTGGGACCGGTTCGCGGCCAGCGAGGCCGGGCTGGTGTGGGGCGAGGCCACCGCAGTCCGCCCCGACGGCCGGGCCAACCCCCGCCAACTGGTGCTCGACGACACCACCGTCGACGATTTTGCCGCCCTGCGAGCCCGGCTCGACCCGTCGCAGGTAACCCTGCTCCAGCTCACCCACTCCGGCCGCTACGCCCGGCCCACTGCCGCCGGCCCCGCCCCCAAGACGGTGTATGAGCACCCCCTGCTGGATGCCCGGGTGGCTTCAGGTCCAGCCGAGGTGTTCACCGACGACGAGCTCGACGAACTGGTCGAGCAGTTCATCCACCGGGCGGTGCTGGCGCATGAGGCCGGATTCGACTTCGTCGACATCAAGGCCTGTCACGGCTACCTGGGCCACGAGTTCCTCTCCGCCATCGACCGTCCCGGTCCCTACGGCGGCAACCTGGAGGGCCGCACCCGCTTTTTGCGATCCATAATCACCGGCATACGCGCCAAAGCCCCCACCCTGGGGGTGGCCGTGCGCCTTTCGCTGTTCGACTTCGTCCCCCACACCGCGGGCACAGGCGGCGTAGGCACTCCCGAGCCTTCCGGCCCCTACCCTCTGGCTTTCGGGGGCGACGGCTCGGGGGTGGGCATCGACCTCACCGAGACCCACCAAGTGCTCGACATGTTGGGCGAATTGGGCGTCGGGCTGGTGTGCGCCTCCGCGGGCAGTCCGTACTACGTCCCCCACATCCAGCGGCCCGCCTACTTCCCGCCCTCCGACGGCTACCAGCCCCCCGAGGATCCCCTGGTGGGAGTGGCCCGACTGATAGCCGCCACCGCCGAGATCACCCGCCAGCACCCGGACACAACAGTGGTGGCCGCCGGCCTGTCCTACCTCCAGGAATGGCTGCCCAACGTCGGCCAAGCCCTCGTTGCCCAGGGCACAGCCCACGCCATCGGCCTGGGCCGCATGATCCTTTCGTACCCCCAAATGCCCGCCGACGTGATGGCCGGCCGCCAACTCGACCGGCGCCTCATCTGCCGCACCTTTTCCGATTGCACCACCGCCCCCCGCGGCGGCCTCATCTCGGGGTGCTATCCGCTGGATGACTTCTACAACCAGCGAGAAGAACGCGTCCAGCTCGCCGCCTTCAAGAAAGAGGCCAGAACCCGCCTGCGCTGAACGCCCTTACGCGGGGGGAGGCCGCAGCGCCCCCAAGCAGAAGCGCCATAGCCCCTCGAACCGGGCGTGCGTTGAGCCAATTCGACCGATGGCAAAAATATGGGCGGCCAGCGAGACGTCGAAGAAGAGATCGGACAGTTCCTCCACGTCGATGTCCGATCTGATCGAACCGTCGGCCACCCCGTCGGCGATGATGCCGGAGATGAGCTGACGCAAGGGATCCCAGGCCAGCCGCAGGCCATCAGGCCGGGCAGCAGCCAACTGATTGTGGAGCGCGGCCATGCTGCGGACGATCTTGGCTGGAGGCGCATCCTCCCCTCTCACGAAATCCCAAAGGGTTCGAACGCAAATCTCCAACCGTTGCAGCGGAGGGGCTCCCGCTTGAACGGATTCGGGAATGTGCTCCACAAGCTGGGTGATCAGCTCCTCGAATAACGCCAAGACGAGGTCATCCTTGGAGGAGAACAGCTGGTAGAAGCGCCGGAGCGACCCTCCCGAGTGCTGCACCACGTCTTGCACGGTGAACTCCACCGACCCCTCTTCTTCAAGCAGGGCCAACGCGGCGTGGACAAATTCGCCGCTGCGGGCCAGTGCCTGGACCCGAGCACTGTCCAGAGACCGCTCGAGCATGCGCTGTTCCCACGTGCTGAGCGCAGCCAGCTCGGAATCTAGGTTCTCTACCTGGATATCTGTG
>JAJEEH010000241.1 GCA_022821105.1 Acidimicrobiia bacterium
CCTATGGCATGGATTTCGACCGCCCCGTCGGCCGTCTGGAAGAGGGCATCGAGATCATACGGGCCTTGTGGGGAGCCGACGGCCCCATCAACTACGAGGGCAAGTTCCACCAACTGAACGACGCCGTGTTGGGCCTGTCGCCCTACGGGGACACTCCCCCACCTATCTGGACGGCGGCCCATGGCCCCCGGATGCTTCGAATCACCGGGAGGCTGGCCGACGGGTGGCTACCCACCAAGCTGGCCCCCGACGTCTACGCCGATTCGCTGGCCACAATCCGCCAGGCATCGGTGGAAGCGGGCCGAGATGCCGATGCGGTCACTCCCGGCTTGCTGGCCTACGTGCTGGCCGCCCCCGACGAGGCCACGCTGCGGCGCATGCAGGAAGCCCCGCTGCTGCGGGCCATCATGGTCATGCTGCCCCCGCAGATCTTCCGTGAGCTGGGAGTGGAGCCGCCCGAGGGATTCCACGACCTGATCCCCGCATCAGTGCCCCGGGAGCAGGCCGAAGCCATCATCGACGGCATCCCGCCCAAGGTGGTGGACTACTACTGCTTCTGCGGCACTCCCGAGCAGATCGCCGAAGAGGTCAGCACCTACTATGACGCCGGCCTGCGCCACCTGATCATGTGGAACGTCACCGCCTTCGGCGACCCCGAGCTGGCCGGCTGGTCGTTCCGGGCCATGCGCGAAGTCAAGGACATACTGAGGGCCGGCTAATGAGCACAGAAAGATCCAACAGAAGCGCTCTTGCGGTGGTGAAGGACTATTTCGTCGCGCTCAACGACGAAGACTGGGACCTGATGGCCTCGGTGCTGCACCCCGAGCTCGACCTGATCCCCTCCGGGTCGCGCCCCCGCATCGGCTCAGACAAGGCCATCGCCATGTTCCAGAAGATCTTCGAGCGGTTCCCCGCACACCAAGACAACCCCACCCGCTTCATCTGCGACGGCAACACCGTGGTGGTGGAGATCACCTTCAACGGCGCAACCCAAGACGGACAAGAAGTGTCGTTCGTCGCGGTAGACATTTTCGACGTCGACAACGGCCGCATCAGCCGCCTATCCCAGTGGTTCGACACCGCCGCCCTGGCTGCAATGTTGGGGGGCTAAGAGCCCTTAGGTGCGGACCGGCCTAGCTGCACCTACCCTGTGGGCCTGACGCGTCGGGAGAGGGTGGTATGAAGAGTCCGGCGATCGAAGTGACCGGCTTGCACAAGTCCTACGGCGAAATCGAAGCCGTCGCCGGCGTGGACCTCCATGTGGCGGAGGGCGAGATCCTGGCCTTCCTGGGGCCGAACGGCGCGGGCAAAACCACCACGGTCGAAATTCTCGAGGGGTTTCGATCGCGAACCGCGGGGCAAGTCTCCGTACTTGGCCAAGATCCGGCCACGGCCGGATTGGATTGGCGTGAGCGCATTGGGATCGTCTTGCAGGAGTCCCAGCCCGAGGAGTTCCTGAAGGTCGCTGAAACGGTCACCATATGGGCTGCGTACTTCTCCGACCCCCGCCCAATAGACGAAGTGCTTCAGCTTGTCGGATTGACCGAGCAAAGCGATCAGCGCGTAGGGCGCCTGTCTGGAGGTCAGCAGCGACGGCTCGATTTGGCGCTGGCATTAGTGGGAAACCCCGAACTGTTGTTCCTCGACGAGCCCACCACCGGATTCGACCCAACCGCTCGTCGAGAGGCTTGGGCCATGATCGACGGCCTGCGCGACCTGGGGGTTACGGTGCTTCTCACCACCCATTACATGGACGAGGCACAGCACTTGGCCGACCGGATCGCGGTGATCGCCGCCGGCCGCATCATCGCCCGGGGAACCGCCGAAGATCTGGCTGAGGCCGCGTCGATGCAAACCCGCATCTCTTGGGATTCCCAAGAGGTTCCGTTGGCCGAGCTGCCCGAACAGCTTCGTGGCACCGCGGCGGTGTCAGACGACCCAGGCGAAACCGGGAGTCCCGGCAACCCCTTCTCCGTGAGTCCGCAGAGGCTGGTCATCTTGACCGACGACGTTTCCGACACCGTGGCCGCCCTGTTGCAAACAGCAGGGCGGCTGGGCCGAAATATCAATTCACTCGAGGTGTTAGCCCCCACCCTGGAGGACACCTATCTGTCCTTGATCGGCGAAGCCGACAGAGCAGGGAGGCTTGACCGTTGAGCAGTCGGGGACTTCGGCAACTGGCTGCTCAGACTCGCGTCGACTTCACCTTGCTGTGGCGTAATCCGCTGGCCAGCTTCTTCACTGTGGTCCTTCCGCTTATCTTCCTGTTTGTTCTCACCGCCCTGTTCGGCAACGAATTGGTCACTCCGGTCGGCCCGAGGCTCGCCAGCCGCTTTGTGCCGGGCATCATCGCCCTGTCGGTGGTCCAAGCCTCTTTTGTGAACCTGGCTGTGGTCACCGTATTCCGTCGGGAGACCAGCATCCTCAAGAGGGTGCGGGGCACGCCGATACGCCCTTGGGTCTTCATGGGAGGACTAGTGGCCACCTCCTACGCAGTGATCGCTTTGATGGCGGTCCTGATGGCGGTGATCGGCTGGGCGGTTTACGACGTTGATCTGTTGTGGGAGGCGGTCCCGGGTTTGATCGTGACTCTGGTTATCGGGGGCGCGGTGTTCTGCGCTCTCGGGCTGGCATTCACCAACGTGGTCCCCAATGAGACATCCGGACCCCCTTTCCTCAACTTGGTCGTGTTACCGCTGTATTTCGTCTCCGACGTCTACGTACCCGCCTCCGACGACACGCCCCGGGCCATCACCCTGATCGGGGACATATTCCCCATCAGACATCTGGCGGTGGCACTGCAAAGGGGTTTCGATCCGCTCACCGACGATTCGCTGTGGCCGGTGACCAACTGGCTGGTCATGGCCGCGTGGGGCGTGGCCGGTGCGCTTGTCGTCACCCGGTGGTTCCGCTGGACTCCCCGCGACTGATTCGCTGAGAATTGGCCCCGTCGTGTCCTCAGTAGTGGTCGTCGGTTCGGGGGCTGCGGGGTTGACCGCGGCGGTGGCTGCCGCGCAGGGAGGGGCCGAGGTAACCGTGGTGGAGCGGGCCACGGTGCTGGGTGGTACGACGGCCTTGTCGGGGGGCCTCGCCTGGATGCCAGCCAATCGGCTAATGGCCGTTGAAGAGGTGGACGACTCCCCCGAAGAAGCCCGGAAATATTTGAGGGAACTGCGGCTGGGTGACGTGGACGATGAGATATTGGACTACTTCGCCGATCAAGCACCTGCCGTGGCTGCTTGGTTGGAATCCACCACCGGACTGTCGTGGCAAACCGTCCCCTACCCCGACTATCACCCCGAGCTGCCGGGTGGGAAGCCAGGCCATCGCCCCCTGGAACCCCAGCCCCGTGAAGTGCCTTCGGAGCTGGGGAGCCGCATCCGCACCGCTCCCAATGTGACCACGCCCATCACCTACCGGGAACTGGCCACCGGAAACATCGACTGGGAAGAGGTGGCCGACCGGTCCCGGCGCGGGGTGATCACCATGGGCCGGTCGATGATCGCCTCACTGGCGGAGGCTGCCGAGGCCGCGGGCGCAGTGATCCTCACCGGTATCGGCGTTGACGGCTTGGCCCAATCGGGCGGGACGGTAAACGGGGTGCGCATTGGCCCCGATGTGCTCACCGGCAAGGTGATTTTGGCCTCCGGCGGTTTCGAACGGGACACCTCGTTGGTTCAGACCTTTCTGCGGGGGCCGATGACCGGTCCGGTGGGCGCCCCCGGCATGGACGGAACTGCGCTGCGCCTGGCTCTGGCCGCTGGGGCCGAGTTGGGCAACATGGCTGAGGCCTGGTGGTGCCCCGCCATGACCGTGCCAGGCGAGACCATCGATGAGCAACCGTTCCACCGCCTGGTGCTAACCGAGCGGGCCCGGCCCGGTTCGTTGATGGTGGACTCTCGGGGTCGGCGGTTCACCAACGAGGCCCGCAACTACAACGACGTGGGCCGGGCCATGCAGACCTTCGACCCCACCGGATTCCAGTACCCCGCGGCCACTGCTTGGCTGGTATTCGACGCCAGCTACCGCCGCCGCTACCACTTGGGCCCACTGCGCCGAGACGACCCCGATCCTGAGTGGCTGCACCGAGCCGAAGGCCTCGCCGAATTGGCTGCCATCATCGACGTAGACGGCGATGAACTCGCCGCCTCGGTCGGTCGTTTCAACCAGTTGGCCGCCACCGGGGACGACCCCGATTTCGGCCGAGGCCGCTCCATCTATGACCGTTTCGTCGGGGACCCGACGGCTCCCCACCCCACGCTCGGCCCAGTGGACGAGCCGCCCTTCTACGCGGTGCGCCTCCACCCCGGCTGTCTAGGGACCAAGGGCGGCCCCCGAACCGACACCCACGGCCAAGTCCGCCATCAAGACGGCGGCCTCATCGAGGGCCTCTTCGCGGTGGGCAACGCCGCCGCCAGCCCTCTGGGTGCGGCCTACCCCGGGGCAGGCGGCACCATTGGCCCGCTCCTGGTCGCCGCCCACGCCGCTGGCACCGCAGCAGCCAGCTAGCGTGTCCGGCGGCAGATTGCCTGCCATCGAGTCAGGAGCCCGATCTTCTATGCACGATTCCGAGAGTCAGCGGCCTAGCGCCAAGCATGACCAGCGGGTCGGCGACGACTGGAACGTACTGGCCCACTTTTACGACAGCCGCCACGGGGATGCTGGCAACGACTGGCACCGGAATCTGGTGCTGCCCACCGCCCTCAACTTGCTGGGCGACATCCAGGGCAAACGGGGAATCGACCTCTGCTGCGGCAGCGGCGTCCTAGCCCGCCAGCTCGTTGAACTCGGGGCCCAGGTCACCGGTGCCGACCAGTCGGAGACCTTCCTCTCCCTGGCCGCACAGTACGACGGCAGCGCCGATGTGGAATGGCTCTGCTTCGCGCTAGCCGACATCGCCAAGCACATCGAGCCGAGTTCTTTCGACTTTGTGACGTGCACGATGGCGCTCATGGACATCCCCGCCAGCGAAGACCTCTTCGCCGCCATCGCCCATTGCCTGAAGCCTCACGGAGTAGCGGCAGTGGTCACGATGCACCCAGTGTTCAAGAACCCCAGCAACCTGCAATTCACGATCGAAGGAGAGCTTGCGAGCGGAGAACAACGAGAGGGAATCATTATCTCCCACTACCTCACCCCGATGGCCCAAGAGGCGGTCGGAATGCCCGGTCAGCCCCAAAAACAGCTCAACTTCCATCGCTCCATCTCCCACGAGCTGAATCTCGCCTTTGACGCAGGTCTGGTGGTGGACGGTTTCACCGAGGTCACCAAGAGCGCACTAGAAGAAACCCCCACCCGACACACCGACTTCTTCATCCCGCCCACTCTCGAAGACGAGATCCCCGTAGTCCTAGGACTCCGCTTCCGGCCATCACCCTGGTAAAGCACCCAGTCTCTTCCCATAGGGCGGGAAGCGCCATCTCGAACCAGCTGATGCCTAGGCTTGCTTCTGATGGGGCAGATCATCTTTGGCGACAACCTGCCGGTATTGCAGGGCTTGGCCGATGCCAGCATCGACCTCATCTACATCGATCCCCCGTTCAACACCGGCAAGCGCCAGGAGCGTTACCGGATCAAGGCGGTGCACGATGAGGCCAATGGCGACCGGACCGGCTTCGCTGGCCGCCGCTACCAGACGATCCACCTAGGCAAGTCGGGCTACGAGGACGTCTTCGACGACTACATGGAGTTTCTCGCCCCCCGATTCGAAGAAGCCCATCGGGTGCTCACCGCCACCGGCAGCTTCTTCCTGCACATCGACTACCGGGAAGTCCATTACTGCAAGGTGCTGCTCGACAAGATCTTCGGCCGGGACTCCTTCCTGAACGAGATCATCTGGGCCTACGACTACGGGGCCCGCTCCAAGAAGAAGTGGTCGGCCAAACACGACAGCATCCTGTGGTACGCCAAAGACCCGTCCGACTACACGTTCTGCTACGAGGAGATGGACAGAATCCCCTACATGGCCCCCGGCCTGGTCGGCAAGGAGAAGGCCGCCCGGGGCAAGACCCCCACCGATGTCTGGTGGCACACCATCGTCAGCCCCAACGGCAAAGAGAAGACCGGCTACGCCACCCAAAAGCCCCTAGGCGTCCTCGAGCGCCTAGTGAAGGTCCACTCCGAACCAGGCGACCTCCTGCTCGACTTCTTCGCCGGCAGCGGTACCCTCGGCGAAGCCGCCGCCAACCACAACCGCGACTACCTCCTAATCGACAACAACCCCGAAGCCATCCAAACCATGATCAACCGCCTAGCCCCCACCAACCCCGAGCTGATTGGCTGCGAGGCGTTGCTTGACAATGCATAGGGCTGAACTCTTCACCTGACCGCGATGCCCAGAAAGTTGGGTTGGTAGTCCTCGGCACCGATGTACGCGTCGTGCGGTCCTGCATCGACGATCAGGGCAATGGCGCAACCTAGTTGGCCAATATCTCTTCGATACGCTCCGAGATATCACGTCGCCCACTCCGTCCAGCACCGGCGGCGCCAAGGGTTCTCTGTCCACCCAGATGCGCCTGAATAGCCTCACGAGTCAACTCGGAAATCGTGATGCCACGCCGCTCTGCCTCATGGCGAAGCCGGGCATCAGTCTCGTCAGAGAGCTTCACAGTGGTGCGCTTCACGAATGCCAACATACCAACACCATGAGCACCCCTCCGGTGCAAGCTGTCGCCCTCTTGCCTCAGGTCCCGTTCAGGCAATCAATTCGCCCCGATGCGGGGCAGCAGTGGTGCAGGGGCTTCCGGGTCGTCCTGCTTGGCCACACGCCACCACGAGCCATCGATCATCGCTGATCCGGGCTCGCTGGAATTCTCCGCGGGAACAATGCGAACACTGACTGATTCCCCTTTTTCTGGGATCTCTTTGAGACCAAGCTGGCGGGCGATATCACGATGTGCTTCATATTGGCCAAGGATGATGATGCCCTCATCTCGTAGGTCGCTGCGAGCACCTCCGTTGCCGCGGATTCGTTTCATGTAGTCGGCCTGCTGGGCGACAGTAGCTACAACTGCCCGACCAATACGTCGGACTTGCACCTTCCTAAACAGCCGCCTGACCCTTTCAGCACCTGACCTGCCTGACATTATGTGTGCCACGTCTTCGTCGGGGATGTTGAGAAGTACATTGGGCGGGAGTTCGCTCTCTCGAAAGAGCCAGAGCACCGACGACATCATTCCGCTCTTGATGCCAACCTTCTGATCCCTATTCCGCCCTTTTCTCAGCACTTCACTCGAAGCACGCACTAAGCCCATTGACCATTTCGAATCAGCGTCATTCGCCCAAAGGAGAAGACACAATTTGCCGCGCGCTTCTGGAGGGATCATCCACCCACCGACCGTCATCGAATACTTGCAGTCCACTTCTACGCCAGCGATCTTGTAGTCGAGGTTCTCACTGCCCGCGAATTGGAATTCGCGCTGCATGTTGATCTCTACCAGGGATCCGCAGTGTGTCTTCTCTGTCGGGCGGAGCTGATCATATTTGTAGTGTCCCGTACGTTGGCCGTCATACAGTTGGTCGAGCGTCTCTCGAAGGACAGCCGCTACCCGATTCTTTATGTCGTGAGTCCTCAGTAGGGCCAGGGCGACCTCGCAGAACTCATGATCAGCCTTCTGCCCCACAGGCCGCAGTTCTAACGGCCCGCTTTGGTGAGGTCAACCCCTCCTTTGTGCGTCTACCCGAGCAACCTGGCGAGATGAAGTGCGATGGCCTTGCCGAGAAGCGGGGGGACGGCGTTGCCGATTTGGCGGGCGATTTCGATTTTGGTGCCCTCGAAGATGAAGGTGTCAGGGAAGGTCTGGAGACGAGCCGCTTCACGGTGAGTGATCGGGCGGTCTTCGCTGGGGTGCAGATAGCGGCCCTTCTCTGGCTTGTAGAACTCTGTGCGGATCGTGAAGCTAGGCCGATCCCACCACAGTCGGCCCATGACGTCAGTTGTGCCTGTTGGCTTGTTGGCCCAGCAGGCAGGGGTCAGATCTGGTCGTGCCCGCTGGAGATCGAATCGGTTGCCGCCCTCGGGGATTGCCTGATACCGCTCAAGGGAGGTTGGTCGCGGGTTTCGGCGGATGTGTAGGTCTTGGAACCCGTC
>JAJEEH010000152.1 GCA_022821105.1 Acidimicrobiia bacterium
TGCTGGACGCCCACGGGGTAACCGATGAGCTGTGCGCTGAGCTGAATGCCCATCTGTCGCCGCCGGAGTTGGCCGCGCTCACCACGGCCATTGCCACGTTTGAAGCCCTGGCTCGCAGCCGGGCAGTGTTGAAAGGAGTCATGGAATGACCAGGATCGCCATCCCCGAAGGCGGAATGTCGCTCTTCGACCATCAGCCCGAATTGTTCGCGGTGTTCAACCGCTTCTACGGCACGCTGTGGAGCGAAGGTGAGTTGGACCAGGCCACCAAGGAGGTGGGCCGGCTCCGCAATGCCCGGGTCAACGATTGCAACATTTGAAAGAACCTCCGCTTCGCAGGTGCGAAGCAGCAGGGGCTCACCGAAGATCTGGTGGAGCAGATACGGGATGGCTACGGCGACAGCGAGCTGCCCGATCGATTGAAGCTGGCCTTGCGAATGGCCGATGCGGTGATCTCCGACCCGTCAGGGCTGAGCGAAGGGGATCAGACGGCTCTGCGAGAGGAGTTCACCCCAGCAGAGTTGGCTGAGCTGGCTCTGACGGTGGCCATGGCCGCTGGATTCTCCAAAGCGGCCATCGCTTGGGGCCCGCCCCCAGTCATTCCTGTTACCGAGGTGCCCACCCCCACCCCCGATGGAACGGTGGGCTGAGCCGAACGGTGCGCGAGGAGGGACTTGAACCCTCACGTCCTTGCGGACACAGGAACCTGAATCCTGCGCGTCTGCCAATTCCGCCACTCGCGCTGGTTGTCGGGGTGGTCAGCGTACAAGACAAGCGAACAGATCGATAACCAAGATTCACCCGAAGTCCCTAGCCGAATGCCAATTTTGATGGCCCGTGGTGGATGCTCGGCCAATGGCCTTCACGTCGAAGTTGCCTGTCGAATGCCAAATTTGTTGCCCGCTGGTTATAGTCCTGCGCAAAGTGGGGGCACCACGGTCATGGAACTCTGATGATCCGGCTAGAGGCGGGGCAAGCCACCGACAGAGGCCGACGTCGAGAGAAAAACGAAGACTCGATGCTGGTTGAAGGAGAACTCTTCGCGGTCGCTGACGGGTTGGGGGGTCACCGAGGCGGGGAAGTGGCATCGGCCTTGGCGGTAGAGGTGCTGGCTGCCCAGATAGAGGCCGCGGTAAAGGCGCGGGCTGGTGATCGTCGGCGCCATCTGTTCGCCCGTCGGCCGAATGAGTCGCGGGCTCCAACGCTCGATGAGCTGGTGGATGCGGTGGATCGGGCAAACGAGGAGATACTGGCCAAGTCCGCGTCTAGTCCTGAGTTGGAGGGGATGGGGACCACATTGTGCGCGCTGGCGGTGGTAGAGCACGAGCAAAGCCGGGAGTTGGCGGTGGTCAATGTGGGCGACTCCCGGGTGTATCGCTGCGATGACAGCGGGTTCCACCAGCTCACCGAGGACCACACCGTGGTGCAGGAGATGGTCAAAGCAGGGATCCTCACTCGCCAAGAAGCGGAAGCCCACACTTATCGTCATCATCTCAGCCGAGCACTGGGCATTGAGTCGAAAGTGGTGGTGGACGACTGGATTCTGGAGCCGGTGAGCGGCCATCGCTATCTGCTGTGCTCAGACGGGCTGACCAACGAGGTATCCGATCGGGAAATACATTCGATCCTGCTGCAATTCGAGTCGCCGGCCGAAGCGGCGGATGCGTTGGTAAGCCAGGCCTTGCAGCACGGGGGGAGCGACAACATCACGGTCGTTATCGTGGACGTGGCCGACGTCGCCCTACCTTAAAACCAGCAGGTCGGGAAGTACGCTAGTTTCGCCATGCCAGACAACGGTCAGGAGCTTTTGGGCGGTCGATACCAGCTGCGAAGCCAGATTGCTCGCGGCGGCATGACCGATGTTTTCTTGGGGCACGACACCCTGTTGTCGCGGCCGGTGGCCATTAAGCGCCTGTTTCCGGAATTCGCCGCTGATCCGAGCTTTGTGGAGCGATTCCGGCGGGAAGCGACGGCGGCGGCCAACCTCAATCACCCCAACATCGTGGCGGTGTATGACTGGGGCTCGGCCGAGGGCACGTACTACATCGTCATGGAGTACATCGAGGGCCAAAGCCTGGCTGAGCTACTGCGCTCGGATGGTCCTCTGCCGCCTGAGCACGCCGCAGAAATCGCCCTTTCGGTAGCGGCCGCACTGGGCTTTGCCCACAACAACGGGGTCATCCACCGAGACGTAAAGCCGGGCAACGTGCTGCTGTCGCCCGACGGCAAGGTGAAGGTCACCGACTTCGGCATTGCCATTGCCGCATTCGGGGGAGCGGAGGCAAACCTCACCCAGACCGGCTCGGTGATGGGAACAGCCACTTACTTCTCCCCCGAACAAGCCCAGGGGCAGTCGCTGGATCACCGCAGTGATCTGTATTCGTTGGGAATCGTGCTGTACGAGATGCTTTGCGGCCGACCCCCGTTCACCGGCGACAGCTCGGTGGCGGTGGCCTACAAGCATGTTCAGCAAGCGGTGCCCGCCCCGTCGTCGCTGGGCGTAGTGCTGCCGGAGTCGCTTGAGGCCATCACCATGAAGTTGCTGGCCAAGAATCCGGCCCAGCGGTATCCGACCGCTCGAGACCTCCAGCGGGACTTGCGGCGATTTCGCGAAGGTCGCCATCAATTGGCATCTCGCAAGCAGCCAGCTGATACCCCTCCGGCAGCCGAGGCTCCACCTGCGGCTCAAGCTCCGCCGGCAGCAGAATCTCCGCCAGCCAGAGAAGTGGAGCAGCCTGTGGTGGCCCAGCAAGCACCACCACCGGCCGCGGGCGGGCCGCCCCAGCCCCCAGCCTCCCC
>JAJEEH010000063.1 GCA_022821105.1 Acidimicrobiia bacterium
TAAGAGGCTTGACGGTATCCCGACAGGCCTGGGCTGGGTCCTCAGCCTGTCGTTTGCTCCCGTCAGGGTTTTCTGACACACCGTCGGCGGCCACTTCTCGCAGGTCTACGCCGCCGGTGAACACCGGGTCGGCCCCGGTCAAGATCACAGCATCCACCCCGTCGTCGGCATCGGCTGCCCGCAGCGCAGTGCACAGGTCGTTGCGCATTCGCTTGGTCATGGCGTTGCGGGCCTCAGGCCGGTTCAAGGTGATGACAGCAATGCGGTCCTCGATCTCGAAGAGCAGGCGCTGGTCATCGGGGGTGATGGCTTTCTCGGCAGGTTTGGCCATATCGTCAGCAGCCGTCGATGATGCCCACGGCCTGTTGGCGCAACCAGTGATCGGCCAACACCAGCAGCACTTGGGCCTCCACCATTGGCACCGCTCGGGGCAGCACGCACGGATCGTGGCGACCGCGGGCGGCCAGCGTGACCGGGTTGTTGTCGCGGTCGACTGTCTCCTGGGGCGACGCAATAGTGGCGGTGGGCTTGAACGCCACGCGGATCACAATGTCCTCCCCGTTGCTGATGCCGCCCTGTACTCCACCGGAACGATTGGCAGTAGTGCGAGGCCGACCGTCTGGCCCGGGGGCAAAGGGGTCGTTGTGCTCTCGGCCGGTCATGGTCACCCCGGCGAAGCCCGAGCCAATCTCGAACCCCTTGGCCGCGGGTAACGACAGCGCGGCCTTGGCCAAGTCGGCTTCCAACTTGTCGAACACCGGCTCACCCAGGCCGGGGGGCACCCTTCGGGCCACGCATTCGACTATCCCGCCCAGCGAGTTGCCGTCGCGGCGGGCCGCTTCGATGGCTTCGGTCATGGCCTCCGCGTGTTCGGGCAACGGGCATCGGGTGGCGTCGGCCTCCACGTCGGCCAACGTCACCGCAGTGTGATCGACCTCAGCCGTGATGGTGTTCACCTGGCGCACCCAGGCCAACACCTCGATGTCGGCCACAGTCCGAAGGAGCTGGCGGGCGATGGCTCCAGCTGCCACTCGTCCGATGGTCTCCCGGGCGCTGGCCCGCCCCCCTCCCTGCCAGTTGCGAATGCCGTACTTGGCCTCGGTGGTGTAGTCGGCGTGGGAGGGCCGGTAGATGTCTTTGAAGTCCTCGTACGCGCTGGGCCGGGCATCGGTGTTGCCCACCAGCATGGCAATGGGCGACCCCAGCGTCTGGCCCTCGAAGATGCCCGAGAGGATCTGTACCTTGTCGGCCTCATCCCGCAGCGTGGTTAGCCGGCTCTGTCCCGGTCGCCTCCGGTCGAGATCGTGCTGGATCATCTCCTCGTCCAGCGGAAGCCGGGGTGGACAGCCGTCCACTACCGCGCCGATGCCGCCACCGTGGGATTCCCCGAACGTCGTTATCCGGAACAACCGCCCGGTCGAACTGCTCATTGCATCTCAACACTACAGACCGGGCTCTGCCGGTCTGGGGGTCATATTCGGGAGGTTCTGGCAGCGGCCATGCGTGGGCCAGCACGCCTGTGGCAGTGTCGGGACATGGATTTGGGCCTATCGGGCAAAGTGGCGCTGGTGACGGGGAGCTATCGGGGCACAGGCAGCGGGGTTGCCCGGGTGCTGGCCGCCGAAGGCGCTGAGGTGGTGGTTCACGGATTTGAGGAGGGGCAGGCCGATTGGCTGGCCGATGAGCTGGGGTCGCCGGTTCGAGCAGTGTGGGGGGACATCTGCACCGATGAGGGTGCCGAAGCGGTGGTCAGCCAGTGCGGCCCGGTGGATATCCTGGTCAACAACTACGGCGTGGCGGTGGGCGGCACCTGGGGAGACGACGGCACGGATGTGTGGGTCGACGCCTACAACCGCAATGTGCTCACCGCGGTTCGGATGACCCGGCTCATGGTTCCCGCCATGATGGAGCGGGGTTGGGGGCGGATCGTGCTGGTGTCCACCGTGGGCGCGACTCGTCCCGGCGACCGCATTCCGGGTTACTACGCGGCCAAGGGCGCGCTCCCGGCCATGACGGTGAGTCTGGCCCGGGAATTGGCCGGCACTGGGGTGACGGTGAACTGCGTTAGCCCTGGGGCTATCGCCACTCCGGAACTGGTGGAAATGTGGACTCGTCAGGCCGAGCGGGAGGGCCGCTCCACCGATTGGGCCGAAATCGAGCGCCACGTCACCACCGAGATAATGCCCACGCTGACCGGGCGCATCGCCACCGTGTCCGACGTGGGGGAGTTGGTGGCCTTTGTGTGCAGCGACCGGGCCCGCCAGATCCACGGCGCCCACCTTCGCATCGACGGGGGTGCGGCCGACGTGGTGACGTGAACCAGCGGCCTGAGCCTCTCCCTCACTAGGCTGCCCGGCGATGCCCACCTTGTATGACGTCGTCCGCGACTTCAGCCACACCTGGCCCGACAAACTGGCCGTGCTCACCGAGCAGGACGGACACCGCACCTTCCGCGAGCTAGCTGCCCACGGCGGGGCTCTAGCCCACCAGTTCCAAGACCGCTTCAGTTTGGGCTTGGGCGATCGGGCTTGCATCTGGATGCAGAACCGCCCCGAGTACATCGAGTGCCAGCTGGGCATGCAGGCCATCGGCTTGGCGGGCGTTCCCATCAACCCCGAGTGGACCGATCCAGAACTGGATTTCGTGCTCAACCACTCCAAGTGCCGCTTGGTGTTCGCTGAAGCCGAGCGGGCCGAGCGTGCGGTGGCCCTCACCGCGGGCATGGACTTGGTGGAAGCAGTGGTGAGCGTGGACGAGCCGGTGGACGGGGCGTTGCTGCTGGCCGATCTCATCGGCGAGGCGCCGGAGGGCGCGGGCCTGGACCTGCCCCCGGTGGACGGGTTTGTGGAGGGCAACGTGCTCTACACCTCGGGCACCACAACCGGGCGCCCCAAGGCGGTGCCCATGAGCCCCGAGCTGTTCGCGGGCGGGGCGGTGCCCTATGAGGAGATGTTCGGCCTGAGCCACACCGATCGCTCGCTGGTGGTGACCCCGCTGTTCCACGGCAATGCCATGGGTGGGGCCATGTCGGCGCTGAGCCGGGGAGCCAGCGTGGTCATGCAGCGCAAGTTCTCGGCGTCGCGTTTCTGGGCGCTGGTCGACCTCTACCGCCCGACCTACTTCCTCACCCTGGTGCCCATCATCAACATCTTGATGGCCCAGACCCCAGGCCCCCACGAAAAATCGCACTCGCTGCGGGTGATGATCCCGCTGGGCTGCGCACCCATCATCGAGCAGATCGAGGAGCGGTACGGGGTGCCGTGCATGGACTGGTACGGCATGACCGAGGCCGGCTCGGGCACCTATACCCGACTGGACGAGCCTCGGCGGCCCGGTTCGGTGGGCAAGCCGTTCGAGGGGTCGGTGCTGCGGATATTCCTGCCCGACGGCTCAGAAGCTCCGACGGGAGAGACTGGGGAGATCTGCTTTCTGCGGTCCACCATAGGGTTCAACGGCTACATCGAAGACCCCGAGGCCACCGAGGCGGCCACATCAGGAGACTGGTTCCGCACCGGCGACCTGGGCTACGTGGACGACGACGGTTACCTCTACTTTGTGGACCGCCAAAAGGACATCGTGCGCCGCGGCGGGGAGAATCTGTCCACCATCGAGGTGGAGACCGCCCTGCGCACCCACCCCGCGGTGGGCGACATCGCCGTGGTGGCCCGGCCCGACCCGGTGCTGGGCGAGACGGTGGCCGCCTTCATCGTGGTAGCCGACGGCTGCAACCTCCCCACCGAAGACGACCTGCGGATCCATACCGAAGGCACCCTGGCCCCCTACAAGGTCCCCACCACCATTCAGCCCATCGACGAGCTCCCTAGAACCGGTAACGGCAAAGTAGAAAAATTCCGCCTCCGCCGGCGGTTCACCTGAACTAGACGGGGTCTTTGCCCTAAGCGAACTCGGTTCGGATTTGGGGGCCGTGCTGGTTGATGTTGGGGAGCTGGAGGGTGGTGTTGTGGTCCCAGTCGGCGGTTGTGGCGGGGGCGGGAAGGTCGACAGTGCCGTCGGCGTGGGTCACAGTGATCCGGTTGAGTTGGGGGTGAGCGGAGAGTCCGGCCACGTCGTTGACCGCGCCGAAGGCCATACGACTGTCGGTGAGCTTGATGTGGAGTTCATCCGTGCTCAGGCGGGCGAACACCTCGGATACGGCATCGTCGGTTTCGGCGCGGTTTGTGACTCGGGCTTTGTTGGTGGCGAAGCGGGGATCGTGGGCCAGGTCCGGTCGGTCGATCACCTCTTCGCAAAGGGTGCGCCACTCCCGGTCGGACTGCACGGCGATGAGCAGTACGGTGCCGTCGGCAGTCGTAAACCCGCCGTAAGGGGCTATTGACGGGTGGGCCAATCCCACGCGCTCAGGTCCCCTGCCGAGGTAGTCGTGGTGCAGCAGGGGAACGGTCATCCATTCGGCCATGGTCGAGAACAGCGAGACCTCGATGCTCGCCCCTTCCCCGGTACGGGCTTGGCGGACCAATGCCTGGCTGATGGCTCGGGCCGCGGCCTCTCCGGTGGCAATGTCGGCCACCGACACCCCGACTCGACCGAGCGGTCCCGGTGCCCCCGACACCGACACCAGACCGCTTTCGGCCTGCACCAGCAGGTCGTAGGCCTTCATCTGGGCATACGGCCCGGCCGGTCCGTAGCCGGAGATATCGCAGGTCACCAAGCGGGGATGCTGCTCACGCAGGGACTCTGAGCCGAAGCCCAGCCGCTGGGCCGCGCCCACGGCCAGATTCTGGATGTAGACATCGGCCCGTTCGATCATTCGCCCCAGCAGTGCTTGGTCTTCACCGTCTTTGAGGTCGAGGACGATCGACTCCTTGCCCCGGTTGAGCCATGCGAAATAGCTGGACAGCCCGTCGGCGGCCGCGTCGTAACCCCGGGAGAAGTCGCCCTCGGCTCGTTCGATTTTGATCACCCTGGCTCCGGCGTCGGCCAGTCGACACGATGTCAGCGGCGCGGCCACTGCTTGTTCGATAGAGACCACCAGCACGCCATCCAGTGGCTTGGCCGAGCTCACTCCAGCAACGTACCCCTGCATGGGCTGAAACGACACACCACTAAGCTCCGGCAATGACACCTGAAGAGATTCTGGACCTAGCCCGTGAGCACGCCGCGGCTGAAGCGGAGAATGACGCCGAGCGAACACTGGCCACGCTGGTGGACGAGCCCACCTACGAGTTCTGGCCGATGGGCAAGGGGTTCACCGGCGGCGACCTGGCCCGGACGTTCTATCTGGAGCAGTATCCCGAGTTCGCTCAGCGGGTGACCGGCTACGGGGTGCTGGGGGAGTGGACCAATGACCAGTGCGCCATCCAGGAGTACTGGGTGGAGATCGACGGCCAGACCCGCCACATGGTCATGTCCATGATGCCTGCCGAAGGCAATCTGCTAACCGGGGAGAAGCTCTACTGTGACGACGCCTTTGTGGAGGCCCTGCTCGGTCCTCTTTGTGTGCATTTGAAGCCGCTCTAGCCCAACAGGTGCTTCTGGACTTTTCCTAGGGCGTTACGGGGCAAATCTTTGACATTGTGAAGGAGCCGGGGGTGTTTGAAGTCGGCGCACATGCCCTCTAGGTGGGAGCGCAGGTCGTCCAGGTCGGGGGCCTTTCGAGAGGCTGGCACTACCCAGGCGGTGACTAGCTCACCCCACTCCTCGTCGGGGGTGCCGGTGATGGCTACGTCGTCGACTTCGGGGTGGGAGCGCAGGGCATCTTCTACTTCGCGGGGGTAGACATTCAGGCCTCCGGAGATGATGAGTTCTTTGGCCCGGCCTTGCAGCCGGAGATAGCCGTCTTCGTCGAACTCGCCTAAATCGCCGGTGCGGAACCAGCCGTCTTCGTCGAACGCCTCGGCGGTGGCCTCGGGGCGGCGCCAGTATCCGGCAAAGACGTTGGGCCCCCGTACCAGGACTTCGCCGCTGTCGGGAGCCAGCCGCAACTCCACGCCGGGGAGGGGGATTCCTACAGTTCCGGCCCGGCGCTCCTCGTCGTAGGGGTTGGACACCAGCATGATGGTCTCGGTCATGCCGTAGCGCTCTAGCACTCGCACCCCGGCAGCCTCTTCCAGGCGGTGGTGCAGATCAGCGGATAAAGGGGCAGAGCCGGCCACGCACAGCCGCAGCTGAGACAGCTCTCCAACCCTGGGCGACTGAGCCAGCCGGGTGTACATGGTGGGCACACCGAAGAACAGGGTGGCGTCGTGGGCTTGGGCCGCATCCAGCACGGCGTAGGGGGAGAATCCGTCGAGCAATACCGCGGAAGCTCCGGTCAACAGCGTGCCGTGGAGCCCCACGCCCAAACCGTGCATGTGGAACAACGGCAGGGCCAGAATCAGGCGATCGTCGGGCGTCCACCGCCAGGCAATGCGCACCGACTCGGCTCCGGCCAGCAAGTTCCCATGGGTCAGCACCGCTCCTTTGGGTACCCCGGTGGTTCCCGACGTATAGCCCAACAGCGCGGGATCGCCGCTGGAAAGCTGGTCGAGGCTGGGCGCCGTCGCTTCTTCCAGATCGAGTCTGGGGGACACCACGGTCATCTCCGGGGCAAGTTCGGCCAGCCACCCCACCCATTCGGGCTTGTCCACCACCGCAGCCCGAGGATCGGCGTCGCCCACGATGTGGCCCAGCTCAGCTCGCTGGTAGGCCCCGTTGACCGGCACCACGATCAACCCCAGCCTCAGGGCAGCCACATGGACAACCACCAAATCCACCGAAGCCGCCGCCGAGAGGATGACCCGGTCGCCCTTGCGGAGCCCTGCACCGTAGAGCCGTCCGGCTGCGGCCTTCGTACGCTGAGCCAGATCGCCCCTGGTGATCCACCCGTTCGTTGCATCCCACAACGTCGGCTTGGACGCCCCAGAAGCCCAGCGCTTGCTCCAAGCGGCTGGCAGGCTGACCTCGTCCAGCAAGTCCACGTCATCGGGGTCGACCCCCCTCGGGAAGTGGACAGCATCGGCTCGGGCGGTGCTCACGACTCACGATAATGTCACTCCCCGTGCCCTTGAACCTGGCCACCGCGTGGGAAGCGGCCGCAGAGGTGGTGCCGGACGCTGATGCGGTGGTGTGCGATCCGGTGACGCGGACGTGGCGGGAGTTCGAGGATCGGGCTGCTCGGCTGGCGGCGGCGCTGGGGGAACTCGGCATTGGTGCGGGCGACAACGTGGGGTTGTACCTGTACAACGGCAATCCCTATTCCGAGGTCACCTTCGGGGCGTTCAAGTCCCGGGTGGCCCCGTGCAACGTGAACTACCGCTACCTGGCCGGCGAGTTGCGCCATCTGTTGGAGGACGCCGACGCCAAGGCGGTGTTCTTCTCTCCTGAACTGGCCGAACGGGTAGAGGAGGCCAGGGGCGACCTGCCTTTGCTGCGGGCGGCTATCCAGGTGGGCGAGCCCAGCGACCCAGTGCCCGACTGGGCGCTGGAATACGAGACTCTGATCGCCGACCACGATCCGGCGCCGCCCATCGACCGAAGCCCTGACGACCTGTGGATCCTCTACACCGGCGGCACTACCGGCAATCCCAAAGGGGTCATGTGGCCACACAGTTCGGTGATTGGCGCCATGGCCCCCAACTTCAAAGCGCTGAGGCTGCCGATCCCGGAAACACCGGAGCAGGTCAAGTCCAACATCGCGGCCATCTATGACAGCAACCGGGTAACCCGCCAGCTGGCGGCCTCTCCTCTTATGCACGGCACGGCCAGCATTGTGGCGCTGGCCACCTTCACCCAGGGCGGGGCGGTGATCACCATGCCCGAGCGCAGCTTCGACGCCGATGCCCTGTGGCGCTGTGTGGAACGCGACCGGACCACTGTGCTCACCATCGTGGGGGACGCCTTCGGCCGGCCCATGGCCGAGGCATTGGACGCGGCTGCGGCCCGAGGCGAGCCCTATGACCTGTCGTCGGTGTTCATGGTCATGTCGTCGGGGGTGATCTGGAGCCAGCCGGCAAAAGAAGCGTTGCTGGTACATAAGAACATGAAGCTGGTGGACTCCTTGGGCTCGAGCGAGGGCACCGGCACCGGCATGAGGATCAGCGACCGCGAAGGCGGATCCGCCACCGCTCGGTTCACCCTGGGGGAGAACGCCGCGGTGTTCGACGAAAACGACCAACCGGTGGAGCCCGGCTCTGGACAGCAGGGGATGGTGGCGGTGGGCGGCCCCATCCCCATCGGGTACTACAAGGACCCGGAGAAGACGGCGGCCACATTCCGCACCATCGGGGGGAGGCGCTGGTCGGTGCCCGGCGATTGGGCCACCGTGGAGGCCGACGGCACCATCACGTTATTGGGCCGGGGCTCGGCCTGCATCAACAGCGCGGGGGAGAAAATCTATCCAGAAGAGGTGGAAGAGGCGGTGAAGGCCCATCCCGCGGTGGCCGACTGCCTGGTGGTGGGAGTGCCCGATCCCAAATGGGGCGAAGCGGTGACCGCCGTGGTGCAGATGGCCGGCGACCCGGCATCTCAGAATGTGGGCGACGACGAGGTCATCGCCGACGCCCGCACCCGCTTGGCGGCCTACAAGCTTCCCAAATCGCTCATCCGAGCCGATGCCGTCCAGCGGGGGGCCAACGGCAAGCCCGATTACCAGTGGGCTAAGCAATTCGCGCTCGACTCTCTGTCGGAGTAAGCCCCGATCTGAAAACATAGAGCCATGAGCATCAAAGTGACTGCGCTGCCGGCGGCCTTGGGCGCAACGGTAGAAGGGCTCGATGTCGATCACCTCGACGACGGGGTAGCGGCCGAGCTGAAGGAGGCGTTCTGGGCCCACAAGGTGCTGTTCTTCCCCCAGGCTCATTTGACCAATGAGCAGCACGTGGCCTTGGGCTCGCTGTTCGGCGACCTGGAGGCGGTGAGCAACGACGACACCGACCATCGCTACCACCACACGGTGGACGATGAGGGCAAGATCCTGGTGCTGGACAGCTCCAACGAGTACTCGCGGGCCAACTTCTGGCACACCGACGTGACGTTCGCCCGCCAGCCCCCGCTGGGGTCGCTGCTGTCTATGAAGGAGTCACCGCCTTCCGGTGGCGACACCATGTGGGCAAATACCCAGGCTGCCTACGAGGGACTGTCGCAGCCCCTCAAGGCGGCTCTCGAAGGGGTCATCGCCCGCCACGGCCGGGCCGGGCTGACCGAGTTCACCGATCACCCGGCGATAACCGTTCATCCGGAGACCGGCAAACGGATCCTGTTTGTGAATCGGGGTTGGACGTCATCGCTCCAGGGGATGAGCCACCTGGAGAGCAGATGCCTGCTGGCCTTGCTGTGTGACCACATGGAGCAGCCCGAGTACATCGTGCGGTGGCGATGGAGCGACGGCGACGCCGCCTTGTGGGACAACCGCTGCACCATGCACTACGCCATCGACGACTACGGAACCGACCACCGCCGCATCCACCGGGTCACCATCTACGACCCCTCCGGCGCAGGCCCAGTGGCCGCCGCACCGGCCGTATAGACGGGCTCCTAACTAGAGCTCCAACAGCGCCTGTTCGACCACCTCGGTCAGCGCGGGGTGGATGTAGAGCTGCCCTCGGGCAATCTCGTCCACTGTGAGTCCGAACTGCATCCCCTGGATGAGTTGCTGGATGAGGGTGGGGGCCTGAGGGCCAACGATGTGTGCGCCCAGTAAGAGTCTGGTCTCGGGATCGGCCAGCACCTTGGCGAAGCTGGTGGTGTCCTCCATGGCCCAGCCGTAGGCGGTATCGCTGTAGGGGCGAACGGCTCGGAGATAGGGCCGCCCCTCGGTCCGCAGGGCTTGTTCTGTGGCCCCTACCGCGGCCACCTGGGGATAGGCGAACACCGCATGGGGAATGCCGGAGTGATCGGGAACTCTCAGATCGTCGGGATGGGCGATGTTGTGGGCCACCGCCCGGGTGTCCTCGTTGGCGGTGTGCTTGAGCTGGGCCGCATGGCAGATGTCGCCCAGCGCCCATACCCCTTCCACCCCGGTGCGGAGATACTCGTCGGTGACCACATAGCCGGCATCGTCGAGCTCCACCCCTGAGCGGGTCACGCCCAGCTGCTCGCCGTTGGGCACCCGACCGGTGGCCAGAAGCAGCACATCGCCGGTCACATCCCGGGCCTCGGTGCGCACGGTTATCTGCGATTCGCCTTCCGAGACCTCGACGATGGGGGATCCCAGCGCGCAGTCCATCCTCTGGGACACGATTTCGGTAAACGCGGCCGACACGTCCTCATCCTCGGCCCGCAGCAGCCGCTCGGAGCGGTTCACGATGGACACCGACACGCCCATGGCGTCGAAAACATGGCCCAATTCGGCGGCGATATAGCCCCCACCCAAGATCACCAGCCGCTCGGGCAGCACCTCGAGGCGCATGACGGTGTCGGAGGTGTGGTAGGGCACGTCGGCCAAACCGGGAATCGGGGGGATGAACGGCCGGGCGCCAGCGGCCAGCACGATGTGATCGCCGGTGATCTGCTGTCCGTTTATCTCGAGAGTTTTGTGGCCGGTGAACCGGGCATCCCCCTTGAATACGGTCACCTTGTCCAAGCTGTGGCGGTAGTCCTCCCCGCCCTGGGCAATGGGATCGATGCGCCCGAACACACGGCCCACGATCTCAGGCCAGCGCACCTGGTCGAGCGAGGTGTCAATGCCGAGATGCCCAGTGTGGCCCGCTTGGTGAGCCATGTCGGCGGCGTACACGAACATCTTCGAGGGGATGCAGCCCCGGTTGAGGCAGGTGCCGCCGAACACGCCCCGTTCAATAAGCGCCACCCGCCAGTCGTCGAAATCAGGGGTAAGAACGCTGTTGCCCGACCCGGTGCCCACCACCACCAGGTCGAAGTGCTCAAGTGACTCAGCCATAGGCGGGATCAACCGTCCTGGGGAGGCCCTTTGGCGGTTTGGTCCTCGTCGATGAGCTGGCCCCGGAAACTGGGGTTGCGGCCCTTTTGGATGTCCTCGTGGCGCTGCATGATGGCCGGGGCGTACACGTAGTCGGTCCAGATGTAGAACTGGTTGTCGAGCACGGCGTTGTACACCAGATCGGCCACTTCGGACGGTTTCACGGCGTCTTCGTAGATGGCCATCATCAACTGGATCCGCTCCTCGTCTTCGGGGGTCAGATCGGGCGGGATGATCGGCGAGCGCAGCGTCTCGGGGCGGTTGCGCTCGGAGTTGATGATGTTGGTGGTCACTAGGCCGGGGCACAGCACCGACACGCCCACCGACGAGCCGCTTTCCTGGAGCTCGTTATAGAGCGTCTCGGAAATCGTCACCACCGCGTGCTTGGAGGCGTTGTAGGGGCCGATGTTGGGATATGAAGTGTGCCCGGCGATCGAACCGGTATTCACGATGTGGCCGTCGCCGTGCTCCATGAGGTGGGGCAGGAAGACCCGGAGGCCGTGGATCACGCCCCACAGGTTCACTCCGAGCACCCACTGCCAGTCGGCGGTGGTCAGGGTGTGCATCAATCCGCCGGCACCCACACCGGCGTTGTTGCACACCACGTTGACTTCTCCGAACCGGGAGAAAGCGGCCTCGGCCAGATCGTCCATGTCGCGCTCGGAACTCACGTCGGTAAGCACGCCCACCGCGTCGATACCGGCATCGTTCATCTCGGCCACCGCGGCGTCCATGGCGGGGCCTTCCACGTCGGCGATCATGATGCGGGCCCCAGCTGCCCCAAACCGGTCGGCCATGGCCCGGCCCATGCCGCTGGCCCCGCCGGTTATGACTGCTGCTTTGCCCTGAAGAGTGTCCATTAGCCGACGCTACCGCCTGTCTGCAACAGAAAGCGGTGTCGGAAACTAGGGTTCCCGCCGTGAACACAGTCAATGCTGTCGTGATGTATCCCCTGGCAATGGAGGAGTCGGAGCTTGAAGACCTGCACCGCCGGTTTCCCAGCGTCAAGTTCGACAACATCGCCTATTTCGAGCCCCACGGTCTGCGTGATGCAAAGGCCAAAGGGAGGGTCACCGAGGAGTTGTTGGCGACTGCGCCGCCCCTTACAGAGGCAGAGAAGGACACCATTGCCGCGGCCGACGTACTGATGGCCCTCGACCTGCCGTCGGGGATCAGGGATTGGGCACCCCGATTGCGGTGGGTGCAGGCCATCGGGGCGGGCATCGGGCAGTTGGAGCCGGCCAAGTTGAAGGCCAAGGGCATCGCGTTGACCAATGCCGCCGGAGTGGCCTCTGCCCCCATTGCCGAATTTGCCATCGGCCGGTTGCTGGAAGTGTGGAAGGACATCCGGGTGCTGGAGCGCCAGCAGAAAGACCATCACTGGGAAATGCACCAGGGACTGTTGGTGAAGGGCAAGACCATCGGGATTGTGGGCCTGGGGGCCATCGGCCGGGACATTGCCCGTCGGGCCAAGGCCTTTGAGACCACCGTGTTGGGCAATCGCCGGTCGGCGCAACCGGGCGACACCGATCCCGACGTGGACGAGCTCTACGGACTCGATGGGCTCGATGAGATGCTGGCCCGCTGCGACGCAGTGGTGTTGTCCGCCCCCCACACCCCCGAAACCATCGACCTCTTCGACGCTGAGCGCTTGGGGCAGCTCAAGCCGGGGGCGGTGCTGGTGAACGTGGGACGGGGGTCGATCATCGACGAGGACGCGCTGGTTGCGGCGCTGGAATCGGGTCAGGTGGGGGCTGCGGTGCTAGATGTGACCCGAGAAGAGCCGCTGCCCGCCGACAGCCCTCTGTGGGATACGCCCAACATGTACCTGTCGCCCCACTGCTCCACCGCCCGCGAGGGCTACAACGAAGCCCTTATGGAGCTGTTCTGCGACAATCTGGAGCGCTTTCTGGCCGACGAGCCGCTTCGCAACGTGGTAGACCCCGACCGGGGCTACTGAGAAAAGGGAGAAAGAAATGCCGTCAGACGCCTACAACGCCGCGGTCGACGCGATAAAGCAGCAGATGCAAGCGGCAAACGCCGGTCCGCCGCCTGATTTGGCCACGACCCGGGCCGGATTTGAAGCGTCGTATAGCTCGATGCCCGTTCCCGACGGGGTGAGTTTCACTCCGGTGGACGCCGGCGGGGTTCCCGCCGAGTGGGTGACGCCCCCCGAGGTTGATGGCAACCGGACCATCATCTACTTCCACGGCGGCGGCTATGTGGTGGGCAATCTGAATACCCATCGCCACGTGGTCAGCCGCATGGCGGTCGGGGCCAAGGCCCGGCTGTTGAACGTTGACTATCGACTCGCACCAGAGAATCCCTTCCCTGCCGCCTTGGACGATGCCGTGGCCGCGTGGCAATGGCACTTGGCCAACGGGGGAGAGGCGGCCCACACGGCCATCAGCGGCGATTCCGCCGGTGGAGGACTGACCATCGCGCTATGCATGAAGCTGCGGGACGAAGGCTTGGAGCAGCCCGCCTGCGCTGCTCCCATCTCGCCGTGGACCGACTTGACGTTCTCCGGCGATTCCATGACCGAGCGGGCCGACCGCGACCCCATGCTTGCCGGGGCCGACTCCCTGCACGGCATGGTCATGGCCTACGCGCAAAGCGTTGACGCCACCGATCCCTACGTCTCGCCGGTGTTCGGCACCTTCGACAACCTGCCTCCCATGATGATTCAGGTGGGCACCGAATAGGTGCTCTTTGACGACAGCACCCGGGTGGTCAAGGGCATCGAGAACGCCAACGGCGCCGTGGAGTTCCGCCCCTGGCAGGACATGATGCACGTCTGGCACCTGCTGGCCAGCGTGGCCCCCGAAGCCGAAGAGGGCATCGCAGAACTGGCCGCCTACATAGCGGAGAAGACTTAGCTAGCCGCCAATCGGGCGCCCAGGGTGCGGAGCTGTTGGGTTCCGGCACCCAGGGAGCACTCGATGTGCTTGTTCCACAAGGTGTAGCGGTGGAGGGGGTAGTCGACGCTCACTCCCATGCCGCCGTGGACGTGCTGGGTGGCGTGGGCCACGTCGTGGGCCCAGTGGGACGCATACCACTTGGCGATGGGCAGCCGCACTGATGCGTCATTGCCCTCGGCCAGGTCGTAGAGCACGGCGTTGGTGCACAGCCGAACCGCTTCCACATGCATGAATTGGTCAGCCAGGCGCTGGGTGACCGCCTGGAAGGTGGCCACCGGACGGCCGAACTGCTCCCGCTCTGAGGTGTACTCGGCAGCCAGGCGCAGTGCCCGGTCGACTACGCCCATCTGGGTGGCGCACAGCAGGGCCACCGCCCGATCAGCCAGCCACTGCACCGACGACCCGTCGGCGGGTCCCAGGGCTTCGCAGGGAACCCCGTAGAAGCTCACCTGGTGTACGGGCTGGAGCCGGGTGGACATGCCCGCCTCCATGGACACATTGGGGTCGGCCAAGTCGGCCAAGAACAACCCCGTACCGCTGATGATGCCGTTGTCGGTGCCGTCGTCGAGTCCGGCCACAACCACGATCTTGGACGATTCGGCGGCGAACTCCACCACCTCCTTGGTGCCCACTAGCTTGCCGTCCACCACTCGGGACGACGGGCTGGCGATGTCATCGTTCAGATACTCCTGGAGGCCAAGGGTCAGCACATTGGAACCGTCAGCACAGCCAGGCAGTTCTCGCCGGCGCTGCTCGTCGGAGCCGAACGCGTCCACCGCCAGCGCGGCCAGCATCCCGCTCCACATTGGAAGTGGGGCAACATGGCGGCCTTGGGCTTCCAGAACCTGGCCGACGGCGATCAAGTCCAAGCCCCCGCCGCCAATGTCCTCGCTCAGGCCGATGCCCACCAGGCCGGCTGCGGCCAGCTCGCCGTAGAGGTCTCGGTCGAACCACTCGTCGGCGGCCTCGATTTCCATGTGCCGCTCCATGTCGAGGCGATCGCCCATGATCCGGTTGGCCAGCTCGGAAACCGCTTGCTGTTCTTCGCTAAGGGTGAAGTCCATTTGCCGTTCTCCTCCCGGCGCTACTTGCGCCGCTTCTCGCGAGGCAGGCCGAGACCAGCCATTCCGATTATGTCCCGTTGGATCTCGTTGGTTCCGCCCCCGAAGGTCAGAATCCAACAGCCCCGGTAGGACTCCTCCATCCGACTGGAGAACTCAGCATGGGGGGAGCCCTTCTTGAGGTGACCGGTAGCTCCCACCACTTCAGTCAGCCCGGAGTAGATCAGGTGCATTGACTCCGATCCCCACACCTTTATGGTGGAGGCCAAGGCAGGGTTCACGTTGTTGCCCACGGTGCTCTCGTAGGCCACCTTCCAGTTCAACAGATCCAAGAACTCCACTCGGGCCCGGCACTCGGCCAACTTGACCTGAACCCATTCTTGGTCGATCACCCGGCGGCCGTCGGGCAGCTTGGCTTCTTTGGCCCACTCCACCGCTTGGTTGACCAGATTGGCGATACCCCCGGAAGCGCAAAGCGACACCCGCTCGTGGTTGAGCTGGTTGGTGATGAGGCCCCAGCCGCCGTTCACCTCGCCCACCCGCAGCCAGTCGGGCACTCGCACATTGTCGTAGAAGGTGGAGGTGGTGTGGGAGCCCCCCATGGTGATGAACGGCTGGATGTCGAAGCCGGGGTCGTCGGTGGGGGCCAAGAACATGGTGATGCCCTTGTGGGCAGGGGCATCGGGATCGGTGCGGGCAGCCAGCCACACGTAGTCGGCGTCGTAGGCCAGACTGGTGAATTGCTTTTGTCCGTTGATGATCCACTCGTCGCCGTCGCGCACCGCCCGGGTTTTGAGCGCAGCAAGGTCGGTTCCTGCGGTGGGCTCGGAATAGCCGATGGAGAAGTGCATCTCCCCGGCCAGGATCTTCTTCAAGAAAAAGTCCTTCTGGCGGTCGTTTCCGTATTCCCGGATGGTTGGCCCCACCGTGTTGATGGTGAGGAACGGCACCGGCACCTGGGCGGCCCAAGCCTCGTTGAAAAAGATGTACTGCTCAATGGGGGTGAACCCCTTGCCGCCATATTCCACGGGCCAGCCCACGCCCAACCAGCCGTCGCTGCCGATCTGGCGGATCAGCGCCTTGTAGTCCTCGTTAGCCTCGGTTTCGGTGTGGCGTATCTTCGCCCGCACCTCATCGGTCATGAGGTTGGCGAAATACGTCCGCAGCTCCTGCTGAAGCTCTAGCTGGTCATCGGTCAACTCGACGCGCATGGGGTAAGTGTGCCAGCCCACGCTGTGGCAGGCCACGCTCTGCAAGTGTCCGGGCGGCGGGTCCTGCCGTCGGGGCGGCTCGGCGGACGGTGCCGCCGAGTCCTGGCCCCGACGCCACCCACCGCCCTCGGATTATGTGTCATGGGTAGCATGGGCGATTGTGTTGGTGGTGGGCCTGACTGGGGGAATCGGGGCGGGAAAATCGACCGCCGCGGCCCGGTTTGGAGAGCTGGGGGCGGCGGTGATCGATGTGGACGCCATCGGGCGGCAGGTGCTGGCCCCGGGGGGTCGAGCTGAGCAGGGGGTGATCGATGCCTTCGGCCCTGAGATCACCGACCACAATGGCCATATCGACCGATCCAAAGTTGCCGCCGAGGTGTTCGGCCGCCCAGACCGGTTGGCTGCGCTTGAGGCGGTCAGCCATCCGGCTATCAACGCCGAGCTCGACGTGCAGATTCAAGAGCTGGACGAAATGGGAGAAGTTCAGGTGGTGGTGCTCGATATGGCGGTGCTGACCGAGAGCCGCCTGGGTCAGTTGGAGTCGGGGCGGGGCTATACCCAGGTGGTGGTGGTGGAGGCTCCCGAAGCGGTGCGCCTGCCCCGGCTCATCGAGCGGGGCCTCACTGAGGAGCAGGCCCGAGCCCGTATGGCCAGCCAGGCCACCGACGCTCAGCGCCGGGCGATAGCCGACCACGTGATTGCGAACGGCGGGACTCCCGAAGAACTGGCCGCGGCGGTGGATCAGGTGTGGGCTGAGCTGACCGGCGGCTAGCCAGCCAACCGGCCGCTACGAGCGGGGGACCGCCTCCCAGGGCTGACCCTTGTAGGGATCGGGCTCTTTGGGCAGGCCCAGCACCCGCTCTCCGATTATGTTGCGCTGCACCTCGTTGGTGCCGCCGGCGATGCCCATTCCCGGCGAGCTGATCACCCCGTCGGCCCACTGCTGTCCGTCATCGTCGTCGGCCGCCCAGGCTTGGCCCGACGCACCGGCCAGCTCGATGGCCAAGTCGGCTGCCTGGCGGCTGATCAGCGCGGCGTTCAGCTTGGCGATGGATCCCTCCGGCCCGGGTGCCCGCCCCGCCTCGGCTGCCTGGCGGATCCGCATTCCGATGAAACCCTGGATCCGCTCTCGGATGTGGAGATCGACCAGCGCACCTCGGGTCACACGATCGGTGTTGCGACCCCGCTTTCGGGCTTCGGCAATGAGCTGGGCGCTGCCCATGCGATTACTCATAGCCCCAGAGCCGCCGGCGCCGATGGCCACCCTCTCGTACATGAGCATGGCCACCGCCACGTTCCAGCCGTCGCCCTCTCCGGCCACCAGGCAGTCGTGGCTCACCCGAACGTCGGTCAGATAGATCTCGTTGAAGTGCGAGCTTCCGTTGATCTGGCGAAGCGGTCGGATGTCCACGC
>JAJEEH010000274.1 GCA_022821105.1 Acidimicrobiia bacterium
CGCTGGAACCCGACGAGGTGGAGGACGGATTCATCCTCACTTGCCAGTCTGTCCCCGACTGCGACTCGATCGTCGATTACGACAGCTTGTGATCAGGGACGATGGCGTGGAGGCAGAACTGCCAGACCTCCTCGCCGGTGATGGGCTGGCGCACACCGGTACTCCTGCCCGCGGTGACAGTGGCGGCTTGGACCACGATGGCCGCCATTCTGCGGGGACGGCCCTCTCGCAGCAATCCGGCCTGGCCGATCTGTTCCACGATCTCGGCCACGTAGTCCACGAGGGGGGCGAAGGCGGCCACCACCTCCTCGGGGTGATCTACCAGCAAACGCTGGGCGAACTCGGTGAACAGCGGCCGCGCCGAAACCCTGTCTGGTTCGCATAGGTCGTACAACATCAACACCACACGCTTGAGCCGGTCAAGCGGATCGCCGTCTGCGGTCGCTTCCCGGATTTGGTCCACCGCGATGCCCATCTCCTCTTCGAAGAGCACCAGCAGCAGTTCGTGCTTGCTGTCGAAGTACTGGTAGAAGCTGCGAACCGACTGCTTCGACTGGTCGACCACCTCCTGAACGGTGAACTCGGTGGATGCCTTGGCGGCGATGACTTCTCGGGCCGCGTCGAGGAATTGCTGCACACGCTTGGCGGCCCGATCCCGGGCCGATCTGGTAGACCGCTCGATGGCCCGATCCCGCCACATGGTGGCGCTGCCCGGCCCGTCGACTTTCATGGCACTAGCTGGCCCGCTCCGCGGCGGTGCCGGCGCTGCTCTGGCCCAAGCCCTGCCAGCGGGCCTGCACTTCCTCGGCGGTCAGCTTCTCCCGACGGCTCATCGAGCGGGTGCTCACGTCGTGGCCGGCCGCGGTCTCCCGCAAGGCTCCCACCGTGGCCTGCTCGCGGGGAACATGGGCGAAGGGGTCAAACGAGTACCACCGCATGGCGTTCTCGTGGGTGATCTTGGCCGCCTCGGCCTCGGTCACCCCGGCCTCGGTCATCAGCTTGGCCAGCTCCTCGGGGGCGCCGGGCCACGCCGAATCGCTGTGGGGGTAGTCGCACTCCCAGCTGATGTTGTCGATGCCGATCTCGTTGCGCAGGTACACACCGGTGTGGTCGGAGATGAAGCAGGTGAGGAAGTGCTCGCGGAACACGTCGCTGGGCATCCGACCGCCGAAGTCCTGGCCGGTCCAGCGATGGTGCATGTCGTAGGTGCGGTCGAGCCGCTCGAGGAAATATGGCACCCACCCGGTGCCGCCCTCCGACAGGGCGATGCGGATGGCGGGGAACTCCTTGAGCACCCGCGACCACAGCAGATCGGCGGCGGCCGACTGGATGTTCATCGGCTGAAGGGTGATCATCACGTCGGGGGGAGAGTCGGGCGCCGGGAAGCTGAGCTGGCCCGACGACCCCAGATGGATCGAAAGCACAGTGTCGGTGTCGCACACCGCGGCCCACAGCGGATCCCAGTGCGGATCGTGGAAGCTCGGGTAGCCCAGCGCGGCGGGGTTCTCGGTGAACGAGAGCGAGTGGCAGCCCTTGTCGGCCACCCGCCGCACCTCATCGGCGCACTTTTGCGCATCCCAGATCACTGGTAGTGCCATGGGGATGAACCGCCCGGGATGGGCGCCGCACCACTCATCGATGTGCCAATCGTTGTAGGCCCGCACCAGGGCCAGGCCAAATTCCTCGTCTTCCACCGCGAAGAGCCGAGCGGCGAATCCGGGAAACGACGGGAAGTTCATCGACGCCAGCACCCCGCAGGCATTCATGTCCTTGACCCGCTCGTCCACCAGGAAGCAGCCCGGCCGGATCTCCTCAAGCGACTGGGGCTCCACGCCGTACTCCTCCTTGGGCCGACCGGCCACCGCGTTGAGGGCCACGTTGGGCACCTCCACCTTGCCGAAGCGCCAAACGTCGGCGCCGTCGTCGCGGCGGACAATGCGGGGCGCGTCAGCCTTGTATTGCTCGGGAAGATGGGCGTCGAACATATCGGGAGGCTCGATGATGTGGTCGTCGACACTGATGAGAGTCAGGTTCTCAGGGGCAAAGGCCATGGCCGCCTCCTTGTTGTCTCAGAGCCAAGATTAGGCTGGGAATGAGATTCCCCTATTATCGCAAGCACATTCCGCAAAGCCGGAAAGGACGTGCCATGCCCGACCCGACAGCCACCGCCCTACACGGGCGAGGGGTGCTCGACATTGATACCGGCGACATCATCGAACCCGGCTTTGTGCGCGTCGAAGGCAACCGCATCGCCGAGGTGGGCGCCGACAAGGGCATCGCCAGCGACTGCGACGAGGTAATCGAGCTTCCCGAACTCACCCTCTTGCCCGGTTTCATGGACATGGAGGTCAATTTCTTCATGGGCGGGCCGGGAGCGGGGCTGTTCGACCCGGTGCAGACCAACCCGGCCAAGATGACTCTGCGGGCCACCGCCAACGCCCGGCGCACTCTGAGGGCCGGATTCACCACCGTGCGAAACCTGGGCCTCTTCGTGAAGACGGGCGGATATCTGCTCGATGTGGCTCTGGGCGAGGCCATCGAGGCCGGTTGGGTGGACGGACCCCGCATAGTGCCCGCCGGCCACGCCATCACCCCCACCGGCGGCCACCTCGACCCCACCATGTTCCAGGCCCTCGGCCCCGATGTCTTGCCCATAACAGTGGAGGAAGGGGTGGCCGACGGCATCGATGAGATTCGCCGGGCCGTCCGGTACCAGATCAAATACGGCGCACAGCTGATCAAGTGCTGCGGTTCGGGCGGCGTGATGTCGCACACCGGGCCGGCCGGGGCGCAGCAGTATTCCACCGAAGAGTTGACCGCCATCGCCGATGAAGCCCATCGCCGGGGGCTCAAGGTGGCTACCCACTGCCACGGCGACGAGGCCGTCCGCTCGGCCATCGAGGCCGGTATCGACTGCATTGAGCACGGATTCTTGATGGAAGACGACACCATCCAGCTCATGGTGGACACCGGCACGTTCTTGGTGAGCACCACTGCGCTGACCGAGAACTGGGACGTGAGCAACCAACCCCCCGAGCTCCAGGCGAAGGCGGCCGAGGTATTCCCAAAGGCCCGCCAGACCATCTCCAAGGCCATCGAGGCGGGGGTGAAGATCGCCACCGGCAGCGACGCCCCGGCCATCTGGCACGGCCGCAACGCCGAGGAACTGGTGACCTTGATAAAGCGGGGCATGACCCCGCTAGGGGCCATTCGGGCCGCCACCACGGTCAGCGCCGAGCTGATCGACGCCCCCGAACTCGGCCGCATTGCCCCCGGCATGCTGGCCGACATCATCGGCATGCCCGGCGACCCCCTCACCGAGATCCAGAGGGTTCAGTTCGTGATGAAGGACGGCAAGGTCCACAGGCGCTAAGGAGAGGCAATGGCTCATTTCCCCAAACCAGCCGAAGGCAGCTGGACCGAGCACTACCCCGGATTGGGAACCGGTCCGGTGTCCTACAAGGACTCCTACGACCCCGACTACTGGCAACAGGAGATAAACGCCATCTTCAAGAAGGAGTGGCTGTGCGTCGGGCGCGTGGAGCGGCTGGGACGGGCGGGAAGCTACTTCACCCGGGAGTTCCCCTGGGCCAAGCGCAGCATTCTGGTGGTGAAAGACCGCCAGGGCACCGTACGGGCCTTCTACAACGTGTGCCGCCACCGGGGCAACAAGCTCGTGTGGGACGACTACCCCAACGAGGAGACCTCCGGGGTGTGCCGCCAGCTCACCTGCAAGTACCACGGCTGGCGCTACGACCTCGACGGCTCGCTGGCGTTCATCCAGCAGGAGTCTGAGTTCTTCGACGTGGACAAGGATTCGCTCGGCCTGGTGCCGGTGGCCTGCGACGTGTGGGAGGGATTCATCTTCGTGAATCTCGACCCCGAGCCCCAGCAGACCCTCGCCGAGGCCCTGGCCCCGTTGGCCGAAGGACTGGCCGGCTACCCGTTTGGCGAGATGACCCAGACCTACGAGGTGCGCTCGGAGGTCAACAGCAACTGGAAGCTGTTCATCGACGCCTTCGTGGAGTTCTACCACGCCCCGGTACTGCACCAGCGCCAGGCCACCGCCGAAGAATCCGAGAAGCTGGCCAGCATCGGCTTCGAGGGCCTCCACTACGAGCTGTTCAGCCCCCATTCCATGGTGTCTTCGTGGGGCGGCATGTCGCCCCCCAAAGACCCCAGGATGGTCAAGCCCATCGAAAACCTGCTGCGCAGCGGTCTGTTCGGCCCCTGGGACAAGCCCGCCGCAGTCAACGACAATCAAGACCTCCCCCCGCTGCTCAACCCCTCCAAGCACCGGGCGTGGGGCATCGACTCGTTCGTGCTGTGGCCCAACTTCATGATCCTGTTCTGGGAGACAGGTTGGTACCTCACCTACACCTATTGGCCGCTTGGTCCCAGCTCGCACCTGTTCGAATCGACCCTCAACTTCGTGCCGCCCGAGAACGCCAGCCAGCGGGCCGCCCAAGAGTTCGCCTTCTCCACGTTCAAGGAGTACGCCTTCCAAGACGCCAACACCCTGGAGGCCACGCAAACCATGATCGAGAGCGAAGTGGTGGACACCTTCATGCTCAACGACCAGGAGATCCTCTGCCGCCACCATCACGCCGCGGTGCGCGAGCAAGTGAAGGCTGGTGGCCGTCCGGCCAGCTATCCATGGATGCCCGCGTCGGCCAACGGCGACTGATGATGCGCGACACTTCACAACTGCCTGCCGGATTCGCTGATCTGGAGCCGTTCGCCAACTGGGCCCTCGACACTTGGCGGGAGCGCTACGAGAAGCGATTGGACTCGACGATGGCCGAAATGCAGGCCTTCTACGACGCCACCATGCCCCGGCTTGCCGAGATCCTGGAGTACTGCGACGCCTTCGACCTCAACGATCTGCCCGACGATGCCCGCAACCTGCTGCTGTTGACGTTCTCGCTGTGCGAGGCGTCATTCCCGGTGGAGGCGTGGCGCCAGCCCCGAGTACCCGACAGCGGCTCGGCCGATCTGGAGATGGTGCGCGAGCCGCCGCTGTAACGTCAGTCTCCTTGGCAACCATGGATCCTGAGACCTTTCGCCGCGACCTGGCCGCGTGGCTCGACGACAACGCCAACGAGCTCGCACCGCCTTACAAGGGCGCCGGCTCGATGGACGAGCAGATGGCTCACTACTCCCACGTGAAGCGGTCTCTCTACGACGCCGGGTTCGGCCGCTACGGATGGCCGGAATCGGTAGACGGGCTGGGCGGCTCGCCGCTGCTGCGGGCCATGGTCGGCGAGGAGATAAACCTGAGAGGGCTGTGCGACCCCAACCCCTGGACGATGATCGAGGTGCTGGTACCCACCGTCATCGAGTTCGCCCGGACCGAGGTTGCCGCCGCCCTGGTGCCGCCGTTTTTGCGGGGTGACGAGATGTGGTGCCAGGGGTTCTCCGAGCCCGATGCGGGCAGCGACTTGGCCTCCCTGACGTGCCGGGCGGCCAAGACCGACGGCGGTTGGCTGGTGAGCGGGCAGAAGATCTGGACCAGCTTCATCCAGTACGCCCAGCGCTGCGTGCTTCTCACCCGCACCGGCGAGCCCAACAGCGCCCACCGGGGAATCACCGCCCTGCTGGTGGACGTGGACTCTCCCGGCATCACCTACAGCCCGATCGAGACCATGCACGGGCGGCTGGACTTCGCCGAGGTCCACTACGACGAGGTGTTCGTGCCCACCGAACGGCTCATCGGCGAGGAGAACGGGGGCTGGCAGGTGGCCATGGACATCCTCCCCTACGAGCGGTCCACCACTTTCTGGCACCGGGGCGCCCTTTTGCACCGGCGCTGCTCCGACCTGGTGGCCCATCTCGTAGCCAATGGCGACCGCAGTGACACCGCGGCCAAAGCTCTGGGCCACGCCTTCCAGTCGCTGGTGGCCTTTCGCAGCCGGTCCCGAGACACCCAGCACCGCTTGGCCAACGGCCAGCAGCTCGGTGTGGAGACATCCATCGACAAGATCCTCATCACATCTGCTGAACAGCAGCTGTTTGGGGCAGTCCGCGACCTGCTCGGAGGCGTGGTGGAGTTCGACGATGACATCGACGCGGCCATGTGGCGCACCGACTACCTCTATTCCAAGGCCGCCCCCATCTATGGCGGCACCGCCGAAATCCAGCGCAACATAGTGGCCCGCCGATTGCTCGATTTGGGGCCTGAGTCATGAGCGAAATGGTGGGCGCCGACGACCTGGCGCTGCTCGCCACCGGGTTCGAGGCTGCGATGGCCGAAGAGGCCCGTCCCGCGGTGTCCGACCAGGCGCTGTTTGATCTGGGATGGGCCGAACTGCTCTCCGCGGCCCCCTCCCAAGGAGCCGCCACCGCATTCCGCGCCCTCGGCACAACCAATTCAGCCGCCGGCCTGCTTGACGACGTGGTGGCCAACACCCTCGGAATCGACATCTCTCCCCATACCTGTGTGGTCTTCCCCGCTCCCCACCAAGCAGAGGCCCCGGCCCACCCCCAAGGCGATGCATTGGTGGTCGACGGGCTGGTGTCAGCCCGGGTGGAGGGGGCAACAACCGCGGTTCTGGCTGTCGAGGCCAACGGTGATGTCAGCATCAACTCCATCGATGTGGGCCTTCTACAAGGTCCGGTTGCCGGAGGGGTCGATCCGGGACGCGCCTACCGCCGGGTATCAGCGGAGATTCCGGCCGACGCCCTGGTGCCGGTCCCAACCAGCGGCAGCTGGGATTCGGCAGTGGCGGCAGCCCGAACCGCGCTGGCCCACCAGCTACTCGGCGGGGCGCGATGGATGCTTGCCGAGGCCCGCCAGCACGCTGTCGACCGGGCCCAGTTCGGCCGCCCGGTGGCGTCATTTCAGGCCATCCGTCACAAACTGGCGGAGTCGCTTGTCCAGATTGAGGGAGCGGCGTCGGTGGCCGACGCTTGCCTCGACGACCCCGATCCCCTGCTGGCCGCA
>JAJEEH010000071.1 GCA_022821105.1 Acidimicrobiia bacterium
CCACCTGCTGGACCGTTACCAACTCCGGGGCCTCAAAGGCCCCGTCGGCACTCAACAAGACCAGATCGATTTGTTCCTCGGCGGAGCAGACAAGGCCGTCGAGCTCGAAAGCCGGGTGGCCGCCAGCCTCGGATTCGCCGACACGATGGCCAGCGTGGGGCAGGTTTATCCCCGCTCCCTGGACTATGACGTAGTAACCGCGTTGGTGCAGGCGTCTTCGGCGCCCGCCAACCTGGCCCGAACCATCCGGCTCATGGCCGGACAAGGCTTGATCTCTGAGGGCTTTCAGGCTGGGCAGGTGGGCTCTTCGGCCATGCCCGGCAAGCGCAACGCCCGCACGTCCGAGCGCATCTGCGGACTCTCGGCAGTGGTGCGGGGCTACGCCGACATGGTGGCCGCCTTGGTGGGCGACCAGTGGAACGAGGGTGACGTGAGCTGCTCGGTGGTGCGCCGGGTGGCCCTGCCCGGCGCGTTCTTCGCTCTCGATGGACAGCTCGAGGCGGTGCTCGTCGTGCTCAAGGAACTGGCCGTGTTCGAAGAGGCGATTGCCGCTGAGCTGGCCGCCAACCTGCCGGCCCTTACCGCCACCCGGGTGCTGATGGCCGAGGTAGCTTTCGGAGCCGGCCGGGAAGAGGCCCATAGCGTCATTTCCGAGCATGTTTCCAAGGGCGACGATTTCTTCTCGGCCATCACCGAAGACCCGAGGTTGAAGGTCGAAGCCGTTGATGTCGATCTGATCAAGAGCCAGCCTTTGTTGCTGACCGGGGCTGCCCCCGATCAAGCGCAGGCATTTGCGGCCCATGCTCAGGAGTTGGCCGCCCAGTATCCCGACACAGCCCACTACCAACCGGAGTCGATCCTGTGAGTACGAAGAACATCAACCTGCCCCCCGTTCATTCCGGCAAAGTCCGCGACATCTTCGACGCGGGCGACGGCCGGCTGCTGATGATCGCGTCCGACCGCATCTCGGCATTCGACGTGGTGATGAACGAGCCCGTGCCCGAGAAGGGAAGGGTGCTGACCGCCATGTCGGCCTATTGGTTCGAGACTCTGGCCGATGTTCTGCCCAGCCACCTCATCTCCACCGATGTGGCCGATTTCCCCCCCGAGGCCCAGAGCAACGGGGTGGCCGGTCGGACCATGCTCTGCCATCGGGCCGAGATGCTGCCCATCGAGTGCATCGTGAGGGGCTATCTGAGCGGGTCGGCCTGGAAGGAGTACAAGAGCCAGGGGACCATGCACGGCCAGGCCCTACCCTCTGGGCTCCGGGAATCCGACAAGCTGCCCGAGCCGGTGTTCACCCCCTCTACCAAGGCCGAATCGGGCCATGACGAGAACATCTCCTACGACCAGGCCGTGGAGTTGGTGGGCCCTGATCTGGCTGAACAGGCCCGCAACGCGTCCTTGGAGTTGTACAGCCGGGCATCAGAGGCGGCCGCCGAGAAGGGCATCATCATCGCCGACACCAAATTCGAGATGGGCATGGTGAATGGAACTCTGGTGGTGGCCGACGAGGTACTAACCCCCGACTCCTCCCGCTTCTGGCCGGTGGACGGTTGGGTGCCGGGGGCCACGCCTCCGTCGTACGACAAGCAGCCGGTACGCGACTACCTCAGCACCTTGGATTGGGACAAGCAGTATCCGCCGCCGCCGCTGCCCGACGAGGTGGTAGAGGCCAGCTCGTCCCGCTACGTCAGTGCCTACGAGATCATTACCGGACGCAGTTTCGCCGACTGGCCCGGAAGCTCATGAGCAAAGAGTTTGATGTGATTGTGGAGGTGAGCCTCCGCGAGGGAATTGCCGATCCCGAGGGCCTGACAATCGAGCGGGCGCTGCCCGCGCTGGGCTTCAACGGCGTGAGCGATGTACGAGTGGGCAAGAGCCTGCGGTTTGTGGTGGAGGCTTCTGATGAACGCGATGCCCGTCACCAAGTGGAGTCAATGTGCGAGCGCTTTTTGGCCAACCCCGTAATTGAAGATGTGGAAATCACGCTGGGCCCATTGACATGACAGTGCCCTCGGCCGACACCGACTGGGAACGCGTATGACCACCAGAGTCGGCGTGGTGGTATTTCCCGGCTCAAATTGCGAGCACGATGTGGTGGAGGCTGTCGACGCGGTAGGAGGATCCGGCGAGCTTCTCTGGCACAAAGACAACTCGCTGGGCGATGTTGATGCAGTGGTGCTGCCCGGTGGATTTGCCCATGGCGACTATCTCCGCACCGGTGCCATGGCTCGGTTTTCCCCGATCATGGACGCGGTAACCCGATTCGCCCAGGATGGAGGACCGGTGGTGGGCATCTGCAACGGGTTTCAGATTCTCACCGAGGCACAATTGCTGCCGGGAGCTCTCTACAAGAATCAAGGGCTGAAGTTCTTGTGCCAGCCTGCGGTGTTGAGGGTGGAGTCAACTGACTCAGTATTGACACGGCGATTGAATGTGGGCGACGAGCTAAATGTTCCCATCAATCACTTTGAAGGCAACTACGTATGTTCCGAAGAAATACTTGCGGTATTGCGGGAAAACGACTTAATCGTGTTTACCTACCATGACAACCCAAATGGGGCAACCGCTGATATTGCAGGGATTCGAAACGAAAACGGCAACGTGGTGGGGCTTATGCCCCACCCTGAGCGCGCCGCTCACTCGTTACTGGGGAGCACCGATGGTGCTCTTTTGTTGAAAGGATTGATCGGTATTGACTAGTCAGTCGAGCGGGTGCGGGCCACTCCGGCTGCTTTCAGCACGCTGGCTGGCACCCCTACCTCACGCCATGCCGCATAGGAAATGCCCTTGCGCTCGCTGTAATCGGCGGCGATCGAGATGAATTCACCCTCAATCGCGCTGATGTCCACCGTTACCTCTTCTTTGGCAAGTTCGGCTTCCAAGTCCATGAGCTCTTGGATCAAATGAACCCGCTTCAGCGGCTTGGCTTGTGCGATCTCGCCCGGGAGCTCCGAGATACGAGCCTCCATTCTTTCCCGAGAGCGTTGCCGACCCCTCTTGGGCTTGGTGGAGTCAAGCGCTGTCAGATAACGGCTGACTGTGCGGCCTTGAGCTTGTCCAGCAGCCCGCGCGGCTTTGGCTTCTTCAGATACCATTTTTTCTCCTTGGTCTGGTTAAGGAAGAGCTACAGATGTTCCTTTAGCCCCATATATACAACTATGTTCGCCGCTCTATTTCAAGCTGCTGTTTCAATCGTTTACATTCGCAGCGCCTACTTGCCTATAGATAATAAGGGCTATTTGGGATGAACAAATCGCTTCATCAATCCCTTGGACTCACAGATGACGAGGCAAAAGCCATCGAGAAGATCTTGAATCGTCCACCAAATCATCTCGAATTGGCGATGTATGCGGTCATGTGGTCGGAACACTGCTCATATAAATCTTCTCGGATTCACTTGCGCCGACTCCCAACAGAGGCACCGTGGGTTTTGGTCGGCCCGGGAGAAAATGCCGGAGTAGTCGATGTTGGCGATGGCATTGCCGCGGCCATTCGAATTGAGAGCCACAATCACCCTTCGGCCATCGAGCCCTATCAGGGGGCGGCCACCGGGGTGGGCGGCATCCTGCGGGACATCTTTACCATGGGGGCTCGCCCGATTGCGGTGATGGACTCACTGCGGTTTGGCCTTCACAGCGATCCTCGCAGCCGCTGGATCTCCGAAGGGGTGGTGTCGGGCATCTCCGGATACGGCAACGCCGTTGGGGTGCCGACGGTGGGGGGCGAGACCGTCTTCGACGAGACCTATACCGGCAACCCCCTGGTGAATGTGCTCTGCCTCGGCTTGATGCCGGCCGATCGGCTGGTGCTGGGGCGGGCCAGCGGCGAGGGCAACTTGGCGGTGCTCCTGGGCGCGTCCACCGGGCGCGACGGCATCGGGGGGGTGAGCGTGCTGGCCTCGGCGTCATTTGGCGACGAGGAGAAGGAGGCTGAGAAGCGGCCCAGCGTGCAGGTGGGCGATCCGTTTGAGGAGAAGCGCCTCATCGAGGCCTGTCTGGCCTTGCTGGATGCCGGCCTGGTGGTGGGCATCCAAGATCTAGGAGGGGCCGGACTCACCTGTGCCACGAGCGAGACCGCTTCTCGGGGCGGTGTGGGAATGGATGTGGACGTGGCCGCTGTCCCCCGCCGCGAGCCGGGGATGGAGCCCTTCGAAGTTCTCACCAGCGAATCGCAGGAGCGGATGCTGGCCATCGTGTCCCCCGACGGCCTCCACGATGTGCTGGCCATCTGCGACCGCTGGGACGTGCAGGCTTCAGTGGTGGGCCGGGTGACAGAGGGCGGGCTGCTTCGGGTAAGAGACGGAATGGACGGTCCGGTGCTGGGCGAGCTGCCGGCGGCCTCCCTGCACGAGGACGCGCCCTCCTATGATCGGCCGCGGTGTCCTCCGGGAGAATGGGAAGCGGCCAAGGCCGATTCAGCTGACAGTCTGTCGCCCCCCGCCGACGTGGGTGCCGACCTGCTCGACCTGCTGTCCAACCCGTCGTGGGTCTACCACCAATACGACCACATGCTCTTT
>JAJEEH010000112.1 GCA_022821105.1 Acidimicrobiia bacterium
TGGGCCCGGATCTCCACTTCTTCAGGGCTATCCGCGGCGATCAGGTCGCCTCTGTTGATGGCGGCTTCCAGCTCTGGGGCATAGGACAAGATCTCCATGAGACGCAGTGCGACGGGGACGATGTAGTCGGCGAACGCCGTCATCCGGTCCAGGTCGGCGACCGCGAAGGCATCTTCGCCGGCCAGCGCCATGTGCAGTTGCCACAGCCAGAGCTGGGCCAGCTTGTGCAGCTGCACCTCATGGCCGTCGTGGGTGCTGACGTCGTTGAACCGGGGGAACTCCACCACGAGCCGCTCCAGCAGCCCGTTGCCCGCGGCGTACATGGCGGGCGCGCAGTCGGCCACGAACCGGTGGGCGCTGCCGCCGTAGCGCTCGGTCAGAACTTGGCCCGCGGCGTTGAGGATTTCGACCCGCTCGTCGAGCATGGGGATCTCGATATTCCCAGTGAATACGCGGCCCAGGTCGGCTCGACTGATCTCGGCCAGGTAGGCGCCGTGGGTCAGCGGCACGCCATCGTCCAACGCCCGGGCAACGCAGGCGAACATGCCCTCGCTATCCGACCAAGTGCGACCCCCATATTCGGCGGCGAACTTCACCCCGGAGTCGAAGTCGGTGAAGGCGAAGTTCATGACCGCATAGAAGAACGAGACATCGATGATCTCCGCTGGGTCGGTCCGGCTACTGATTGACCCGTCGACCGCACCCGATGGAAAGGCGAACTCCTCGTAGGCCATCCAAGAAGCCACTTGCTCGATGGCCTCCACCGATGTGCGGACGTGTCGGGAGCGATCGACCACCCCGCTCACCGACCGCAGAACCGGCGAGGACCACACTGGAGATTCGTACATGATCTTCTCCTGTCGAAGCACCACTTCCCGTACGATTTTGACTGGTTCGTCGTGAGGAACGCGAATGGATGCAATCCGGTTTAGCTTCGACAGTGATCAGGCGCTGGCTGCGGTCACGGGCCGTGAGGGTGGCGTGAGCACAGGGGAGTTGGCCAGTCTGAACTTGAGTTTTGAGGTGGGGGACGACGTGGCGCGCGTTGTCGCCAACCGCAAGGTCGCGGGCGACAGCCTCGGCTTCGATTTCCGGCACCTGGTGGTGCCCCGTCAGGTGCACGGGGTTCGGGTCAAAGTCGTCGGTGAGCAGGACAGGGGTCGGGGGGCCGACTCGGCGGAATTGGGGATAGCCGCCTGCGATGCGCTGGTAACCAGCACTCCGAATGTACCGATGGCCGTCTTGGTGGCCGACTGTGCGCCGGTGGTGCTATTCGACCCCGCTCAACCGGCCATCGGCATCGTTCACGTCGGATGGCGCGGGGCGATTGGTCGCATCGCCCAAAAGGCTGTCGAGACCATGGCTCGGGAGTTCGGCAGTCGACCTCGGGATATCCAGGCCGGCATCGGGCCATGCCTTCAACCGCTGTCCCTTGAAGTCTCCATAAACGAGGCCATGCAGGCTGAGGGGGAATTCCACCAGCAACCGGCGGTTCTCTACGACGTGGGAGACAAGCCGCACCTCGACATCCCGTTCATGGTCAAACAACAGCTGCTGGACGCCGGTGTTTGGCTCAAGAACATTGAAGACTGTCGGATGGACACGCTGGATTCCCAGCGCTTCTTCTCCCATCGCGGTCAGTCCGGCCAGGCCGGTCGATGCATGGGCGTAGCCATGCTGCGAGCCCCTTAGACGGCCAGCGGTCAGTCGGGGATCAAGACCCCGGGGTTCATCAGGTTTTGGGGGTCGAGGGCGCTCTTGATGGCCCGGAGGACATCAATACCGGCGTTGCCGTGCTCGTCGGTCATCCAGGGACGCCGGACTCGGCCGATGCCGTGGTGGTGAGCTATCCCCGCGCCGCACTCGACGGCGGCGCCCATTGCGGCGGTCCAGCAGGCGTCGTAGACCGACTGGTATTCGTCGGGATCAGACGGCTGGGCGGCGAAGGTGAAGTAGAGGTTGGCCCCGGACTGGTAGGCGTGCGAGGTGTGGGCCGTGGCCGCGATCACCGTGGGCACCGCGCTGATGGCCTCGACGACCGCGGCGTAGAGCCGATCCAGGTGGCGCCAACCGGTGGCCACCTCGATGGTGTCGGCCACCAGGCCCTGCTCGAAGAGCTCGGTCCAGGTGGGCACGGTGTTGCGGTGCTCGAACCAGTGGTCCACCGCTCCAGGGTCGGCTGGCTCGCCTCCCCCCGCCCGGCACAGCTCGGCCACCGCGGCGGCCTCCAACTCCGCGTGGCCGGGCGGTCCCTCGTGCAGAAAGATGGCCACGCAGCGACCCTTGGGCACGTGGTCGCGGAAGTGGCGGCGTGTCTCGACCGCGTCGTACAGGCGCACCACCGGGGGTCGCCAACCGGGCACGATCACGCTGCGCACCGCGTCGATACCCGCGCTCATGTCCTCGAAGTGGAACGCCTGTCGCACCCCGGGCTCGGGGAGCGGGTGGAGCGAGAAGGTGACCTCGGTGATGATCCCGAGCGTCCCTTCGCTTCCCAACAGCAACTGGCGCAGATCGGGGCCGGTCGACGCCCGGGGAGTGGGCCGCGACCGATAGATCGACCCGTCGGGCAACACGGCCTCCACCGAGTACACGATGTCCTCGATGTTGCCGTAGGCGGTGGAGTACTGGCCCGACGCCCGGGTGGCCACCCACCCGCCCACCGAGGACACCTCGATCGACTGGGGCCAGTGCCCGATGGTGAAGCCGTCTTCCCGCACCCGGTCCTCGGCGTCGATCCCCATCGTGCCCGCTCCGAACGCCGCCAGGCCGTCCACCGGGTCGAGCCGCCGCAGCCCGGTCAAGCGCTCGGTGCTGATCACCACCGAGTCGGACGACGCCAAGACTCCGCCCACGCAGCCCGATCCGGCGCCCCGGGGAATCATCGGGGCGCCGTGGGCTCGGCACAGCCGTACCGTGTCGGCCACCCGCTGGGCAGTCGAGGGCGCCGCTACCGCCACTGGCAGCCGCAGCCGACCCTGCCACTGGTCGAATTCGGAGCGGGGCCAGGTATCGCGGGCCCGGCTCCGGCGGGCTATGTCGTCGAGGAGGAGCTCGTCGCCCAGCAGATCAACGAGTTCACCGACCAGCGTCATCAGACTTCACCTCGGAATTGGAGCTCGCTGGCGAAGCGGGCGCGAACCGACTCGACCTCGTCGGCGGTGCGGGCCTTGTCCCATCCCAGGAGATCGGCCATCAGAGATGCCGCCGGGGCGAGCAATCCCTCTCGCCCGGCGGGGTTGTACCAGGCGGCTCGGGTGCGGCGATAAACAAGATCCTCGAGGGTCAGCGCGCCGTCCACCTCCACCGCCCATGCCACCTCGCCGGCCACCACCCGCCCACCGGGAACCAGGGACTCTTGTCCCAAGGCCAGCACCTGGGCGGTCTCGTCTCCGTAGAGCCGCACAAGACGGTCGACCATAGGACGCTCAAGCCCAGAGGCGGTCGCCACCGATGCCGCAAGGCCATCTAGGTTCGATGACACGTCACCGCCGGGGATCGGGTCGGGGCCCGGTCCCGGTGCCAGAGATCGGCCCAACCGCTCAGCCACGAAATCGAGCACCGTCATCGCCATGGTGCGAAAGCCGGTGAGCTTGCCGCCCGCGACGGTGATCATCCCCCCGGTTCCCACCCACACCTCCTCCTTGCGGGAGATCTCGGTGGCCTCCTTGCCCTCTTGGGCCACCAGCGGGCGCACCCCCGACCAAGCCGCCACCACGTCGTCGAGGCCCAGAGGCTCGACATCGAAGTAGCGCTTGAGCGGGTGAAGCAGGTACTCCACGTCGGTTCGCTGGATCTCGGGCCAAAGAAGCTGGCTCCCGTGATAGCTGGTGTCGGTGGTGCCGATGGCCACGGAGTCGCCTCGGGGCAGCACGAAGATGCTGCGCTTGTCGTGGGTCTCCATGATCACGAGGTTCCGCACCGGCAGCCGAGCGGCATCTACCACGATGTGTACTCCCTTGGAGGGATGGAGGCGGTCGGCAGCGCTCTTCTCCTCCAGGTTGGCTAGGCGCTCCACCCAGGGTCCGGTGGCGTTGACCACCGCATCAGCGCGGATCTCCACCCGATCGCCGCCCACTCCGCACTCGGCCACCACCCCGTTGATCTGGTCGCCTTCCCAGATCACGTCCACCACCGGCAGCCGGCTGGCCACCTTTGCCCCAGCGCCCACCGCATCGCGCAGCACGGCCAGAACGAGGCGGGCGTCATCGGTCATGTATTCCCGGTAGGCGCATACCCACGGATACTCGTCCCGCCGGAGGCAGGGCTCTCGCTCGCCAAGAGCGTCCCGATCCCAGCTGAGGTGCCGGTCGGCGTCGGCCACGGCGCCGAGCTTCTCGTAGGCGCCGATTCCGGCCCGGATCTTCATCAGGCTGGCCCGGCTGCGGGCCGGCACCACCATCCAGCACGGCTCGGCCAGATGCGGCGCCATCTGATGTACGGCCTGGCGCTCCCGCGCCGTCTCCCGCACCAGCCCGACCTCCCCCATGGCCAGGTAACGCAATCCGCCGTGGATCAGTTTGGAGGAGCGCGAAGAAGTCCCCGCGGCGAAATCGCTGGCCTCCACCAGCGCCACCCGCAGCCCACGTCGGGCCGCATCCCGGGCCACCCCCGCCCCGGTGATCCCCCCGCCGATGATCACCAGATCGAACCGCTCGCCCCCCAACTCGGCCAATTGCCCAGATCGTGAATTAGGCGTCAGCGACGTCGAAGCAGCGGCTTCAGACACTGTCTAGCTATGTCTGTCGGTTCCCATTACCAGTTCTTCCAGTAGCGGGAAGGGATGGGGCCGGCTTGGTCTTGGTACTTGGAGCCGGCCTCGGTGGAGCCGTAGGGGTTTTCGGCGGGGGTGGTCATGCGGATGAAGGAGATCTGGCCGATCTTCATGCCGGCATAGAGGGTGATGGGCAGGGTGGCCACGTTGGACAGCTCCAAGGTGAGGCGGCCGTTCCACCCGGCGTCAACGAACCCGGCGGTGGAGTGGATCAAAAGTCCGAGGCGGCCCAGCGACGACTTGCCCTCCAGGCGGGCCACCAGGTCGTCGGGAATCCGCACCCGCTCCAGGGTGGAGCCCAGCACGAACTCCCCAGGATGGAGGATGAACACCCCGTCGGACTCGATCTCCACCGGCTCGGTGAGGGCGTCCATGTTCTTCTTGACGTCGATCAGACCCTCGGTGTGGTTGCGGAACACTCGGAAATGCCGGTCGATGCGCAGGTCGACCGACGAGGGCTGGATGGCGCCGTCGGCCAGCGGCTCGATCTCGATGCGGCCCGCCTCCAGTTCCTTGCGGATGGATACGTCGGAGAGGATCATGTCAGCGAGGCCACTCGGATACGGCTTCGCCGGTCGCCATCACCTTTTGGGGGCGAAGAAGCTGCGCACCAACGGCTCGTAGTGCTCGAGGGGCGGGGTGGGGTAGGCCGGGTCGAACGCGGGCATGTCGTACTCGGCGCAGAACTCGGCGCAGCGGTCGTAGTGGGGGTGGTCGGCGTAGGCGTCGCGGCTGTTGCGATCCAGGCCCACGTGGTGCCAGAAGTAATAGCCCTGGAAGACGCCGTGCATCTGCACCATCCAGTGGTTTTCCTCCGACACGAACGGCTTGAGGATGGCGGCGGCCAGATCGGGATGGTTGTAGGGGTTGAGCAGGTCGCCGATGTCGTGGACCAGAGCGCACACCAGATACTCGTCATCGCGGCCGGCCTTCTCGGCCCGATGGGCGGTCTGGATGCTGTGGGTCAACCGGTCGACGGCGAATCCCTGGGGCCCGGAGGCCAGATCCCGCAGCTCCCGCAGTATCCGGTCGGCCAACCCCTGCTCCAGGTAGTGGTGGGCCGGGCCGGTTGCCGCCCAGTCCTCAGCGGTGGACTCGTCCATGCGGGTGAACGTGGCTTGAGTCAGCGTGGCCATGCCCGAAGCCTACGACATGGATGTCACAACGACACCCCCGCCATGGGCCGTTTTGACCACTACATTGCAGGGCTGATGAGAGCGGTGGTTTTCGAAGATGGCCAGGTGGTGGTCAGTGAGGTGGCCGATCCGGAGCCAGGTCACCGGCAACTGCTGGTGGTGGTTCGGGCTGCTGGGTTGAACGGTGCCGATGTAACCCAGGCCCGAGGCGGCTATCCCCCGCCGCCCGGAGCGCCGACCACCGGAGGGTTGGAGATGGCCGGTGAGGTGGTGGCCACCGGTCCGGGCTGCCAACGATTTTCGACGGGTGACCGGGTCATGGCGGTTGTCCAAGGGGGAGGGCAGGCTGAGCGGTGCGTGGTGGACGAGCCGCTGGCCATGCCGGTGCCCGAGTCGATGGACTGGGAGAGCGCCGGGGGATTTCCCGAGGTGTTTGCCACCGCCCACGACGCCCTGTTCACCCAGGCTGGCCTGGCCATGGGGGAGCGGGTGTGCGTTCATGGCGCGGCCGGAGGGGTGGGGGTGGCCGCGGTGCAGCTGGCCGCAGCCGCCGGTGCTCAGGTGACCGCGACCGTGCGTAATCCCGACACTCGCGGCGCGGTGGCCAACCTGGGGGCACACGCCATCGACCCCGCGGACTTCATCGACGTCGGCCCGTTCGACGTGATCCTCGAGCTGGTTGGTGCCCCCAACTGGCCCACCAACCTGAAAGCCCTGGCCACCGAAGGGCGCATTGTGGTGATCGGCGTGGGCGCGGGGTCGGAGGTCACGCTGAACCTGGCGCTGCTCATGGTCAAACGGCTCCGATTGTTCGCTTCCACCCTGCGGCCCCGCCCCCTGGAGCAGCGCGCCGCCGTCGCCCGGCACGTTGAACACCACGTGCTCCCTCTCGTGGAGTCGGGTCGAGTCCAAGTGCCCATTGCCCGCACCTTCCCGCTGGCCGAGGCGGCCGCCGCCTACGAGTACTTCGCCGTCCCCGGCAAGCTCGGAAAAGTTGTGCTAATCCCCTAGGAGAATCGGGAACCTGGGGGTTGAATTGGTACGTCCAAAGGGCATGACAAAGACGATCTGGCTGCTGGTGGTGCTTTGCTGCATTGCTGCGGCGTGCGGTTCCGAGGAATCGCCGCCAACATCGGAGGCAACCGCGACCGCGGTATTGACATCAACTCCTGTTTCGACGCCAACAGCAACTCCCACTCCGGTTGACTCGCCGATTCCCCCGCCCACTTCCGTGCCCACACCGGAGCCGACGCCTTCGCCCACGCCGGTACCTACGCCGGCGCCTACGCCGGCACCCACGCCAGCGACGACCCCGGTCCCGACGCCGGCACCCACGCCAGCGCCGACTCCGGTCCCCACACCGGTCCCGACCCCCGCACCCACCCCGGCTCCGACGCCATCACCCACCCCGGCTCCCACGGCTACTCCGGAGGTGGAATTGGTATCCGATCGGCTGCCTGCCGATCCCGATGCCCCAGCCGCCATCTGGGTTGGGGGAGTCAACGCCGCCGGGTGGGGCTTCCACCGACACTTGGTGGGGAATGCGGTCTCCAGCCCGATCAGCATCGGGGTGGCCTTCAGCCTGAGCCGGGCGGGAGCATCAGCGGACTCCGCGGCGGCGCTCGACAAGATTTTCGGATTTCCCGATGAGGGCACGCATCAAGCAGCCAACGCCGTCGGTCTCAGTCTGGCCAAGGCCTCGGCGGAGCCCACCATCCTGGAGGTGGCCAACCGGCTCTTTCCCGACCACCAATTCTCGCCACAGCGCGAATTCCTGAACATCGCCACCGCCCACTACGGTGCCGACCTCCAGCCTGTAGACACCGCAAACGGCGCCGAAGCGGCCGACACCATCAACGGCTGGGTATCAGAGCGCACCCGCGGGCTTATCCCCGTGATCGTCGATCCAGGCGTTGTCCAGAATCAAGAGTTGGTGCTGGTGAACACGGTGTACTTGAAGGCCGACTGGCTGACGCCGTTCCTCGCCGAGTTCACCAGCGAGCGCCCGTTCACCACCAGCGGCGGACAAACGGTGACGGTGCCCTTCATGCACGACCGTGTGCCGATTCAACGTCAATACGTCCAGGTGGAGGGCGCCGACGCCGTGGAGTTGCCCTACGTGGGCCAAGAGCTGGCCATGTGGCTCATCGTCCCCCACGAGGTAGACGGCCTGGCCGCGGTCGAGGAGTCGCTCACCTCGGAGACGTTGATCGGGTTGGGCGACGCCGCTCAAGCGGGCTCGGTGAGCATAACGATGCCCCAGTGGGAGCAGACCCTGCCGCCCGCCGATCTATTCGAGTGGCTCTGCCCGCTCGGGTTCTGTCCCGGCGCGGGCTTCGAAGGAATCGCCCCCGGCATCTTCATGTCCGCCGCGCTGCACGGCGCCAAGGTGATCGTCGACGAGAAGGGCACTGAAGCCGCCGCCGCCACCGCTGTCGCCTTCCCGACATCGCTGCCCCCCGAACCCGACCTCACCGTCGTCGCCGACCGCCCCTTCCTGTGGGCCATCGTCCACCAACCAACCGGCGCAATCCTGTTCGTCGGCCGCCTGGTCAACCCCGAGGGCTAACCACAAGCGATGTCGCTGGTGAACAAGGCACAATTCACACTGTCCGGTGTGCACTCAAATCGACACGCACCAGTCATCCGAATTTGGCTAATGTGCCGGGCACCTGCGGGTGTAGTTCAGTGGTAGAACCCCAGCTTCCCAAGCTGATGACGCGAGTTCGATTCTCGTCACCCGCTCCACGATGACGGGGCAGATCTATTTGGGCACAGTGGCCATCGAGCCGAACCGCTGGGGTTTGGCCGAGCCCGGAGGGCACCCTCTCACCCGGGTGTCCGAGTGGCTAACAGGCATCGCCGAAGCCGGGTTCGACGGTCTAGAGCTGTGGGAGCGCCACGCCCGATCGGTGCCCGATGAGGAGCTAGATGCGCTGCTGGCCTCGGAGATCCCCATAAGGATTCTGAGTTGCTACACGAGTTGGGACGAGCCCGAGGACGCCGACCGTGCCGAGACCGCGGCGTGGATTGAGCGGGTGGGAGCACAAGGCATCAAGTTCAACGTGGGCAGCGACCCCGACTCCATCGCTGATTACACCGAACGGCTCCGTCGCTTCGAGGCCGAGGTGCCCGATGGTGCCCGGCTTCTGTGTGAATGCCACTTCGGGACAGTGGCCGAAGACCCTGAGGTGGCTCGCGACATGTTCGACTCCATCGCCGACGCCGACCGGCTAGGAGCCATCGTCCACGTGCATCCCGGAGCCCGAGACGAGTGGTCAGAGCCTCTTGGCATGCTCGGCGACCGGGTGCGCCACGTTCACGTACAAGTGGCCGAATACCCACAAACCACCTCTGTTGAAGAGCTGAGCAAGATCCTGCGCCCCGCCGCAGAGGCCATCAGCGAAACCTCTCCTACCGTCACCTGGACCATTGAGTTCTCCCATGGGATGTGGGGCTTCGGTCGCGACGATGCCGAGTTCGACAACCCGGCCTACATCCTCCGGTCCGCCCAACGCGACCTCGTGGCCCTGCGAGCGGCGCTCTAATTTCGGACCCCGAGGGAACCCGTGATGGGTCTGGGACGTCAAACAAGTATGGCGAAGCTGATCGGTTTGCTTCTCGTGCTCGGCTCCATAGCGCTGGCCTGCGGTTCTTCAGACCCGACGAGAGCATCAAGACCAACCAAGACTCTTGAAACTCCTGCCACAGCAACCGTCGCCCCTGAGCCCGCGGTCACAACCGTCATGTCGCTATCCGTTGCCCGCCTGTCCGCTGATCCGAATGCCCCCGCAGGAGATTGGGTTGGTGGAGTCAACGCCGCCGGGTGGGAATTCCACCGGCACCTTGAAGGCAATGCGGTCTCCAGCCCGATGAGCATAGGCATCGCATTCAGCCTCAGCCGGGCCGGAGCATCGGCTGATTCCGGGGAAACACTTGATGAGATCTTCGGGTTTCCAGCGCCCGGCATTCACAGTGCGGCCAACGCCGTCGCCCTTCGATTGGCCGAAGCATCAGCCGAACCCACCACCTTGGAGGTGGCCAATCGGCTATTCCCCGATGACGAGTTCTCACCGTTGCCTGCCTTCGTCGACATCGCCTCAGCCCACTACGGAGCGGCCATCCAACCGGTTGACACTGCTGATGCCGGCAAGGCGGCAGACGACATCAACAGGTGGGTGTCGGAGAGCACCCGAGGGCTTGTCCCCACCATCGTGAGTGAAAGCGTTGTCAGGAATCAGAAGCTGATCTTGGTGAACACCGTTTACCTGAAGGCCGACTGGCTCGTGCCTTTTCTGGCCGACCTAACTCGCATTGACGAGTTCGCCACTGCCGGGGGCCCGCCAGTGGCGGTGCCGTTCATGCGCGACTACGACCCTGTTCAACGGCGCTTTGTCCGGTTGATCCACTCTGATGTAGTTGAGCTCCCCTATCAGGGGGGTGAATTGGCCATGTGGCTCATCGTCCCCCACGAATTAGTCGGGCTAGCCGCGGTCGAGGAATCCCTCAACGCCGAAGCCCTAACTGGATTGGCCGATATGGCCCAAGAGGGATTGGTCCATGTCACCATGCCCAAGTGGGAGCAGACCCTTCCGCCCACTGATCTCTTCGAATGGCTCTGCCCGCTCGGATTCTGCGCTGGCGCAGGTTTCGACGGCATTGCCCCCGGTATCTTCATCACCGCCGCCCTCCATGGCGCCAAGGTGATTGTGGACGAGAAGGGCACCGAAGCCGCCGCCGCTACTGCTGCCGCCTTCGCCGAGTCTGCGCCTCCCGAGCCCGATCTCACCCTTGTTGCCGACCGGCCATTCCTCTGGGCCATAACCCACCAGGACACCGGCGCACTCTTGTTCGTTGGGAGACTCGTCGACCCCTCGGCATAGGAACAGGGGCAGTCAGTAGCGGATAGCGCGGCTGGGGCAGAGCGTCTCCGCTTCTTCGACGGCCTCTCGCTCGGATTCGGGCGGATGCTTGTCGATGACGTGTGAAAGGGCATCGTCGCCCAGCCGGAAAACCCGGGGCGCGACCCGCTCGCAGTAGCCCACCCCCTGGCACTGAAGGTGGTCGACGGTGACGTGCAGCTGCTCCTCGCCCATGGCTCGCCTACAACTTGGTCAACAGGATCGGGAAGCGGCCGTAGGCGTCGTGGTGGCTGGCCTCGGTGTAGGCCGGCGGATCTTCGGGGTCGATCTCGATGCCGGCGTCATAGAGCGCGCTGGCGATGTTGACCAGCGTGCCGTCGGTGCCCTCATCGTTGTCGGTGCGGGCCGAGAGGCCGGTGACCAGGGTGCGCCCGATGCAGATGTGCTCGCCACCACCGAAGGTCAAACCCCAGGGCTTTACCGAGCTGACCTCCCGATAGGGGTTGAACTCCCCGGCATCGGGACCGAACACATTGGGATCGCGGTTGGCCGGGGTGAACAGGCATGCCACCCGCTCATTGGTGGCGATGGTCTTCCCGTTGCTCAACGTCACGTCTTCGTTGGCGATTCGCAGCAGGGCAGGGGATGGCAGGTGCAGCCTCAGCGCCTCGTGGGCGGCCCGCTTGATGTACTCCCGGTCGGTCACCTTGGCTCGATCCTCGGGGTGGGCGTCAAACCACTCGTCGAGGTGGGCAATCAGGTGGGGCACCGAATGGGTGGTGGTCTGGGTGGCCGCCACCAAGAACAGACAGGCCTCTCGAATGGGCAGCCCCTCATCCCAGTCGTCGTTCCAATGCAGGTAGAGCATGGTGATCAGATCGACGGGGAGGCCGTCTCTTTCGATCTCACCTTGGTGGTACTGCTCGATGAGGGCCCGGCGGCGGGCCACTGACGAGGCGAAGAAGTCGCGGTCGAAGTCGTCGCGGACCGCCAGTATGCGCCTGATCACCTCATTGTGGTCTTCAGTGGACCACTCGACAGTTGCCCCAGTACCAAGTTGCTCGACGTACTCCCGGAATGCGGTGGTCCGCTCGGGGGTGTCCACCCCGTCGATGCCGGTGGTGGCCGCGGCAATGCGGGCCAGCATGGTGCGCAGCAGCACACAGAGGTCGGCCCGGACGATGCCGTCGTCGCCCCGGTTGTCCCGGCACTCCTCCAGCGTCTTGCCGATCAACGGAATCAACTCGGTGTGCTCGTAGTACTCGAGGGCGGCCTTGGCGAACAGCGGGGCCTCGAGCCGGCGGCGCTCGAAGTGCTCATCGCCGTCGATGGTCAACAGGGAGCGCCCAAAAAACGGCTGGCTTTCCTGATGCGACCCCTGCCGGAAACTCCGAGACCGGAGGATCTCGTCGATCTCGGCATAGGTGATGAAGTGCTGCAACCCCACAATGTGCGGGGGCGGCGGCATCTCTCGGATGGTGGGCTCTCGAGTCGGCACGTTTGGACCTCCCTGGCGAACCAGAAGATAGCCGGTGAGCATTCGAGCATCTCTCGGGCCACTAGCGGACCGCTAACGTGCGGGGGGCATGCCGGTGTTGCTGGGGGCTTTGGCGTCGGGGCTGATCGGCGTTTCCGATTACTTCGGGCGGTATTGCAGCCGGCGCGCCCAGGCCATGACCACGGTGGGCACCGCGTTCGTGGGCGGGCTGGGCATCACGATGGTGCTGCTGGTGATTGTGCCCAGTGCCATCACCGCCGCCGACCTGCTGCTGGGGGCGGCCTCGGGGGCGCTAATCGCCATCGCCTTGTCGGCCATGTGGCACAGCTTGGCCGTGTCCTCGTCGGCCATCGCCTCGCCCATTGTGGCCGCCTTCACATCGTTGGGGCCGCTGATCTACGGACTGGCCACCGGAGAGCGCCCCACTGTGGCGGCCAACATCGGCATCGCGGTGGCCGTGGCCGGGCTGCTACTGGCGGTGATCGTGCCCCAGACCGTGACCAACGTCGGCACAGGCATCGCCTACGCCATCCTCGGCGGTCTCGCCTTCACCGCGGCCATAGTGCTGCTGGATCGAACCAGCGTGGACAGCGGCATGTGGCCCGCCGCCACGCAGCGGGCGGCCGCTTTGGCTTTCATGCTGATGGTGACCCGGGCTAGGCGCATCCCCCAGATCCTGCCGCGATCCCTGCGGCTGGCTGGCCTGGCCGGAGGCATCGCTGGCGGCTTGGGCATGGCGTCGTTCATCGCCGGGGTGCAGCGAGGCCCAGTGGGGGAGGTGTCGGTGGCCGGCTCGCTCTACCCGGTGGTCACCATCGCTCTGGCCGTAATTCTGGACGACGACACCCTGCGCTGGTGGCAGGCCGTCGGCATCGCCGCCGTACTGGCCGGCACCACCCTGATCACCGTGGGGTGAATTCCGACAGGGGGCATCCACTTCCAGAATATCGAAGCGTTTCGATGCTGCTGATAACCTGGCGCAAGTGACGATACGGGTCGGCGTGTTAAGCCATTTAAGGGGCGAATGAGCTGTGGCAACTATGGCCGATGTGGCAAGGCTCGCCGGCGTGTCCATAAGCACGGTTTCGTATGCCCTCAGTGGGGTTCGGCCGGTCTCAGAAGCGACTCGGGACCGGGTGCAATGGGCAATAGAGCAGCTCGACTATCAGCCGAATGTCATGGCGCGCGGCCTTGCTGGGCGTCGGACCGGATTTCTTGCCCTGCTGTTGCCCACTGATGAATCGCCAGCAGATCCTTTCATGATCGACATCATTGTCTCAGCCGCGGAAGCCGCTCGGGAGCGTGGGTACCACCTCCTGTTGTGGACCGAGCCTGCGGGAGAGTCGGCCGGCGTAAAGGACCTCATGCGGAGAGGACTGATCGACGGAGCACTGCTGCTGTCGGTACGTCTCGACGAAGACCGAGTCTCGGCGCTGCGCGAGGCCGACGTTCCCCTGACATTGATCGGTCGGACCGAAGACCCCGTCGACAGCCAATTTGTGGACAGCGATGCAGAGCAGGCCGCTGAGGTCGCCATCGCCCACCTGGCAGAACTGGGCCACAGGACAGTGGCCTATATTGGACCGCCGCGCAGCGCGTATGAAGACGGCATCGGCATTGTGATCCGCATTCATGATTCGCTCGTCCGGTCGGCTGAGCGACACAGCATCCGATTGATCACGGCCTATGCGGAACGCAATGTAGCGGCTTCCACTCAAACAGTTACCGACCTCATGTCATCAGAGCCCGACGTGACAGCGGTGCTCGCCCTCGATGACTCAGCGATCGCTGGGGTCCTCGATGGCCTTCGATCGATCGACCATTCAGTGCCCTCTGATGTCTCGATCATCGGTTTGCTGGTCTCTCCCCAGGTTGCCGAGCTGGCATGGCCCAAGGTGACGACCGTTTCCCACGACCCCCGGGATCTGGGCCGTTTGGCGGCATTGGCTATGATCGATTCGCTGAATGGCGCGAGCGGCAGAACCGCCCAGGTGTTGTTGCCCAGCGAATTGGCCGAGAGGTCGACCACAGCCCCTCCTCCTGCCGCCCGTCTCTGAGCCTTGATCAACCTGCCTCTTGCGCGAAGGACCGTGTCGCGCTAATTTATCGAAACGCTTCGACTAAGCGTTTCGATAAGGAGGGATGAATGTATTCCAAGATGATCAAGATCTTGGCTCTGTTTCTTGCGCTGGGGCTTGTCGCTGCCGCGTGCGGCAATGATGACGACGCTCCAGCAGCACAGGAACCAGCCGAAGAAGTGAGCCAGCCGACCAGTGCGCCGGCCGAGGAACCCGCAGAAGAACCGGCCGAGGAGCCGGCGGGCACAAGCCTGATGGATGGAGAGATCCCCTGCGAACAGCAGTACGCCGGCCGGCAGGTGTCGATTATCTCGCCAGTCCGTGACAGCGAGGACGATCAACCGATTGCCGACTTCGTGGCTGCCTATCAGCCGCTCATGGACTGCACCGGCGTGGAGATCGTCTGGGAGGGCACCGATCAGTTCGAGACCGAGATCAATGTCCGGCTCGAAGGGGGCGATCCTCCTGACGTGATCGACTACCCGCAGCCTGGCCTCATGACCCAGCACGCCCGCCAGGGGCATTTGGTTCCGCTGCCCGCCGATGTGGCTGCCCATCTGTCAACGGATTACATCGCTGGTTGGGACACCTACGCCACTGTGGATGGCGTGATCTATGGCTTGCCGGGCCGGTCCAATATCAAGTCGTTGGTTTGGTACAGCCCGGGCGCGTTCGCTGCGGCTGGATATGAGGTGCCCACCAGCTTGGGCGAGCTGAAGGCCTTGTCGGACCAGATCGTGGCCGACGGCGGCATCCCGTGGTGCATCGGCGCTGAGTCGGGTGTGGCGACGGGCTGGATCCTGACCGACTGGATGGAGGACTTCATGCTGCGCACC
>JAJEEH010000053.1 GCA_022821105.1 Acidimicrobiia bacterium
ATTTCCAGCCTCACCTGGCAGTCGTCGCCCACGTGTGCTTCCTGGGGTTGCAGTGAACGGGAGACCACCCGCAGCGGCTGGCGGACTTTGACGAATGCCAAACAGAGAACTGCCACCGCCATTCCGGCGACGCCCACTGCCAGCAGCTCGTCCGAGCCGAAAATCCGGCCCGCCGCCACCAGCAACGCCGATCCGATTAGGAGCAGCCAGCCTGAGGGGGTGAGCACGGTGGGCGAGAAGCTAGTCGACTGGGGCCGGAACCGAGCCCATAACCTCGTCCACGATCTGCGCGGGTGGCGTGCCGCGGGCCCGGGCCTGGGGGTTCAACAGCAGCCGGTGGGCCAAGACCGGCACGGCCAGCTGCTTTACGTCGTCGGGAAGCACATAATCGCGCCCCTGGGAAGCGGCTCGCACCCGGCTGGCCCGTTGCAGTGCGAGGGTGGCCCGGGTGGACATGCCCAAGATGAGGCTGGGGTGGTCTCTGGTGGCGTTGGCGATCTGCACCAGATAGCGCTTGATCCCCGGCGCGGTGAAGACGGCGCCGGCGTGGTCGGCCAGCGCATTGACGGCCTGCGGGTCGAGCGCGGGGCGAAGGGAGTCCAGCGGATTGACGGTTCCGTGGGCGTCGAGGATGTCTAGCTCGGCCTGTCTCGAGGGGTAGCCCACCTCGATCCGCATCAAGAAGCGGTCGAGCTGGCTCTCGGGCAGAGGGTAGGTGCCCTCGTGCTCCAGCGGATTCTGGGTGGCGATCACCATGAACGGCCGGGGGAGAGCGTGGGTGGTTCCATCGACGGTTACCTGCCGCTCGGCCATGGCTTCCAGCAGAGCCGACTGGGTCTTCGGGGAGGCCCGGTTGATCTCGTCGGCCACCACTATGCCGGAGAACACCGGACCGGGTTGGAAGTCAAGCGTGTTGGCCGCACGGTTCCAGATGGTGGCCCCCACGACATCGGAGGGGAGCAGGTCGGGGGTGAACTGAATGCGGCCGAACTCAGCCTGCACGGTGATGGCCAGAGCCTTGGCCAGGCTGGTCTTGCCGACGCCGGGGGCGTCTTCGATCAGCAGGTGACCCTCGGCCAGCAGGCAAGTCACCGCCAAATCCAAAACGTCGGCCTTCCCCATGATGGCCCGCCCGATGTTGCCGGTTATGGATTGGAACTGCTCGGCGAACAATCCCTCCTCCGGTTCTTGCAAAGCCATAACTTGGAGTCTCTCAGGTGTTGTGGAGCTGCGGCCAACGGGTTGGCATGTCCACGAGCATCCCGTCGGCGCTGGGGCCGTGGTCGCGCAGCGTTCCCCGGCGCCGGAAGGCCGCGTTGTAGCGCTCGGGCTGGGATGTCCAGCAAACGCTTGGAACCAGCCCGGAGATGATGGCGTCGTCGCAGTCCTCCAGCTCTACCCGGCGGGCACCCGACAGCCACACGGTGCGCTGGAGCACCCAGGCGGCCTCGGCGGCCTCAGGGGCGAGCGCCTGCTCGCACCAGCGCACGAAACCGCCTTTGATCTGGCGGCCGGAGAAGGGCTCGGGGGACTCGATTTCCAGCGTCTTGGCCATCCTCCAGCGGAGCACCTCAACCCCGTCTCGCTCGATCCAGGCGTTGAACGGAGGCTGGTCCCAGTCGGGGACGGTGGCGTCGTACTGGCGGGTGGCGGTTTTCCCCCGGGCGGCGTGAAGCACCCCGAGGACGGCCGCATCGTAGAGATGGGTGCACTGCTGGCGAACATCGGTCCAGGCGAAGACCTCGGCCGCAGAGCTGGTCAGCGGGCATCCCACCAGCAGTTGGAGTTGGTCGAGCGCCCCCGAGCACGGCTCCCACGGCATCCGGGGCCCGGCGGCGGACGCCCCGGTGATGTGGCGGCCGTCATGGGTGAGCGCCGCCTCATAGTGGTGCATGTCGTCCTCGAGTCCCACAACCACGGTCCTGTCGTCGGGGGCGATCATGCGCAGCCGTCGGCGGAACGCTCCACTGCCGTGGCGATTGCGGACCAACACGGGCTGTCGCTCATCCTGGGGCACTAGCCGATGTTCCCACACTGGAATCGAACGACCAGATTCATCGTGCGGGCAAGTACTGTCGGCTGATCGTGTCGGATCAACCCTCCGCGCTCCGCGCCCTGTCCCATCGCTCGTTTCTGCTCTTCTTCATCGGCGTGTCCATCGCCACTACCGGGCAGTTCATGCAGTCGTTGGCTGTGCCCTTCTACATGAACGAGCTGACCGACTCGAATGCCTGGGTGGGCAGCTCGGCGTTTGCGGTGCTGATCCCGTCGCTGTTCATGACCCCAGTGGCCGGCATCTGGAGCGATCGGATCAGCCGCAAGGCCCTCTTGTTCGGATCGTTCTTCACCCAGCTGGCCTGCTCGGCAGCATTCTTGGTGCTTTTCGCCGCCGACCTCCTCACTCCTTGGCTGATGATCGGCATCCAGGTGGTGGTGGGGGTGGCCTCGGGATTCCAATGGGCGCCCACCCAGGCGATGACCGCGCTGTTGGTGCCGCCCGAAGACCTTCTGTCGGCGGTGCGCTTCGTCTCGCTGTCGTTCACCGCCGGGCGGGCGCTGGGGCCGGCATTGGCCGGGCTCACCTTGCTCTATTGGGGTCCGGGACCGGCGTTCGCAGTGACCATCGTGGGCTTCGCCCTGGGTTTGGCCATGATGGCTCCGATGAGGCTGCGGGCCGCGGAACCGGTTGAGCAAGAGCCGTTCTGGTTGCAGTTCCGCCACGGCTTGGACTACGTCAGGCGTCGTCCCGCCATGCGCTTGGTGATGTTCACCTCGTTCATCGTGGCCAGCGTCGGAGCGGTCTTCGCCTTCGCATTGGTGGCCAGCGTGGCCGACGACGTGTTCTCCCTCGGCGATGGCGGCTTGGGCTGGCTCACCGCCACCTTCGGCTTCGGATCGCTGATGGTGGGCTTGTACGTCACCAATTTCGGCGACCGCCATCTTCGCTCCCGGATCGAGATGGCCGCCGTCGGGGTGTACGCCTTGGGAGTGCTGGCGGTGGGGGCCACTCCGTGGTTGGCATTCGGATTGCTGGGCTACTTCGTGTTCGGTGCGGCCCACATGGCCCACGGGGTCACGGTGAACAGCGCCCTGCAAGTGCAGGTAGATGAGCAGTATCGAGGCCGGGTGATGTCGGTGTGGCTGATGTCGGTGCTGTCCGGGCTGCCGATCGGCTCGCTGATCGGCGGATTCCTGGGCGATCTCGTGTCGATGCGGTTCGTGCTTTTGCTCTATGGCGGATTGCTGGCCGTGTTCTGGGCCTTCACGGTGGTCCGATCCAACGGCTTCGCCGGTCTCGATCTCGGCTCCGACTGACCGGCGGGGCAGTAGGAGAACTCCACCGGCTGGTGACAAGTACCGTTGTGAGGGCTGCGGAGACGGCGGCTTTTGGGAGGCGAATCGATGAAGACTCGGGCTGCGGTGTATCGGGAGCCGAATGTCCCGCTGGACATCGTCGAATTGGACATCTGCAATCTGGCGCCCCAAGACGTGCTGGTGCGGATCACCCACAGCGGGATCTGCCACAGCGACCTGAACGTGTACCACGGCACCCGCCAGTGGGAAACCCCCATGATCTTGGGCCACGAAGGGGCCGGGGTAGTGGAGCATGTGGGGGATGGGGTCACCGGGGTCAAGCCCGGCGACCGGGTGGTGCTGTCGCTGGTGGCCCGTTGCGGGCGGTGTAGGTCGTGCGCCGCCGGTTTCGCCAACCGCTGCCAGGTGCTGCCCGCATTCCCCATCGGCACCTACTACGACGGTGGCCATCGCTTTGAAAAAGACAACGAGATCCACCACTCGTTCTGCACGGTGGGTTCGTTTGCCGAGCACGCCGTGGTTCACTTCTCCAAGGCGGTGAGAGTGCCCGACGATGTGGGATTGGACGTGGCCTGCCTGGTGGGTTGCGGCGTGCCCACCGGGGTGGGGTCGGCGGTCAACACCGCCCAGGTTCGCCGGGGGAGCACCTGCGTGGTCTACGGCTGCGGCGGTGTCGGCCTCAACGTCATCCAGGGCTGTCGCCTCATGGGCGCAGCGGAGATCGTGGCGGTAGACCTGCTGGCCGACAAGCTGGCCCTGGCCGGGAAGTTCGGCGCCACCCATACTTTGAACGCGTCCGACGACGATCCGGTGGCCGCGGTTATGGAGATGACCGGAGGTCGAGGGGCCGACTACGCCTTCGAGGTGATCGGTTCCGGGGCCACCTACATGAACGCCTGGAACTCCATCGGCATGGGCGGTTTGGCCGTGATGGTGGGCGGGCCGCCCGCGGGGACCCCGTTCCACATCGACGCCACCGAGATCTACTTCGGCAAGGCGCTCACCGGCAGCATGTACGGCAACTCCTCGCCCGCTCGGGACTTTCCGTGGATCTTCGATCTCTACCGTTCCGGCGAGCTCCTGCTCGACGAGCTGATCACCCAGCACCGCCCCCTCAACGACGTCACCGCTGCTCTTGATGAGGTGGACACCGGCGGCGTGGTCCGCACTGTGCTGGATATCAGCGGCGAATAGCCCGGCGGATTATCGCCGGGCCAAAGGGCACAGCCTC
>JAJEEH010000129.1 GCA_022821105.1 Acidimicrobiia bacterium
GCTGTTCGTGAACGTGAAGGTGGACCGCGAGGAGCGCCCCGATGTGGACACCATCTACATGGAGGCCGTCCAGGCCCTGACCGGCCGGGGCGGCTGGCCCATGACGGTGTTCATGACCCCCGACGGCCGCCCGTTCCACGGCGGCACCTACTACCCCAGCGTCAGCCGGGGCCAGATGCCGTCGTTCACCGAGATCATGCACCGCATCCAAGACGTGTGGGTCAACCGCCGCGACGACGTACACAACCAGGCCGATCAGCTCACCCAGTCGCTCAACCGCACCGCGCTGATCCAGCCCGACCCCCAAAGGGCCCCCGCCGGAACCGGCTCCGAAGCCCTCAGCCAGGCCACCGCCGCCCTGCGCCAGCAGTACGACGCCGCCTGGGGCGGCTTCGGCGGCGCGCCCAAGTTCCCCCAGACCATGAGCCAAGAGGTGCTGCTGCGCTCCTATCTCCACAGCGGCGACCAAGACGTGCTCAACATGGTGATCAACTCGCTGGACGCCATGGCCTCGGGCGGCATCTACGACCACTTGGGCGGGGGCTTCAGCCGCTACTCGGTGGACGCCCAATGGATCGTGCCCCACTTCGAGAAGATGCTCTATGACAATGCCCTGTTCGCCCGCCTCTACCTGCACGCCTGGCAGGTGACCGGCCGCCCCCGCTTCCGCCAGGTGCTCGACGAGACCATCGGCTTCGTGCTGCGGGATCTGCGCCACGACAGCGGCGGCTTCTACTCGGCCCTCGACGCCGACTCCGAGGGCGAGGAGGGCCGGTTCTACGTGTGGACCCCCGACCAGATCACCTCGGTGCTGGGCGATGACGCGGCCGAGTTCATGGCCTGGTACGGGGTGACCGAGGCCGGGAACTTCGAGGGCCACAACATCTTGTGGCGCCCGGTGCGAGGCGACCTGCTGCGCCCGGCCGGGGTGGAGCTGAGCCGGGAGCGGCTGCTGTCGGCCCGCAACCTGCGCATACCGCCGGGTTTGGACGACAAAGTGCTGCTGGAGTGGAACGGCCTCATGCTGGCCGCGCTGGCCGAGGCCGCCGCGGCCACCGGCAACCAGCAGTGGATGGAGGCGGCCATCAAGAACGGCGGCTTCCTGCTCGACCGATTGCGCCGGCCCGACGGCCGCTGGCTGCGCTCCTGGCAGGCCGGGGACGGCGACCGCCCGGCCCAGGCCCGCCATCTGGCCTATGCCGCCGACTACGCCGCCATCGCCGACGCCTTCACCCGACTGGGCGAAGCATCGGGCCAGGCCCGCTGGATCGACGAGGCCACCCATACCGCCGACGGGCTGCTGGAGCTGTTCTGGGACCACGAGCGAGGCGGGGTGTTCACAACAGGATCGGACGCTGAGGAGCTGATCTGCCGCCCCAAGGAGATAACCGACAACGCCGTTCCCTCAGCCAACAGCGCCGCGGCGGTGGCCCTATTGCGCCTGGGCACCCTCACCGGCCAGAGCCACTATCTGGACCGAGCCCAAGACATATTGGCGCTATTGGGCGAGGTGGCCGCCAACCACCCCAGCGGCTTCGGCCACCTGCTGGAAGCGGTGGACATGAACGCCACCGGGCTCACCGAAGTGGTGATCGGCGGCGACCGCCCCGACCTGGTGGACACCGTGCGGGAGAGCTACCGCCCCAACACCGTTTTGGCCTGGGGCGAGCCCTACGACTCCCCCCTGTGGGAGAACCGCACCGACGGCCTGGCCTACGTATGCCGCAACTACACCTGCGAGGCCCCCGCCGACAGCAAAGAAGACCTGCTGGCCCGGTTGTAGAAATCGACCGCTTCAGACTTGGGGTTCACCAGCGGGACCCCTGCCTGGGATAAGCTACGGAGCCGCGAACTGAATGTCGCGCGGACCGCGATCATGGAGGGCAGCATGTCCAACGGCACCAGCAAACCAAGGCGGGTATTGCAATTGGGCGGTGCACTCATTGCAGTAGTGGCACTGGTAGCCAGCGTCACCGCCATCGCGTCTGCTCAAACCGCACAATCGCGCTATTTCTCCGGGGTCATAACCGGCCCCGACTTCTGCATTGAAGACAGCCTGGGTGGCCCCAGGACCTACCCATTCGATCAGGACCGCGACGGTGTGGCCGACATCTGCTCGCTGCCCACCACCCGCCGGGCCACAGTCGCCCGCCAAAACGCAATGGAGCTCTTGGCTCTCGACTTTGTCGCCCGTTTCGGCCAGCTGTACTCCTATGAGTGCACAGACGTCCGCGAAACCTATGGCTCAGACGAACGCGCAAAAGAACTCTTGGACGAATGCGCCGCCCCCCGCGAAGCCGATGCCGCCGGAGTGCCCATCCCACCCGTGCCGGCCTCCCGCACCTCCCCAGCCCTCGCCACCACATGGCCGAGCGGCTTCTTCTCTGGCCCTGTAGTCACCAGCTCGACGTTCTGCCTGAACCGGAGCCTCGGCGGTCCGGTGACCTATCCGCTGGACGTCAACGGCGACAACGTGGCCGACATCTGCTCGCTGCCCACCACCCGCAGGGCCACCGTCGCCCGCCAAAACGCCCTGGAGCGATTGGCTGCTGAGCGGAACACATTCTTTGAGTCCTTATTCGCCAGCGAGTGCGCCCGACTGATCAACGTCACCTTCGGAGAAGGCGCGGAGGCCAATGACGAGTGCGCCGATCGTGAAGCTGGCACAGGTAGGCCGCTTCCCGGTGACGACGATGAAGACGACGGTGGATCTGGCGGCAGCGGCTGATCCGGCGGCGACGACGGCGAAGACGACGGCAGCGGAGGGTCCACCGGCGGTACGAGCGGCCGGGACACCAGCACCGGCAACCGAGGCACTGGTCCCACGAGCAGCGTCACCGCACCTAAGGCCACCGTCCCTGGGAAGTACAGCCCGCGAGCCGTCCGAGACGTGGAGCTGCTCTCTGGCACCAACGCAATCACCGTGCGCTGGACTGCGGTCCCGAATGAAAGCGATGAGGAAACTCCGCCTAACACCGACATTTACGACTCGGCCGCGGTGTTTGAGTACGTCGTGGCCTACAGCACCACCACCAGCAGGTCAAACAGCCAGCAAGTTACCTTGAAGACGGACGGCACAGTCACCGTTGCGCCGCCTGGATCTGAATGGACCTGTACCTTGGGTCCGCCTCCTAGCTGCACGATTTCCAAGTTGAGCAACTTCACCACTTACTACGTGTGGGTGTTGGCCAACAGGGGCAACAACAACTCCACCGGGTCGGGCAACAACGCCAATTTGGACTACTGGACTCCCACCCTGTCGATCACTCCCGGGCTCGCCGGCCCGCCGATTTGGCATGACGTGGATACCGCCAAGGACGGCGTACAAGGGCTTGCCGCCGGAGATTACGGCGAGATGAGAGCGCACTGGAACCAACCACACGAGGGCGCGCCCAGCTACTACACGCTCCAGTGGGGTTCCAACCAGACCTTCGCCAACAACTGCAACACCAGCAGCAACTGCGAACAGAAGAGAGTGACGACCGCCCCCGGAGCCACGGGAGAGCTCATTGAGGGTTTGACCAACAACCGGACCTACTACGTACGAGTGCAAGGAGCTACCTCCAACGGCCCCGGTACATGGTCGCTCGTCCAATCCCTCAGGCTGGCCAGCAACGATCCAAATCCAGGCAAACCGACAAACCTGAGTCTCACTTCTAGCGGTAGCGGCACCACTTTGGTGGCGAGTTGGGATGCCCCAGCTACGAACCTGCCCGACGATCCCGCACCAACTAGCTACCGGGTCCAGTGGCGTAACGTAAGCGACAACGAAGGCTGGGATTCCACCAATAGGCAGGAGTCTCCTACAGCCTC
>JAJEEH010000050.1 GCA_022821105.1 Acidimicrobiia bacterium
CTGAGCCGCTGCTGGCCTCGGTCGTGGCTGCGGAACTGGCCGGAGCGGCGTCTTCTGACTTGTTAGACAACTCCCTGTCCCGATCGGTTCGGACCCTGGAGTCCGAGCGACGCCTGGCGATCGACCAGCTCAGCCGGGCAATCGGAACCACGGTCACTTTGGTGTCCGCCATCGCTGGTCTTGCTGTTTTGGCCGCTGTGATCTTCGTGCTCTGAAGTCCGCAGGCAACCTCACAACCTGAAGGAGAAACCCCATGCAATCAGCCATAGTCCAGATGATCTTGATCGTGGTCGGCATCGCCGCCGCGGCCATCGTTTCGATCATCGTCTACGCCCAGCTCAGCGGAAATGCCCCCGCGGATGGGGACAACATCGACAACACCCGGATAACGACCGAAACGCTCTGCAAGGCGGTGGGCGGACAGTGGAGCAGTCCCGGTAATGCCAGCGGCACCTGTTCATAGCCCCCCATGGCCTCTTCTCTGGTCGTACTGCGCACCTCGGTGCTGCTCATGTTCTTGCTGCTAACGATCACCGGACTGTATGTGCGCCACATCACGCGGCTGTCCGCCGAGGCCGCGGCCCAGTCGGCGGCCAGCGCCGCTGCTCAGGCCGCAACCGAGGCGGAGTGGCAGTGCGGCTCCTCTCCCCCACCTGAAGCTGTGAGTGCGGCGGCCCGGGCAGCCCTCAACCAGGTTGACCACCTGGCGGTGCAGCCGGTGTCGGTGGGGCTGTTCACCGACACCTGCAACCTGTTCGCCGCGGTCACCGCCGCTCCGCTGGGCACCCGGACGTCATCTCTGCACACCACTGCCACCGCCTGTCGCTCGGTGGCCAGTGCCGCCCTCCCCGTCCCCGGGTCGTGTTGAGCACCTTCCCGTGAGCGACGCCATCTCGTTCCTGCTGATCCTGCCCGCGCTGGTGCTCGGTGTGGTGGTGCTCGACGGGGCTGGAACGCTGGGGGCCGCCCGCTATCGGACTTCCACCTTCGCCGAGGCCGCTGCCGTCCACGCCGCCGACACCCTGGCCCGCTCCCCCGCGCCCGGCGTCGAGCCATCGGCTCGGGCCCGGTGGAACGAGGTGGTCGCCACAGTAGACCAGGCCGGTGTTGCTGCCACCGCAGCCGCCTGCAACCAGGCCGATGCCGACTTCAGCATCAGCCTCATTTCCCAGCCCCGCCCCACCAACCGCCCCAACGGGTCGCCCACAGTGGCTGCGGTGGTCAAGTGCCCGGTGGAGCTGGGCCAGTTGCTCAAGACCAGCCGAGTCGTCGCCGTCAGCGTCGAACCCGTCAAGTAGGGCAATGCACACCGCCATCGTGTTGTTGTCACTGGGTCTCGCCGTGGCCGTGGCCAGCGGTTCGCTCGCCGATCACGGCGAGCTCATCGCCAATGGAAACCTGGCTGTCTACCGGGCTGAGCGGGCTTCGGCAGTGTTCATCGGCGAATGCAGCAGCCAAGGATGTGACACCAACACCGTCAACACCACCCGCCTCGACGGCACCGCTCTTTCTGGTTGTGTGCAACAGGCCGGAGGTAGGGCCACCCTCCGAGTGCAAGCCCGCGTGCCCTGGAATCCCAGGGTGTTCACCGGCCTCACCCCGGCAACCGGCACGGTCGCGGTCGACGTCGGAGGGTTCGGCGTCCCCATCGCCGCCGCTTTGGGGCCATGCTGAAGATTGGTCCGAATGGCCAGCAGCAGTTCTGTGTACGCGCATTGATGCGGTAGCGTGACCGCCGGTGTCTCGAAGAATAGAGATTGAGCTGACCAGTCAGCGCCCCGACGGTTCCTGGACTTGGCGGGCCGCAGGAGCACGCGAGCCCAAGGGCGAACTGGCCGGCGATCTGATCACCTTTTCCGCCAACGTGGGCGACGAGCTGACAGTCGAGGCCGAGTTTCACATGGACGGCATTGAGATCATCGAGGCATTCGAATCCAAGAAGAAGCGGCCCATGCCCGAGACACTCGAGGTTCTGGGCTCTGGTCGAGATCAGCCCCTGGTTACCACCCAGCTGGTATCCGGTCGCAAGGGCCGAGACCGTGATCGGCCTCGCGGTGACCGCCGGGGCCGCCAAGACCGACGCAGCCGCGGCGACCGAGAAGAGCGCGATCGCCAGGAGTCGCGCCGCCAGGACGATCGACCCAAGGCCAAGCGACTCCGCCCAGGCCGAACTCACCGCCAAACGCTCATCGAAAGCCTGCCGGAAGATCAGCAGGCGGTTGCGGAGCGGATGGTGCGAGAAGGCGTCAGCTCAGTAGAGCAGGCTCTGCGAGACCAGCGAAAGAAGGCCCGCGATGCAGCCAAGGCCAAGAAGGAGTCAGCCGAGAAAGCCGCCAAGGAGGCCGAAGAGCTAGCCAAGGCACAACCGGCCGAACCAACCGCCGAGGCACCGAAGACAGAGCCGGCCAAAGCCGAAACAGAAACCCCCGCCGAGGCAGAAAAGACCAAGGCCCCCGCCGAGGCACCGAAGACAGAGCCAGCCGACGACTTTTTGAGCGTGGCCGCCAAACTGCTGCCCGGCATGCGGGCCGCTGAGTGGCGAGATCGGGCTGACGCCGCGCTGGCCGGCATCGACGAAGTCGATCTACGCGACCTTCGATCAGTGGTGGTGGCCGCAGAGGCCGGAGCGACCGACGAGGAAGCCAAGACACTGGCTGAGGAGCTCCGCACCAAGCTCACCGAGCGGGTCGACCGAGAGCACGCCGAATGGCTGGCCGAAGTGGCAGCCACGTTGGCCGATGGCCGTATGGTTCGGGCTCTGCGCCTCAGCTCCCGTCCCCCCAAGGCCGGCGTTCCCCTCCCCCAGGACATGGTCACCCGGCTGACGGACGCCGCCAGCGCTGCTCTGACCAGCGATACACCGACAAAGCGCTGGACCACCGTGCTCGGAGCGGTGGCGTTCTCACCGGTACGCCGAACCGTTCAGCCCCAGGGCATTCCGGAGAAGCCCGACAAGGAATTGCTCGCCGAGGTAACCAAGCTCTCCGAGAGGGTCCCTCACATTGCCGCCTTGTTCGGCGTTGAGCCCACTCCTCCTCCCAGGCGCGGTCGCCGGGGCGCGGGAGTGTCGGCTTCTAGGTAGGTATCACCTGGTGGTCAATCAGAAACTGAAGCAGGCCATCTACCAGATCCCACCGCTCTAGATCTTCCAAAGCCACCCAGGCGGCGTCGGAGGCGTCGGTTCCCGCCACTGGTGCCGCGTCGGACTCCACCGCCACCCAGAAGTCCACCACCACATAGTGGCGACGGCGGCCAATGAGCTCGGTCCAGCCCACGGCCTCACCCACATAACCGTCCAAGCCCGTCTCTTCCCGCAACTCCCTTCCCACAGCAGCGGCGAGAGTCTCTCCCCGCTGCACCCGGCCTCCAGGAACCGACCACAGCCCCTCCCCCGGCGGGGTGCCCCGACGGATGAGCAGAATGGAGCCGTCGCGCACCGCTACCGCGCCCACGCACAGCTCCGGCCCGCTCATGCCTCTTCGTCTGGGTCTAGGCGGGTGTGGACGATCAGTGCGTGGGCTGTCATCTTGAACGTCTCGAAGAAGTTCTTGGCCTCGCGGTGGCCTGGCAGCACAAAGGCATCAATTGCCGCCAATTCCTGCTCTCGGGCCCATTGCATCAAGGCACCGAAGAGCGACTCTCCCACCCCCACCGACCGGGCTTGCGGGGTAACGAACAACTCCTCTATCCGGGCAATGGGCGAACCGTCTTGGCGGACCACCCGACGAGCCCAGCTATACCCCACCACAGCATCTTCCCAGACGCCTACCAGCACGACGGCTCCGGGATCGGCCACGAGCCCGTCCAAGCAGTCTTCCAGCGGCTCAAGAGCGGCCTCGGTCGCCATCCAGCGATCGCCTCCCCGGTATTCCCGGGCTTCGCGACGGGCCTCCCGGGCCAATTCGGCCACGGCCTCGATATCCCCGGAGTGGGCTAACCGGGCTGTGCCCTCCTTTGGCCGCTCACCCACTGCTCAACCCGACTTCGGATCGGCGGTGTTGTCGTTCGACTCATACGGCGATGAGGCGTGGCCCAACGCCATGCGACCGAGCAAGCGCGCCGCCTCCACTTGCCGTCGACCCCGCGCCGCCAACTCTGAGGGAGGCGTGCCCGCCGATAGGAGCAGCCCCACCGGAACGTAGAGGACGGCGTCGAGCAGGCGGTCCAGCGCTTCCTGAGAGGGTTCAGGGTTTTCGGTTGAACTCACAGCCGGACCAGCGATGGACAGGGCTCCTCCCCCGATGGACACCGGGGGTTGTCGCGGGGTCCGAACTGGCTCGAGCTGACGATCAGAAAGCACCCTTCGCAAGTCCACTCGTTGTCACGCTTGGGAGCAACTTGGCCTGAGGCCTCCGGCGACGGATCGGGGGTTTCCTCATCCTCGTCCTCATCATCCCCGGCCGCCAGTCGATCCTTCAATATGGTGTCGAGGTCGGCCTCTACATTGTCGGGGTCGATGTCCTCGCCGTCGCCGTCCTCGTCTTCGGACATGGCTGCATTCCGAGCCGGCCCGTTCTTGCTGCTCTCTTCCTCTTCCTCGATTTCGTCGTCGAGATCGTCGTCGAGATCGTCGTCGAGATCATCGTCCTCGAGCACGTCATCGAATTCCTCGTCCAGGTCATCGCCGATCTCGTCGCCGAGATCGGCGATGTCGCTTTCCTCGAACTCCTCGTCCGGCATCTCGTCGTGTTCGTCAGGGTCTGTCATGCTCCCCTGCTACCTCCTCAGGCAAACCGATCAGCGCGGATCATAGACACCCTTACGCTGGCAATGTGCGGACTTAGCCCCAGAAACATCTTTCCACCTGAATTGAGAGCTCGGGCTCAGGCCCGTTCTCGTACTTGGCGGCGCTCTTCAGCACGGCGCTCGGCATCCAGGCGGCCCAGTGGAGGCTCCTCGCTGAGGTCCACAAATCTCATCATTTCCGCCACTGCGGCGTGGCCAGCCTCGTCGCGAATAAGTCGCCACATCTCCTGTCCGATCCCCCGATACACCGAGTGGCCCTGGGGTGTGGTGCGCAATTCGATCAGGTGCATCGCCGCCCGGGCGTTGATGCTCATAGCGAAGCGCACCTTGTAGGCAAAGCTCACCGCATAAGAGGCCTGCTCGGGAAAGTCCCGATTCAAAAGGTCATACAGAGCCGCCGACCTCTCCATTACCTCATTGAAAACCGGGGCACACCCCGCGGCTTCCACCGACTCGGGAAGGGTGAAGCCGTGCCGGGGACTGAGCTTTTGCCATTCCAGCGTCAGCATGCGATGGCGTTGCAGATCCCGGAAGGCGCCGTAGTCCGCCAGAACGTCGAATCGGTAAAAGGGCCTCTCCAGGGCCCGTCCCGGCTTGTGGCGCCGGTTGCTCCGTTCGCCCACATAGGCGCGCACCACCGAGAGGCGATCTTCGACCCCCATCGCCTCCACCTCCCTCTCCAGCTGTTCCTCGGGCAGGTGGGTATAGGGATACAGCATGGATGCCACCATCTTCTCTTCGGCATCCGGGTCGAAATCCACCAGCCGCACTGTGGGGGCATCGTCCGCCGCCAGGTCGGCCGGCAGCAGATAGTCGACCACGCTCTCCATCGACTCCTGGACGTCGCCCATGTAGCGGGTCCACGCCACCCCCCGATCCTCCAAATCCACCCGCTTCAAGAAGGAGGGTATGACCTTGCGCAGCTCGGTCAGCATCAAGTCGGCATAGGCCTGGACTTCGGGAAGCTCATGAGCCCGCATCCGCAGCAGCAGCAGCTCATACGACTGACCGGTGCCGTAGATGCCCACGTTGGAGACGGTGGCCGCCGGCAGCACCCCCCGGACCGAATCCAGCGCTTTGGCCCGCACCGCCTGGCGATAGGCGAAGTCGGAAGAGTCTTGGTCTCTTGGGGTGTGCTGGCGGAAGAACTCGGCTAGGGCGGGCAATAGCTCCCCGTAGGCCTCGAACATCCGGTCCATATCGCCCACGTAGCGGCCCGAGAGCGGCGACTCTCCTACCTCGGGATCGCGGTAGTAGCGATAGCGGCCGCCGATTCGGGCCAGATAATCGATGTACCGGGTGGACTGCTCCAGATACGACATCAGCCGACCCCACTCGAGCACCTTCGTCAAGATGTTGGAGGCTTGCTCGCAGGCCAGGTGGACGCCCCCAAGCTGGGCCACAGAGTCATCCCCGTACTCGAAAAAGACCCGGTCGTACAGCTCTTCGGCCCGTCTAAGCCCCACCGTGGCGTCAATGGTCACATCGCCGCTGATGTCCAGCTCCCCGACGAACTCGTCCAAAAACAGCCGCCGCAGTGATTTCGCCGAGCGGCTGTAGCGGGCGAACAGCGCTCCCTTGACCACCTCCGGCAGATTCACCAGCGCGAAGACCGGCTGATCCAGATTGGTGAAGTACCGGCGAAGTACGTCCTCCTCGTCAGCGGTGAACTGCTCAGCTACGTACTGGCTCATCTCAAGAGGCCCGCCGTCGGTTGTAGCTCTGCGGAAAAATGCATCTCAGGCCCGGGCGCGGGCTAGCTCGTCGGCTGCCCGATCAAGGGCGTCGGGGTTCAACCAAAGATCGGCCACCGTCATGGCCATGATCTTCGCCCCGTCGAGCACTGCTTGGTCGCCGCTTGGCGATTTTGCGTAGTGGGCGAATTGCGGCGTGTGGATGGGCACCTCATCCGGAGCGGCCTTGATGATGGGATGGATCGACGGCACGGCGTAGCTCACATTTCCCATGTCGGTGCTGCCTACCACCGAGTCGGTGGATCGCGGCTCGCCAACCACCCGGCCCGCTGCGGCGGCATTTTGGGTGTATAGGTCCAACATCACCCGGTTGTCGATCATGTCGGCGTAGACCGGCGCCTTGCAATGGCACTCCATCTCCACTCCGGCCGCGGCCGCCCCTGCCTCCAGACAGGCCACAACCCTGGCTCGCAGTTCAGCCAGGCTGTCGAGCTTCGGGGATCTGACATACCACTCCGCAGCCGCCTCGTGGGGAACGATGTTGGGTTTGTCACCCGCCCGGGTGAATATCCCGTGAATGCGCTCGTCAGGCCGAATGTGCTGGCGGAGTGCAGCCACGTTCATGTAACCGAGCACCGCGCCGTCAAGGGCGTTGCGACCCTTGTGCGGAGAGGCGGCAGCATGGGCCGACTGGCCGGTATAGGCAACCTCCAACTGCTCCACCGCGATGGCACTCATTCGACTGAGCTCGTGGTTGGCGGGATGGACCATCATCGCCGCGCTGATGCCCTCGAAGGCGCCCCGCTCCAGCAGGTGGCACTTGCCTCCGCCGCCTTCTTCCGCAGGGGTGCCGACAATGCTGACGCTCCCTCCAAGCCTTTCGGCCATGGCCGCCGCTGCCAATCCAGCGCCCAACCCTGCGGCCGCGATCACATTGTGGCCGCAGGCGTGCCCGATCTCGGGCAAAGCGTCGTACTCGCAGATCACGGCGATGTGGGGCCCACCTTGGCCGGCTCTGGCCACAAACGCCGTGTCCAAGTCGTAGGCCGACCGCTCAACCTCAAGGCCTTCGTCCTCCAAGACGGTGCAGAGCAGGTCGTGGGCCCGATGTTCCTCAAAACAGAGCTCAGGGGTCTCGTGGATCTGGTGGGAGACGCTGACCAGACGGGCCGCCCGCGCATCCACCTCCGAGGCCATCTGCTGCTTGGCCACATCGGGTGTCACGGGGCGAATGCTAGTGGCCATTTCGGTACCCATCGCGCATCTGTGAGCGCGCCCATCACACCACCACCGTAAGCGCAGCCGGCTCGACCCGGATCGACAATTTGGAAGCTCGTTGAACTGGCTGCCCGTCCAACTCCACCATCAGCGGCCCCTGGAACTCCACCTGGAACGCGCCGGTGCGGTGATATCGAATTTGGGGGTGGGGCAAGTGATCCCCAGTGCCGACCCGTCGCAGGGCTCGCAGCCGATCTCCCATCGACAACCGCCCGTGGGAGATATCCAGCAGCCCATCGCCCGGATGGGCTTTGGGACCGAGATTCCAGGTCCCTCGCCAGGCCGCGTTCATGGCCACCAGGGCCTCGCCCGTCCACCCCTTCCTTCGGGCAACGAGATGGGCGCAAAACCAGAACAGCCGACCGTCCAGCAATACCGCCCCCAGGTCCACCTGGAACCGCCAGGCTTCCGGCGAGCGAACGGCATCGGGATCCCCCCGGCCTCCAAGGGTCCGGCACAAATCGCCTCCCAGCAGCCCAATTTCGGGCAGCTGGCGATTGGTTCGGCGGGCCTGCTCAATCAGCATCCGGGCATCGGCATCGCTGTCAACCAGCAGGCCTTCGGGCCCCAGGCCACCGGTTTCGCCCCAGTCCTCCCCCCGCCGGACGGCCATGTCGCTCAGTCCTCGCCCGGCAATGCCGCCGACGACTCCTCAAGGGCATCTTCGGCGGCCTCTTCGGTGGACTCGCGGCGATCTCTGCGGTCGCGCAGTCAGCCAATGCCGATAGCCGCCTCGTAGAACAAGTACATGGGTACCGACAGCACCATGAGGGTGAACGGATCTCCACTAGGGGTTATCACCGCCACCAGGGCCACAATGCCGACGATGGCGAAACGCCGCCACCGAATGAGCTGCCTGTAGTGGATGATCCCCGCGAACTGCAAGAACACCAGCAGAATAGGGAACTCAAAGCCGATCCCGAACGCGGCCATCATCTTGATCACGAACGACAGGTACTTGGCGGGCGAGAAGCCGGTGACCAAGTCCTCGCCTCCGATGGTGGCCAAGAATTTGAGCGCCCGGGGGATGCTCCAGTAGGCCAAGCCGGCGCCCAGAGCGAACAAGAGGGCGCCGACCACGGTGAAGGCGGCCGCGTGGCGGCGCTCGCGGGGATAGAGGCCAGGCTGCACAAACCTCCACACTTGCCAGAGCACCACCGGAATTGCCAGGGTCAACCCCCCGTAGCCCGCAACGGTCAGCCGCACTGAGAAGGGCTCCAGCGGATCAAGCACCAACAGCTCGCATCCGCCGAAGAGGTTCTGGCGGGCAGCCTCCTCAGCCACCGCCTGTTCGGGAACAATGTCGCAATAGGGCTGGACCATCAGGTCCAAGATCTGGGGATAGAGCACCCAGCAGGCCACTGCCCCGGCCACTACTGCCAAGATGCACTTGATGAGCCGCGAGCGCAGCTCCACCAGGTGCTCCATCAAGGGCATGGTCCCGTCATGTGACCGGGCGCGGCCTTTCTCCGCGTCGTTCACGGGCTGCTTCGTGGTTGATCAGAGGCCTGTTGGCCAGCCTGTCCGCCTTCTTGGTCCCCTGCTTGAGCCTCTAGCTCGGCCTGCTTGCCTTCGGCCTGCTTGGCATCGGCCTGCTTGGCATCGGCCTGCTTGCCTTCTTCGACGGCAATTCGACCTCGACGACGGGCCTCCTCCTCGATGGGCTCGTCGAGGGCATTCTGCAACTCCTGCTGGAACCCCGTGGAGATCTTGCGCACCTGTCGCATGACGTTGCCGATCTGGCGGGCGGCGCCGGGCAGCTTGTCGGGTCCCAACACCACAAGGGCCACCACCACGATCACTGCGATTTCAGCCCATCCGAGGTTGCCCACCCTCAGAGGCTACCCCTCCTCTTGCTTTCTGAGGTTGTCCGAGCCGGAGGCAGCAACCAATGATGAAGGGGTGCCTCCCCGGATCTCTGCGCTTCGAATCCCACCCTTGGGATTCGCCCATCGGGGCGCCCGAGCTCACGAACGGGAGAACACTCTGGCCGCCTTCTCACTGGCATTGGAGATGGGCGCCACCGGCCTGGAGAGCGATGTATGGGTGACTGCCGACGGCCAGGCAGTGCTCGACCATGATGGCCTGGTCCGGTCGTCCCGCTGGCATCGCAAGCGCCCCATCCTGGAATGCCCCCGCGACGAACTCCCCGACCACATTCCCACCCTGGCCGAGCTGTTCAACGAGTGCGGTGCCGACTTCGACCTGTCGCTCGACCTGAAGGATGCCGCCGCAGCACCGGCGGTAGTCGACAGCGTGGACGCGGCCGCCGCTCGCACCGGCGAAGCTCTCCGCGAGCGTCTGTGGCTTTGCCACCCCGACGTGAACACCCTGGTCCGGTTGCGGGAGCGATGGCCCGACGTGCGCCTGTGCAACTCAACTCGGCTAAGCCGCATGGACAATGGGCCGGAGCGGCGAGCGGCGGAGCTGGCTGAATCTGGGATCGACTCGGTGAACCTTCATCAGACCGATTGGACCGGCGGTCTGGTCACTTTGTTCCACCGTTTCGGAGTGCTGTGCTTCGGCTGGGACGCCCAGCAGCCCCGGGTGCTCAACGAGCTGATGGACATGGGCATCGACGCGGTCTACAGCGACCATGTCGACCGCATGGGTGACGCGCTGGCGTACTGGTACCCTGACTGGCAATGACCGACCAAGCCGCGATTCAAGGGCATTCGGCCGCCCAGAACAGAGCCCCCATAGAATTCACCGGCGTTGCAGCAAAATACAACAACGGCCACGTCGCTCTTCAAGGCATCACCTGCCGAATCGAGCACGCCACCTCTACTGCCCTGGTCGGGGCCAACGGCTCCGGCAAGACCACCTTGCTCAGATTGATCGCCGGACTCATCAAGCCCTCGGAAGGGGTTATCAGCCCGCATACATCAAAGAAATCGGTTGCACTGGTCCCCCAGCAGCACGGCCTACGGGCATGGATGCCGCTTACTGTTTCCGACGTGCTGCGGATGTCCCGCTTCCGCGACCGGGGACTGATAAAGCGATTCGGGTCGGCGGACCGGTCCGTTATCGAGGAAGCGGCTGATCGCTTGGAGGTGCTCGATCTGCGCAAGCACCAGTTCGGAGAGCTCTCGGGCGGACAGCGCCAGCGGGTGATGGTTGCCCAAGCCCTGGCCCACGATGCCGACGTGCTGTTGATGGACGAGCCCATTACCGGCTTGGACATGCCCAGCCAGGAGGCGATCATCCGAATAATCGATGAGGAACGCAAGATGGGCCGAATCGTGGTCATCTCCACCCACCACATGGACGAAGCCGAGCTGTGCGATCAGGTTCTCCTATTGGCGAACCGGCTGATCGCGGTGGGGAGCCCCGCTGAAGTTCTCACCAACAAGAACCTGCAAGACGCTTTTGGCCTCCGCATGGCTCACGGGGACGAAGATGATTGCGTCTTCCACGGAGAACACGACAGCCACCAGGGCGGTGTCCTCCACGTCTTCAGCGATCACGGCCACGGACACGATCACTTCGACCGCTGAACCGGGAGCGCAACCGCCCGATAGAGAGCTACAGCCGGCCGAAATCCGTCATCGGCCACAGTCGCAGGAAGGCATGGCCCACGATCAGGTCTTCGGAGATCGGGCCGAACGTCCGACTATCGGTGGAGTTGGGCCGGTTGTCGCCCATGACGAACACCTCTCCCGCCCCGATCAAACAGCCCTCGTCCACAATTGCGGCGCACCCTGAGGGCATCTTGCCGCTGGTGATTCCCGACGATTCCAAATAGGGCTCATGGAGCCGCCGCCCATCGATGTACACATCCCCTTCCACAAACGCGATGACCTCGCCAGGGAGGGCAATGACCCGCTTGATTAGATCGTCCTCCTGCCGGCCGCTCACTCCCCGGGGTCGCTCGAAAACCACCAGGTCACCGCGGTCGACATCGCCGATGTCATAGCCCACCTTGCTCACCAGGACCCGGTCGCCGTTCCCCAGCGTGGGTTCCATGGAGGTGAACCGGATGTAGTACGCCTGAAACAGCACCGAGCGCAACACCAGGGCCAGTACCAGTGCTCCGGCCAAGACCGCCACCCATTCCGCAATGACACGGGCGGTCGACTTCTCCTTCTTGCCGTTGGCCTCGCCCTCATCACCGCCAGCGGGTGCTGGCCCGTCTACCGGGGCCACCGGGTGCTCCGGCTGGTCGACGCTCATGGTCCGGGGTTCCCCTAGCGGTACCTGGCCAGGACCCGCTGGGCGGCAACTCGGGCTTGATCCTCGGC
>JAJEEH010000154.1 GCA_022821105.1 Acidimicrobiia bacterium
AGGCGGCGAGTGAGGTACCCGGAGTCCGCGGTGCGAAGGGCGGTGTCCACCAAGCCCTTGCGAGCGCCGGGTGTGGCGATGAAGTACTCGAGCATCGCCAAACCCTCGCGGAAGTTGCTCTTGATGGGGCGGGGGATCATGTCGCCACGGGGGTTGGCCACCAGGCCGCGCATGCCCGCGATCTGACGGACCTGCATCATGTTCCCCCGGGCGCCGGAGCCCACCATCATGTCGATGGGGTTGAACTTCTCGGACTGGAGCACGGTCTCCATGCTCTGGCGCACCATCTCGGTGGCCTCGGTCCAGATCTCCACTTCCTTTTGGCGGCGCTCACCGTCGGTGATGATGCCCCTCCGGAACTGGTTCTCAACCTTGTCGGCTTCCTTCTCGTAGCCGTCCAAGATGGTCTTCTTGTCGTGGGGGACCTTGATGTCGTCCACCGACACGGTGAGCCCGGACTGGCTGGCGAACTGGAAGCTCAGGTTCTTCAAGGCGTCGAGGCTGGTGGCCACCACTTCCTTGGTGTACTGCTGGGCCAGCTTGTCGACGATGGTGGTGATGTCCCGCTTGGTGGCCACCCGGTTCACATAGGGGAAGTCGTCGGGCAGCGTGCTGTTGAACAACACCCGACCCACCGTGGTGGGCGTGTAGGTGGCGGCGTCGCCGTTGGCCGGCGTGTCCACCAACTGGGGGATGCGGTACTCGATGCGGGCGTGGAGCTCGACCTCGCCAGCCTCGTAGGCCCGCTCGATCTGGTGCTGGTGGCGGAAAATCCGCCCCTCGCCAACCGCGCCCTCCACTTCCTCGGTTAGGTAGTAGGCCCCGATGATCATGTCCTGGCCGGGAGTGACCAGCGGACGGCCGTGGGCGGGGCTGAGCACGTTGTTGGCCGACAGCATCAGCACCCGGGCCTCGGCTTGCGCCTGGGCCGACAGCGGCAAATGGACCGCCATCTGGTCGCCGTCGAAGTCGGCATTGAAGGCAGTGCACACCAGCGGATGGATCTGGATGGCCTTGCCCTCCACCAGAACGGGCTCGAACGCCTGGATTCCCAGGCGGTGCAGGGTGGGGGCCCGATTCAGCAGCACGGGATGCTCTTGGATGACCTCGTCGAGCACGTCCCAAACCTGGGGACGGCGTCGCTCCACCATCCGCTTGGCTGACTTGATGTTCTGGGCCAAGTCCTCCTCTACCAGCTTCTTCATGACGAAGGGCTTGAACAGCTCCAGGGCCATGAGCTTGGGCAAGCCGCACTGATGCAGCTTGAGGGTGGGTCCGACCACGATGACCGAGCGGCCGGAGTAGTCGACCCGCTTGCCCAGGAGGTTCTGGCGGAAGCGGCCCTGCTTGCCTTTGAGCATGTCGGACAGTGACTTGAGGGGCCGGTTGCCCGGTCCGGTCACCGGGCGTCCCCGGCGGCCATTGTCGAACAAGGCATCGACCGCCTCTTGCAGCATGCGCTTTTCGTTGTTGACGATGATCTCGGGCGCACCGAGGTCGAGCAGCCGCTTGAGTCGGTTGTTGCGGTTGATGACCCGGCGGTAGAGGTCGTTCAGATCGGAGGTGGCGAACCGGCCGCCGTCCAGCTGCACCATGGGGCGCAGTTCCGGGGGGATGACCGGGACGGCGTCCAGGATCATGGCCCGGGGATCGTTGATGCGCCGGCCGTGCTGGTCGCGCCGGTTGAACGCCGACACGATCTTCAGCCGCTTGATGGCCTTCTGCTCCCGCTGTTGGGAGAGCTTCTTCTGGCCCTCGGGGGGATCGAGCTGCTCGCGGAGCTTGCGCTCCTCCTCGTCCAGGTCGACGCTGTCGATGAGCGTGGCGATGACCGCGGCGCCCATGCCTCCGGTGAACAGTTCGCCATAGCGGTCTTCCATCTCCCGCCACAGCTCCTCGTCCTCGACGATCTTGCGGGGGAACAGGCTGGAGAACTCCTCGAAGGCCCGCTCGACCATCTCGATCTCCTCGGCGTACTCCTCTTCGAGGGCCAGCAGATCCTTCTCCGCCGCCTTCTGGCGCTTGTCCAGGTCCTTGGCGTCGGCGGTCTCGAGCTCTTCCTCCAGCTCGGCCAAGCGCTCGTTCTTGCGCTCCTGAAGCTCGTCGCGGATGGCCTCGATCTCCTCGTGCATTTCACGCTCGAGTTCGGGAAGCCGCTTGTGGCGCTCCTCCTCGTCGACCTCGGTCACCAGGTTGGCCGCGAAGTAGATGACCTTTTCCAGCTGCTTGGCCTTCAACTCCTCCTTGGGCTCGGTGCCCATGAGCAGATAGGCCAACCACGATCGGGTGCCCCGCAGGTACCAGATGTGGACCGCGGGAGCGGCGAGCTCGATGTGGCCCATCCGATCGCGGCGCACCTTGGAACGGGTTACCTCCACACCGCACCGCTCGCAGATGATGCCCTTGAAGCGGATGCGCTTGTACTTGCCGCAGTAGCACTCCCAGTCCTTGGTGGGACCGAAAATCTTCTCGCAGAACAAGCCGTCCTTTTCGGGGCGGAGCGTGCGGTAGTTGATGGTCTCGGGCTTTTTCACCTCGCCGTTGGACCAGGTCCGAATGGCATCGGCGGTGGCCAGCCCGATGGAGAGCTGGTCGAATGCGTTTACGTCCAACATCTAGAAGCTCCTCCCCATGACACGGCGGTCGTCTTCATCGTCTGAGCCCCGTTCCGGCCGGGAAATGTCGATGCCCAGCTCCTCGGAGGTGCGGAAGGCGTCGTCGTCCAGCTCGGTGATCTCCACCTGCTGGCCGGCGGTGTCCCTCACCTCCACGTTCAGGCATAGGGCCTGCATCTCCTTTATGAGCACCTTGAAGCTCTCCGGAATGCCCGGCTCGGGGATGTTGTCGCCCTTGACGATGGCCTCGTACACCCGCACCCGGCCCAGCACGTCGTCGGACTTGATGGTGAGCAGCTCTTGGAGGCAGTAGGCCGCGCCGTAGGCCTCCAGCGCCCAGACTTCCATCTCGCCGAAGCGCTGGCCGCCGAATTGGGCCTTGCCGCCCAGCGGCTGCTGGGTGATCATCGAATAGGGGCCCGTGGAGCGGGCGTGGATCTTGTCGTCCACCAGGTGGGCCAGCTTCAGCATGTACATGTAGCCGACCATGATCCGGTTGTCGTAGGGCTCTCCGGTGCGGCCGTTGTAGAGCACGGCCTTGCCGTCTTCCCCGATCAGGCGCTCGCCGTCGACGGTCTCCGGCTTGATGTTGGCCAGGAGCTGCTGGATGGTGGGGTGCTGGCCGGAGTGCCCGGCCTCGTCCCAGTGGGCGCCGTCGAACACCGGGGTGGACACCAGTGTGGAGGCCCGAGTGGTGGGCCTTGTCTTGCGCCCGTCGCCCCGCTCGGGCTCATGGCTGCCCTGGCCGTTGGAGTCCCAGCCCCAGCGGGCGGCATAGCCCAGGTGGGCTTCCAGAACCTGGCCCACGTTCATGCGAGAGGGCACGCCCAGCGGATTCAAGATGATGTCCACCGGAGTCCCATCGGCCAGATGGGGCATGTCCTCCATCGGGAGGATCCTGGAGATTACGCCCTTGTTGCCGTGCCGCCCGGCCAGCTTGTCGCCCACCGAGATCTTCCGCTTCTGGGCCACATACACCCGGACCAGTTGGTTCACGCCGGGGGGCAGCTCATCGCCGGCGAAGCGGTTGAACTTCTTGACGTCGATGACCTTGCCGTTCTCCCCGTGGGGGACCTTGAGGCTGGTGTCGCGCACCTCGCGGGCCTTCTCCCCGAATATGGCCCGCAGCAGGCGCTCTTCGGGGGTCAGCTCGGTCTCGCCCTTGGGGGTCACCTTGCCCACCAGCACGTCGCCGGGGCCGACTTCGGCACCGGGGCGGATAATCCCCTCCTCGTCGAGGTCGGCCAGAATCTCCTCCGACAGGTTGGGGATGTCGCGGGTGATCTCCTCGGGGCCGAGCTTGGTGTCGCGGGCGTCGATCTCGTGCTCGTGGATGTGTATGGAGGTGAGCACGTCGTCTCGCACGAGCCGGTCGCTCAGGATGATGGCGTCCTCGAAGTTGTAGCCCTCCCAGGCCATGAAGGCCACCAGCAGGTTCTTGCCCAAGGCCATTTCGCCGTTGTCGGTCGACGGACCGTCGGCCAAGATGCGGCCCTTGCGGAACCGCTCGCCCACGTTCAACAGCGGCTTCTGGTTGATGCAGGTGTCCTGGTTGGACCGCTCGAACTTCATCAGCTTGTAGTTGGTGGAGCCGGCGCTCTTGTAGTCCACCGTGATGCTGTCGCCGGCCACGTCGGTGACGGTGCCGTCTTCTCGGGCGATGATCATGTCGGCGGCGTCTCGGGCGGCCTTGCCCTCGATGCCGGTTCCCACATACGGCGCCTCGGGTCGGACCAAGGGCACCGCCTGGCGCTGCATGTTGGCGCCCATGAGGGCCCGGTTGGCGTCGTCGTGCTCGAGGAAGGGGATGAGCGCGGTGGCAACCGAGACGATCTGCTTGGGGGAGACGTCCATGAGCTGGACCTCGTCAGGGGGCACCGAGGAGATCTCGGTGGTGGCCCCGAAGAACACTTCCTGTTCGAGCTGGGCCTGCAACCCCTTCATCGTCGCGGCCTGGGGAGAGCGCCGCACCAGGACGCGGTCGTTGACAAACCGGTTCTGGTCGTCGAGGGGGGCGTTGGCCTGGGCGACCACGTACTCCTCCTCGTCATCGGCGGCCAGCCAGATGATCTCGTCGGTGACCTGGCCGTCGATCACTTTGCGGTAGGGAGATTCGATGAACCCGAACTCGTTGACCCGGCCATAGGAGGCCAACGCGCCGATAAGGCCGATATTGGGGCCCTCGGGGGTCTCGATGGGGCACATCCGGCCGTAGTGGGAGAAGTGGACGTCGCGCACTTCGAATCCGGCCCGCTCCCTCGACAGGCCGCCCGGTCCGAGCGCCGACAGCCGGCGGCGGTGGGTGAGGCCCGACAGGGGGTTCACCTGGTCCATGAACTGGGAGAGCTGGCTGGTTCCGAAGAACTCCTTGATGGCGGCGGCTACCGGCCGGTTGTTGATCAGCGAGGTGGGGGTGATGGCCTCCACGTCCTGGGTGGTCATGCGCTCGCGCACCACCCGCTCCATACGGGACAGGCCGATACGCACCTGATTCTGGATCAGCTCGCCCACCGAGCGGATGCGGCGGTTGGCGAAGTGGTCTTGGTCGTCGAGGCGGTAGCCCGCCTCGAACTTCACCAAGTGCAGGAGATAGGTGCAGGTGGCCAGCACTTCGGCGGGGGAGAGCACCGGCTGGTCGGGCTCAGGACGCTCGAGCTTCAGGCCGAACAGCTCTTCGATGCGGTCCAGTTCGGGACCCAGCTTGCGGTCGAGCTTGTAACGGCCCACTCGGGACAAGTCGTAGCGACGGCTCTCGAAAAAGGCGTTGCGGAAGTAGTTGCGGGCTGCCTCCACCGATTGGGGCTCGCCCGGACGGGCCCGCTTGTAGATTTCCAACAGGGCCTCGTCCTGGGTGGCGTGCTGATGCTTGTCGCTCTCCCATTGGTCGGCCAGGAAGTCGAAGTGGCCTACGAAGCGGTCCAGGAAACCGGGGGCATTCTCCTCGTCGTAGCCCAGCGCCCGCAGCAGGGTGAAAAGGCTCATACGGCGCTTGCGGGCCACTCGAGCCCCGGCCGTGGGGTTGCGTCCCGGCTTGTGCTCGACGTCGAACTCGATCCACTCGCCTAGGTAGGGGTGGATGGTGCCGGTGACGAGCTGGTGCTTGCTCAGGTTGCGGAGTCGGAATCGCTCGCCGGGCTGGAAGATCACGCCGGGGGAGCGCACGAGCTGGGACACCACCACGCGCTCGGTGCCGTTGACGATGAACGTGCCCTTGTCGGTCATTACCGGGAAGTCGCCCAAGAACACGATCTGCTCGATGATCTCGCCGGTGTTGCGATTGGAGAACCGAGCCTGCACCAGGATGGGTGCCGAGTAGGTCATGTCCTTCTCTTTGCACTCTTCCACCGAGGTGCCCCAGCGGGGGCCGGGGTTCAGATCTTCATCGTCGGGGTCGAACTCCAATTCGAGCTGCAAGGTCTCCGAAAAGTCCTTGATGGGGCTGATGTCGCGAAAGGCATCGGCCAGGCCTTGCCGGATGAACCATTGGAAGGAGTCCTTTTGCACCGCGATGAGGTCGGGCAGAGGAAGCACCTCCTCCAGGTTTCCGAAGGAGTAGCGGTCGCGGGTCGCCGAACGTGCGGACAAGGTGAGCTCCATGTGTATAGACGGGCAACGCCGGTTGGCTGCTCGAATCCCTGAACGTCGACGGGAGGGGGTAATCCTGTAAACGCGGCCGCGTCAAGTGAAAAGGCGTGGCCGGGGAGACTAGCGAGCGGGTATCCGGGAATGATACGCGGCGCGGGCATGGTTTACAAGCCATGCCCGCCAAAGGATTCGCTGGTGGCGCGTTATTTGAGCTCGACAGCTCCGCCGGCGGCCTCGATGAGCTCTTTGGCCTTTTCGGCGTCCTCCTTGGAGGCCTTCTCCAAGATCGGCTTGGGAGCGTTGTCCACCAGTTCTTTGGCGTCCTTCAGGCCAAGGTTGGTGAGGGTGCGCACCTCTTTGATGACCTGGATCTTCTTCTCGCCCGCACTGGTCAGGACCACGTCGAATTCGCTCTGCTCTTCAGCGGCACCGCCGCCGTCTCCGCCGCCGTCACCGGGAGCGGCCATCATCATGGGCATGGCTGCGGCCGGGGCTGCGGCCTCCACGTTGAAGCGCTCCTTGAACGCTTCTTTGAGCTCGGACAGCTCGAGCACCGTCATGGACCCGATGGAGTCCAGAACCTCATCTACCTTGGACATTTCTGTTCCTCATTCCTTTGTTGGTTGATTGTTGTCAGTTCCTTGAGTTGGAGCGGGTCAAGCCGCGGCGCCACTTTTTTCGGTGAGCGACTCCAGCAATCCGGCCACTTCCACCAGCGGGGCATCGAGGAGTCCCGCCATCTCGACCAGCGGGGCCTCCAGCAATCCGGCCATCTCGGCCAAGGGAGCTTCCAGCAGCCCGAGGATCTCAGACAGGATTTCGGTCCGGGTTCCAAGCTTGGACAAGGCGCTCACCTCGTCGGCCGAGATCACCTGGCCATCGAGCACGCCGCCCTTGATCGACAAGAAGTTGGAGTCGTCGGCGTACTGGCACAGAGCCTTGGCCAGCGAGACGGCGTCGCCAGGAGAACCGTCATCACGGGACCCCACGAAAGCCAAGGCGGTTGGGCCCACGAGGACCTCGTCCAAATCCAAATTGAGCTCGCGGGCCGCAAAGCGGGTCAGCGTGTTCTTGTACACCTTGTAGTCGCCGCCGGCCTCGCGTAGCTGACGGCGCAAATCGGCCAGGGCCGGGACGTCGAGGCCGCGGTAGTCGGTGATGACCACTGCCTCGGTGGAGGAGATGCGCTCGCGCACCTCTTCCACGACGGCCACTTTCTCGGGGCGGGGATTTTCCATCAGATTGCCGTACCCTCCATGAGAACGAGCAAATGGGGCGCCGCTGAGTGCGAACGCCCCACGAGTTTCGGGAGGGTTCACCTCGTCAGGCCAGTCGACGCCTCGGTCTTTGCGGACGGAGTGCCGGCCGATTAAGCGGTGCTGGGCACTGCGCCTGATGTCTGCGGCAAATCAATAGATTGTGAGCGCCAAAAGGTACCAGATCAGTTGGTGGCGCCCAAGTCGGCGGGATCCAGCCGAACTCCGGGACCCATGGTGGATGAGATGGTGACCTTGCGGATGTAACGGCCCTTGAGAGCCGCGGGCTTGGCCCGGTTCAGCTCCTCCATAACCGCCCGGATGTTGGCCACTAGGGCATCGGCTTCAAAGCTGACCTTGCCCACGGGCACGTGGACATTTCCCTGGCGGTCGGTGCGGAATTCCACCTTGCCGCTCTTGAACTCGCCCACTGCTCGGGCCACGTCATCGGTGACCGTGCCGGTTTTGGGGTTGGGCATCAGCCCTCGGGGTCCGAGGACCTTGCCGAGCTTTCCCACCACCGGCATCATGTCGGGGGTGGCGATGGCCACGTCGAAGTCCATCTTGCCGCCCTGCACTTGCTCGGCGAGGTCATCGGCGCCCACCACGTCGGCACCGGCTTCGGTCGCCTGCGTGGCCGCCTCGCCCTGGGCGAACACGGCCACCCGAACGTCGGTGCCGGTGCCCGAGGGCAGCGAGACCGTTCCCCGGATCATCTGTTCGGCTTTACGAGGATCGACGCCCAAACGGGCCGCGAGCTCCAAAGTCTCGTCGAATTTCGCGGCGGACAAACTCTTCACCAGCTCCACACCCTCTACAGCGGTGTGCGGCTGCTGCTTGTCGTAGCGCTGGGCGGAATCGCTGTACCGCTTGCCTTTCTTCGCCATGTCGGCTCCCTCAGTGTTGTGGGCTCGTCGGGCGAGGTCGTCCCGTCGGCCAGTTGGATATGACTGCTGTCGTGGTATTCGGCTCGGTTACTCCACTGTGATGCCCATGCTGCGGGCGGTACCGGCCACCTGAAGCTTGGCCTGCTCGAGGTCGTCGGTGTTGAGGTCGGGCATTTTGATCTTGGCTATTTCCGCGCACTGGGCGTCGGTGATGGCCCCGACGACTTCTCGACCCGGCTCCATGGATCCCTTCTCCAGACCGGCCGCTTCCCGGATGAGAAAGGAGGTGGGAGGGGTCTTGGTGATGAACGAGAACGTCCGGTCTTCGTAGATGGTGATCTCCACCGGGATGATCTGGCCCCGCTTGTCCTCGGTTCTGGCGTTGTAGTCCCGGCAGAAGTCCATGATGGCCACGCCATGGGGACCCAGCGCGGTGCCCACCGGGGGGGCCGGGGTGGCCTGGCCGGCGGGTATCTGGATTTTGATGGTGGTGGCTACCTTCTTTTGAGCCATGACTCTGCCCCTTCTGGCTTGGTCCTCTTGCCGCTTGGCGACTTGGGGGGAATTCGAATCTTCCTACAATTTCGCCACTTGGGAGAACTCAAGCTCAACCGGCGTCTCTCGGCCGAAGATATTGACGAGAACCTTCATCTTGAGCTGGTCTTCGTTTATCTCGGCCACCTCGCCGGAAAAGTCGGCGAACGGACCCTCTTTGACTCGAATGGTCTCGCCTACCTCGTAGAGCAGGCGGGGCTTGGTGCGGCGGACAGTCTGCTCGCCGTCGGTCTTGACCTGAAGGAAGTTCTCCACGTCCTTGCGCTTGAGGGCCGACGGCTTGCTGCCGCGGCGACCGTGGCCCACAAAGCCGGTTACACCGGGGGTGTTGCGGATCACATCCCAGGAGATGTCGTTCATCTCGGCTCGAACCAGCAGATAGCCGGGGAACATCTTCTTCTTGGTGGTGACCTTCTTGCCGCCCTTGAACTCCACCACATCCTCCATGGGAATGACGGTCTCGTGGATATGGCTCTCCATGTCCATGGTCTTGCGGCGGGCTTCGATGTTCTGCTGGACCTTGTTCTCATAGCCCGATTGGGTGTGGACCACGTACCACTTCCCAGGCATGTCGTAGGGGCTGATGGTCTCGACTTCGTCTTCGTCCTTCTCGTAGACCAGCTCTTCGGCGTCGATTACCTCGATCGTGTCGCTTGACAGCGCAGCGTCGTCGAGAAGGCTGTCGCTGACGGGGTCGGGGCTCTCAACTTCGGGCTCGGCAACCGGCCCGGTGGGCAGCAATGCCGCGGCGGCTTCGGCGGCGTCGACTGGTGGGGCTTCGACCTCGGCGTCGGCGGCTTCGGAATCCGGGTCGGCCGTTTCGGTGGTGGGGAAGAGATCGGTCATTTCGGTTTCATCTACCTCAGGGTTCATCGATCGAACAACTTCAGGATGGCCTCGCTGAATCCCCAGTCGAGCAGGCCGATGGCGGTGGTGAGCAGCACCAAAACGACCAGTACCACGATGGAGTAGTTGACGACTTCTTCGCGCCGCGGCCACGAAACCTTGCGGAGTTCGCCGCGAACCTCGCGCAGGAACTGCGCTGGACCCACCCGCTCCTCGCCGGGCCGGGGTTGATTCCTAGCCTGGCGGCGGTCGCGGACCGGGGTGCCTTCTTCATCGACGAAGCCCTGCCGCTTGGCCATCCTCTTCTGTTGTCTGTTCAGGTCGGTCATGGAGACTCCAGTGCGCCCGGCACTACGGAGGCGGGGTTGCTTGCGCAGGGCAGGAGGGACTCGAACCCCCAACCGCCGGTTTTGGAGACCGGTGCTCTACCAATTGAGCCACTGCCCTTCGTTCGTTAGGGGCAAGACAAGGCTACAGCGCCGACCAAGGCCATCCCAATGCAAATCTCGGGCCTTTCCTTGCTAGGAGCAGTTGGAGGGGGTGGATGCCGATGGGAGCCATCCCAATACGAAATCGCGCGGGAAGGGCGACTATTGGCGGATGCGGCGGCGGAAGAGGACGGTGATCACGGCCAGGGTGGTGGCGGCCAAGAATCGCCGGATGAGCTGTCGGCGCCGGTCGTACTGGTCGAGTCGGGCCATGACCTTCCACACCAAGGTGGGGGGCGCCTCGGTCGGGGGGCGGTGGTCGAAAGACCGGGAGGCGTCATTGATCATGAGGCTTCCTCGTCTTCTTCTTGGGCAGCTGGAGCGGTTTGGCCCGCCCCCAGTTCAGTGGTGCGCTGAAGCACGGCGCGTAGCCGCTGTCGGGCCCGGTGGAGCCTCACCTTGGCGGCGGAGGTGGTGATTCCCAGCTCGGCGGCGATCTCGCTGTGGGAGAGATCGTGCAGGTCTCGCAGCACCACCACCTGGCGCAGCCGCTCCGGCAGCGCCCGGATGGCCCGGTCGATGTGATGGCGCAGCACAGCCGCCTCGGCTCGCAGGCTGGGATCCTGCTCAGGCCGCAGATCGACGATGGGCACTTCATCGCTCAGCTCTTCGGTTCGCTGGCGGGATCGGCGGCTCAAGTGCGTAGACGCGCAGTTGCTGGTGATGCGGTACATCCAGGTGGAGAAGCTGGAATCCCCCCGGAAGCGGCGAATCGCCCGGTAGGCCCGGACATAGGCATCCTGGACTACGTCGGCGGCGTCGTCTCGATTGCCGGTGAGCCGGTAGGCCAGGGCGTAGATGTCTCGGTAGGTGGACCGGACCAGCTCGTTGAACGCGTCGCGGTCGCCGCGGCGGGCGGCGTCTACCAGCGCGGCGTCTTCGAAGGCCGGCTCACGAGATGCTGCGGGTTCGATGGGGCCAGACTATCCGTGGCCCCCATTGGGGCGAAAGAGTGGTGGTAGCGGCGGCCAGACTCGAACTGGCGACCTCTCGATTATGAGTCGAGCGCTCTTACCAACTGAGCTACGCCGCCCCGGGGCCTTTCGGTGGCTGGAAACCGCCGAAGTGACCCTGAGCCTCCTGAGAGAATCGAACTCTCGACCTTTTCCTTACCATGGAAACGCTCTGCCGACTGAGCTAAGGAGGCGGGCTGGGAACTCTATCCCTGTCCGGGGTCAATATTGCCACCCTGCGAGATGGCGCGGAAAGCCGGTTTGGGGCTTCGCAGGCGATACGGTGAGTCGGGTGGCGATTCGTGCGGCTCGGCTGGCTGATGCCGAAGGCATCCGCGAGATCATCAACTATGAAATTCTGAACGGGACCAGCATTTTCGAGTTGGAGCCTCGCACCCTGGCTGCCCAGCGCACCTGGCTGCAAGACCGCAGCGGGGTTCACGCCGTTTTGGTGGCCACCCCCGATGACGACGATGACACAGTGCTGGGCTTCTCCTCGCTGTCGCCCTTCCATTCTCGTTGTGCCTACAACACCACCGTGGAGAACTCGGTGTACGTCCACCAGGACCATCGCGGCAAGGGAATCGGCCGGGATCTATTGGTAGAGCTCATCGCCCTGGCTCAGAGCCACGGATTCCACACCGTGATCGCCCGAATTTCCGGTGGAAATGAGGCATCAGTGGCCATCCACCGCTCCGTGGGATTCGAAATAGCCGGCACCGAGCGCGAAGTAGGCCGCAAATTCGGCCGCTGGCTAGACGTAACCGTGATGCAGCTCATGCTGCAAGACTGGAGTGGGCCGGGGAGGATTTGAACCTCCGAAGGCTATGCCGACGGGTTTACAGCCCGTTCCCTTTGGCCGCTCGGGCACCGACCCAACGAGGGACAACCCTACCGGCCCGCATGTTGGCTTCCCCACTCGAATTCGGAGCACTGGGGTGCGGTAGGTTCGGGTGATGCCTACGTTTGATGTTTCTTCTGAGCTGGACATGCAGGAGGTCCGCAATGCGGTGGACCAGGCCGCAAGGGAGATCCACGGCCGCTACGACTTCAAGAACACCGGCAGCGAGGTAGCGCTGGGCGACGGGGTGATCACGCTGCGGTCATCCAATGAGGATCGGCTGGCGGCCGCTCGACAGGTGCTGGAGGAGAAGCTGGTGCGGCGCAAGGTCTCGCTGAAGGGGGTGACCTACGGCTCGGTGGAAGACGCCGCCGGTGGGACAGTTCGCCAAGAAGCCGCGCTGGCCGCGGGCATCTCGGCCGACAAGGCTCGGGAGCTGAACAAGTTCATCAAGAACCTTGGAATGAAGGGGGTTTCGTCGCAGACCCAGGGCGGTCAGCTGCGGGTGAGCGGCAAGAAACGGGACATGCTCCAAGAGGTGATCGCCGCCCTCAAGGAGGCCGACTTCGCCATCCCCCTCCAGTTCGGGAACTTCCGGGACTGATTGCCGCTTGAGAGAACTCCCGGCTTAGTACGCCTGGGGGACCCACTCGCCGGCGCGGAGGCGGCGGATGCGCTCTTCGGCGGGAGGGTGGGTGCTGAACAGGCTGCGGAAGCTGGCCCGGCCGGTGAGCGGGTTGACTATGTAGTGCGACGCCTGTTCCACAGGCACGTTGACCGGAATGCGTTGGGAGGCGGCGTTCAGCTTCTCCAGCGCCCGGGCCAAGGGCTCGCCGTCGCCAATGAGTCGGGCGGCGGAGGCGTCGGCCTGGTATTCCCGGGTGCGGCTGATGGCCATTTGGATCATGCTGGCAGCGATTGGGGCCAAAATGGCGGCCAGGATGACTCCGACCAGTTCCCCAGGGCCGTTGTCACGGCCCCGGCCGCCGAAGAAGATCATTCCCCACACCGCGATGCGCGACGCGAAGGTGATGGCCATGGCGATGGCCGCGGCCACCGACCCGATGAGGATGTCCCGATTGCGGATGTGGGCCAGTTCGTGGGCCAGCACACCCCGAATCTCATCCCACGACAGGTGGTTGATCAGACCCTCGGTGATGGCCACCGCGGCGTGCTTGGGGTTGCGGCCGGTGGCGAAGGCGTTGGGCTGGGGGTTGGGGCTCACGTACAGCTTGGGCATCGGAATCTGGGCCTTGGTGGTGAGCTCTTCCATGATGGCGTGGTACTGGGGGAGCTGCGCCGAGGTGACCGGCACGGCCCGGGCCGAGGCGATGGCCAATTTGTCGCTGAACCAGTACGACCCGCCCACCACGATCACCGCGAGGACGATGCCGATGGCCAGCCCACCGCTGCCGCCCAGCAGTCCGCCGACAGCCACGAACAGGGCCGCCATCAGCACCAGCAGGAGGATTGTCTTGATCGTGTTCATGCCCAGCGTCACTCCAATTTGAAGGTCAGGTTCTGGAAGTCAGGCTATCGGCCGACGGGAATTTTCGCTCGTTAGCGGTCGTAGTAACCGGAGTAGACGTAGACGCAGGGGACGTTGGCCTCGGTGTACATCTCCACGTTGCGGGGGTCGTCTTCGAGGGCGTAGAGCAGGTCGAATCCGTGGCGGCGGAGATTGTCCACTTCGGTGGCCTTGTATGACCGCGATGAGCCGCCGCTATTGGGGGGACGCAGGATCAGCAGGTCCCAGCGGACCTCGTGGATCTTCAACCAGGCCAGCGTGTCATTGAGCAGGTGCCAAGGGCGGGCGGTGAGCAGAACCACCGTGAGATCGGCGGCCAGCGAGCTGACCAACGCCACCGTCGCCTCCAGCGGAGGGTCGTCAGGGCAGCCGGCGAAGAACTCGTCCCAGCGGCGGGCCTTGGCCAAGTGCTGGCGACTGCTGGCGTCGGAAATGACCCCGTCCACGTCCACGATCACCGCGGGACCGCCGGCGATGGGGCCGTCGCTCCATCTCCAGTGAGATGTGTCGGGTGGGCTGCTCAATCTTCTTGAGGGGACTCGGCGGCCCGGGTGCGGATCTCATCTACCACCGACTGGTCGGCCAGGGTGGTGGTGTCGCCCAGGCTGCGGCCTTCGGCCACGTCCCGCAGCAGGCGGCGCATGATCTTGCCCGAGCGGGTCTTGGGCAGGTCGGGAACCAGCACCACCGTCTTGGGCCGGGCAATGGGCCCCAGCTTGGTGGCCACATGCTGGCGGACCTCCTCGCCCAACTCGTCGGTGGCGTCGTGGCTGCCCCGCAGGATCACATAGCCGATAATGGCCTGGCCGGTGGTGTCATCGGCCGCCCCCACCACGGCGGCCTCGGCCACCGCGGCATGGTCCACCAGGGCCGACTCCACCTCGGTAGTGGAGATGCGATGGCCGGAGATGTTCATCACGTCGTCCACCCTGCCGAGCAGCCACAGGTAGCCGTCGTCGTCGATCTTGGCCCCGTCGCCCGCGAAGTAGCGGCCCTCGAACCGGCTCCAGTACGTCTCCCGGTAGCGTTCGGGGTCGCCCCAGATGCCCCGCAGCATCGACGGCCACGGGCGGGTGATGGTGAGGTAGCCGCCGCCCCGCTCCACCGGGCGGCCGTCGTCGTCCACCAGCTCGGCGAACACCCCGGGAATGGGATGGGTGGCCGATCCCGGCTTGGTGGTGGTCACGCCGGGCAGCGGGGAGATCATGTGGCCGCCGGTCTCGGTCTGCCACCAGGTATCCACGATGGGGCAGCTGCTCCCGCCGATGTGGGTGTGGTACCACATCCACGCCTCGGGGTTGATGGGCTCGCCCACGGTGCCCAGCACCCGCAGGCTGGACAGGTCGTGCTTGGCCGATTCCTGGGCGCCCCATTTCATGAAGGTGCGGATGGCGGTGGGGGCGGTGTAGAGCTGGGTGACGCCGTAGCGCTCCACGATGTCCCAGAGGCGGTCGCGGCCCGGGGTGTCGGGGGTGCCCTCGTAGATCACCGAGGTGGCGCCGTTGGCCAGCGGGCCGTACACGATGTAGCTGTGGCCGGTGACCCAGCCGATGTCGGCCGCGCACCAGTACACGTCGGTGTCGGGCTTGAGGTCGAACACGTACTTGTGGGTGAACGCCACTTGGGTGAGGTAGCCGCCGGTGGTGTGCATGATGCCCTTGGGCTTGGCGGTGGTGCCCGAGGTGTACAGCAGGTAGAGGAGTGCCTCGGAGTCCATGGGCTCGGGCGGGCAGTCGGCCGACGCTTCGGCCATGAGGTCGTGCCACCACAGGTCCCGACCCTCGGCCATGTCTACGTCGGTGTCGCAGCGGTTGACCACCACCACGTGCTCCACCGAGGCTGCCCCCTGGCTGAGGGCGGTGTCCACGTTGTGCTTCAGCAGCGAGGGTGCGCCCCGGCGGTAGCCGGCGTCGGCGGTGATGATCAGGCGGGCTTCGGCGTCCTCGCAGCGGTCGACGATGGCGTCGGGCGAGAAACCGCCGAAGATAACCGAATGGGCCACGCCGATGCGGGTGCAGGCCAGCATGGCCACCGGCAGCTCGGGAATCATCGGCATGTAGATGGCCACCCGGTCGCCCGCGCCCAATCCCAGGCCCTTGAGCACGTTGGCGAATTTGGACACCTCGGTCAAAAGGTCGGCGTAGGTGATGGTGAGGGTGTCGCCCGGCTCGCCCTCCCAGTGGAAGGCGATCTTGTCGCCCTGGCCCGCTTCGACATGGCGGTCGAGGCAGTTGTACGACACGTTGAGAGTGCCGCCGATGAACCAGCGGGCGAAGGGCAGATCCCACTCCAGAACGGTGCTGAAGTCGGTGTCCCAGCTCAACAGGTCGCGGGCCTGTCGGGCCCAGAACGACTCGTAGTCACCTTCCGCCTCGTCATAGAGCGAGCGGTCGTTGGCCAGTGCGGCGGCGGCAAAATCGGAGGACGGAGCGAAGGTGCGCTCTTCGACGTAGTAGTCCTCGATGGTGGCTTCAGCCATGGTCGGTCCTTTCCGATGCTCTCGCGGAACAGCGCGGCGAGCCTACATTCTGTCGTCTCACGGAGGTTTTGGACACTTGGCATTCTGTCGTCTCTGAGGGGTTATGGTCATCTAGTGGCGTTCCTGCGGGCAGAGAGCTGATCGGCGATCATGGAGATCAGGGTTGCCACGCTGTGCGATTTCGCCCAGGTGCGGGAGGGACTGCTGTTTGTGAGCTCGGCGGGCATCACCCGGGTTTATCGGGAGTCGTTTCCCGCACCGATAGGCGTGATGCTGGCCTTGGTGCTGGAGATGTCGCCGGTGGAGGCCGCCAACGCCAACAAGATCAGGGTGCGGGTTGAAGACGCCGATGGGCGAAAGCTGGCCGAGATGGTGGGAGAAGTACAGGTGAAGCTGGGCTCAGGCCATGATCCGGGCGAGCTGGTCAACGTGCCGTTTGTGGCCGACTTTCGGGCAATGAAGCTGCCGACGCCGGGCCGCTATCAGGTGGCCATTCATCCAGAGGTCGAAGGCGCCAACCCGGTGGCGCTGGGGTTTCGAGCCGCAGTCCGGGCCAAGACCTGATTCAGGTCAATCCGGCGAAGGCACGTCCCATTCGGCCACGGTGAAGCCGCCCAGGCCGGCGGGGTCCAGCAGGGCCTCGGCTTCTATGGCCCGGCTGCGTCCGGCCAACGCTCCCAGGTCGCCTTGGGCGGCACCGGCCCGCCAGGCGGCAGCCCCCTCGGCCACCAACTGTTCGATGCCGTAGGCCCGCAGCCAAGTGGTCTGATCGGCGACTCGGGTGGGCGCGCACACCGCGGCGAGTTGGTCGAGGGCCACTTCGCTGGTGATGTCCTGGGCTCCAGGGGCGGTCCACGGGTCATCGCCCCGCTCGTGGCCCCGATAGGTCCGCAGCCACTCCGGCCAGGGTCGGTTGGCCATTGCCTCGGTGGTGCTCATGTAGTCGATAACCACCACGGTCCCTTGGTCCAGGATGGACAGGGCCCTCGCTAACCAGGCACAGGCTTGATCCTGGCGGGGGGTTAGGCGGGTCTCGGGGTTGGGGCGGCGGTCGCCCACCTCGTTGCCGTCGGGATCGAACAGGCGCAGCGGCAGGTTGTCGAGCAGTTCGTTGACCACGATCACTCCGGTGATCGGGCCGTCGGGCATGTCGGCTTGTGAACTGCCAATGGTGTGGGCGGCCCGCCCCGCGGCGCTGCGCTCAACATTGATCCACCGCAGCGCGGGTGTGCAGCCGGGGCCGCTCTTGGCCACGGTGCGGGCCAGGGTGCCCGGTCCGGCGCCGGCATCGATCACGGTGAACGGATCGGGCTGGCCGAGACTTTCCCACTGGCGGTCCAGCATCCGGCCCACCACCGCGCCGAACAGCGGCCCGACTTCGGGGCTGGTTATGAAGTGGCCGCCGCGCCGTCCGGCTTGGCCCGACTCGTAGAACCCGTGCTCAGGGTCATACAGCGCCCGTTCCATGAACTCGGCGAACCCTGCCATCGAAATCAGAGAACCTTGCTACCAAGCACGGCGAACCCCACCGCCCCAGTATGGCGATGCCGGCAACCGGGAACCTCAGCGGTGCGCTGCATTTGTGTTGTCAATACACTGTGGCCATCGAATGAGCGGAA
>JAJEEH010000153.1 GCA_022821105.1 Acidimicrobiia bacterium
CCGCGTCAGCCTTGAACTCCTTAGTGAACCGCCGCCTGGTCCTGCCCGGCGGCCCGTTCCTTTCCATCAATGACATGGTTACCTCCTAATCGAGGTGACCGGCCAAAGGGGGGATACTCAGGGTCTCCTTCGCGTGACCGACATCTCCGCGGCGCCACCCTAGCCAGGCAGGGTGCTCAGGTAGCCTCGGGCGGTGGTTGAGGCGGCTTTGTTTGACTTGGGTGGGGTGATTGTGGTGGGGCCTTGGGAGGGGTTTGCGGCTTATGAGCGGGAGAATGGGCTGCCGGAGGGGTTGATTCGGCGGATCAATTCGACTGATTCGGATACCAATGCTTGGGCGCGGATGGAGCGGGGGGAAGTTGGGCTGGAAGAGTTTGCCGCCGCCTTTGAGGAGGAAGCCCTAGCGCTGGGGTATCGGGTGGATGGGATGGCGGTGCTGAATGGGCTGGGCGGGGAGATTCGGCCTGAGGTGGCGGAGGCGGTTCGGCGCTGTTCGGAGCGACTGAAGACGGGGCTGTTGACCAACAACTATTCGCCGATGGCGTCGTCGGAGCGGTCGGCGGAGATGGCCGAGGTCATGGGGTGGTTCGACGTGGTGGTGGAGTCGTCGGTGGTGGGGGTGCGCAAGCCCGACCCGGCGTTCTACACGATGGCCTGTGAGGCGCTCGTCGTTGAGCCTTCGGCGTGTGTGTTTCTGGACGACTTGGGGGTGAACCTCAAACCGGCCCGGGCGCTGGGGATGGCCACGATCAAGGTGGTCGATCCCGACGAGGCTCTGGCCGAGTTGGAGGCCGTGGTGGGGTTTCCGCTCAGGGGTTGAGCCGGAGGGCGGAGTTGATCTCGGCCCGGAGCTCGGGGATGCCCTGGCCCTTGGTTGCGCTGGTCCAGATGACGTCGCCGGGGGCGACGCCGAGGCCCTTGGCCAGATCGGCCTTTCGGGCGCCCCGTTGGGACGATTTCACCTTGTCGGCTTTGGTGGCCACGGGTTGCAGGGGCACGTCGTGGTGCGCCAGCCATTCCACGGTTTGGAGGTCGAGGGGGGTGGGGCCGACGAGGCCGTCCACCAATAGCAGCACCTCTACCAAGGTCGGGCGGTCGATCAGGTAGCCGTCCATCATCTTCTGCCAGCCGACCCGCTGCGCTTTGGGGGCTTTGGCGAAGCCGTAGCCGGGCAAGTCCACCAGCCAGCGGCCGGGCTCGCCCTCCAGCTCGAAGACGTTGAGCAGCCGGGTGGCCCCCGGGGCCTTGGAGGTGCGGGCCAGCCCTTTTCGGTTGGCCACCGCGTTCAAAAGCGACGACTTGCCCACGTTCGACCGCCCCACCAGCGCCACCTCGCAGCGGGACTCGGGCAGCTGGCCAGCATCGCTGGCCGACCGCAAAAAGCGCAGCGCCAGCGGCTTGGACATTCCGACAGGCTACCGGCCTCTTCGTCGGGCCAAGTTGAGGGTTGCCAGCGGCTAGCTGTTAAGGACCTCGATGTCGAGGAGGTCGCCGAAGCGCTCGAGGGCGGCGGCTCGGCGGGTGGGGATGTGCTCGGTGGGGAAGCCTTCCACCGCGGCGTACTCCTTGAGGGTCCGGCGGGCGATGGACACCTTGTGCACCTCGTCGGCGCCGTCCACCAGCCGGGAGGCCCGGGCGTTGCGGTACATCTCCTCGAGGGGCATGTCGGCCGAGTAGCCCAGCGCGCCGTGGACCTGGATGGACCGGTCGATGGCGTTGTAGAGCATCTTGGTGCCGTACACCTTGATCATGGCGATCTCGGTACGCGACGCCGATGAGCCGTGCTTGTCCATGTGTCAGGCGGCGTGCAGGCACAGCAGCCGGGCCGAGGCGATGTCGATGCGGGTCTCGGCGATGAAGTCCTGCACCATCTGCTTCTCGGCCAGAAGGCTGCCGTGGGCGTACCGGGACAGGGCCCGCTCACACATCATGTCCAGCGCCCGTTGCGACTGGCCGATCCAACGCATGGCGTGGTGGATGCGACCGGGGCCGAGGCGCTTTTGGGCCAGCACAAACCCGTCGCCGGGATTGCCGATCAGATTCTCGGCGGGCACCCGCACGTCGCGGTAGATCACCTCGGAGTGGCCCATGGGGTGGCGGGCGAACTGGCCGGGATAGGGGTGGTGCATGTTGGGCACGTCCCGCACGATCTCTAGGCCGGGAGTGTCGGTGGGCACCACGATCATGGACGATCCCTGATAGGGGTGGACATCGGGGTTGGTCACCACCATGGCGATGAGGAAGTCGGCCCCCGAACCGCCGGAGGTGAACCACTTGTGGCCGTTGATCACCCAGGTGTCGCCGTCGCGCACTGCTCTGGTCTCCAACAGCGTGGGGTCGGAGCCGGCGGTGTCGGGCTCGGTCATGGAGAACCCCGAGCGCAGCTCGCCGGCCAAAAGCGGCTCCATCCAGCGCTTCTTCTGCTCGTCGTTGCCGCCGATGGCCAACAGCTCGGCGTTGCCCGAGTCGGGGGCATTGTTGCCGAAGATGGCCGGCGCGATCGACGACCGGCCCAAGATCTCGTGCATCAACCCCAGCTTCACCTGGCCGAAGCCCTGGCCTCCCAGCTCGGGGTCGAGATGGCAGGCCCACAGCCCCCGGTCCTTCACCTGCTGCTTCAGCGGAGCGGTCAGGGCATTCCACTGCTCGTCGGTCACCTCCAGATCGATGGTCTCTAGCGGCAGGATGTGCTCGTCCAGAAACGCCCGGGTCCAATCCAGTTGCTCCTGGAACTCGGGCTCGGTCTCAAAATCCCAGGCCATGGTGCTGTTTCCTTCGGTTGGAGATGAGGGTTAGCCAGTCGGCTAGACGGCCAGCTGCGACAGGCCGGCGCCGTTGTCACACATGATGCGGCGGATGTCGTCGTCGCTGAACCCGTCGAGGTCGTCCACGAACGACACCGGGTCGGCCAGCCCCTCGGCGTGGGGGAAGTCGGAGCCGAACAGCATGTGGTCGGTGCCGATCAGCCCGGCCAGCTCGTGCAGGTCGTCCTCGTAGTAGGGCGACACCCACACCTGGTTGCGGAACGTCTCCACCGGGTCCTCTTCGAAGGCGTAGCGGTGCTGGCCGTAGGTCTTGGCCAGCTTCTGGATGAGGGGCCGCACCCAATACGAGCCGGTCTCGATGGTGGCCACCCGCAGGTTGGGGAACCGCACCAGCACCCCGTCAGCCAGAAGCGAGGCCATGGTGTCGCTTATGGGGGAGTGCGACAGCAGGCTCTGGAGGGGGTTGTAGCGGAAGGCCTCGGTCTCGGTGCCGAGCCCCCAGCGGTGGTTCATGAACGAGTAGCCCGAGTCGCCGGAGTGGAAGGCCACGCACACGCCGTGGTCGTTGAGGAACTGCCACACCGGGTCGTGGTCGGGATGGCCCAAAGAGCGGTAGTTGCCGTGGCCGTCGGGCACCGAGGTGGCCCGGAAGTTCACCAGCCGCAGGCCCCGGCCGATGGCCCACTCCAGCTCGCCCAGTGCCCAGTCCACGTCAACCAGGCTCAGGTACAGGGCGGTGAACAGGCGCTCCTGGTAGGAGAAGCCCCAGTCTTCGTCGAGCCAGCGGTTGAACGCCCCGAACGCCGCGGTGATGGCCCCGAGGTCGTCTTCCAGGCAGGCCTCCATGCCCACCCCCAGGGTGGGGAACATGAAGCAGCCGCCGAGGCCCTGCGAGTCCATGAGAGCCAGACGGGCGTCGCGGTTGCGGTAGGCGGGGCTGATGGGATCGAGTTCGCCGAAGGCCTCCCGCATGTCGCTGGCCGAGGTCTTGGCCCGGAAGTACTCGTCCAGGATGCCGGGCTTGGCCACCGGGTCGAAGGTGGGGTTGGGGATGAACCGGTTGATCCGACCGGCCACGATCAGCCGCTGCTTGCCCCCGATGTCGGCCCACTGCATGCAGCGCTTGGCCATCTTGGGGTCGATGTGGCGGGTGAAGGCGTCGGTGGCCTCGTAGTAGTGGTTGTCGGCGTCGAAGGCGAGATATCCGAGCTCAGTCATGGCTCTATTCTGGCTTGTTTGCTCGGCAATCGACCACCGGCGGGGCCGTGCCGGGGCGTTTTTCAGCAGACCACCACGATGCGCCCGGTGGTGAGGCGGTCCTCCATCTGCTCGAGCGCGGCGGGCAGCTCGTCGAAGGGCACGGTGCCGCCCACCAGCGGGGCGATACGGCCTTCGTCCAGCCGCCCGCAGAGCTCTTCGTGGATCCGGTCGCCCAGTGATCGGGGGTTGATGTTGAATCCGGCCATGCCGCCGTAGACCGCCGGGTTGCTGCTGTAGGCCAAGAGCACCCCTCCGATAGACACCTGGGAGAAGCACAGCAGCCTCGGGGGAAGGCCGACGGCGTCCTCGGCCTCGATCTTGCTGGCGAAGCCGATGATCATCAGCCGTCCGCCCCGGGTCATGCACCGCAGCGAGGCTTCGGTTACTTCGCCGCCCACCCCGTCGAACACCAGATCGACTCCGGCTCCGCCGGTGATGTCGCGTACCTCGGTGGCGAAGTCTCCGTCCCGGTAGTTCACCGCGGCCTCGGCCCCCAGGGAGCGCACAAACTCGCACTTGTCCTTGCTGCCCGCGGTGCCGATCACCCGGGCCCCGGCGTCCACGGCCAACTGCACCGCGGCCGAGCCCACGCCGCCGGCGGCGGCGTGGATCAGCACCCACTCTCCGGGCTGGACCTGGCCCCGCTCGTGCAAACCCAGCCAGGCCAGGTGGAAGGGGAAGAAGAAGGCGGCCGCCTCGGTGTCGTCCAGCGACTCGGGGGCGTCGAACACCATGTCGGGCTGGCAGATCACCTTGTCGGCGTAGCCCCCGAAAGCGCTCTCAGCGGTGGCGTGTACCCGGCGCCCAAGCCATTCCTCGGCCCCCTCCCCGACGGCGTCGACTGTGCCCAGCACCTCCATGCCCAGGGTGTAGGGGAGGTCGGGGTTCACGGTGCGGTAGCGCCCGTGGCAGCCGTCGATCTCGTTGAAGTTCAGCACCGTCCGAGTGGGCGCCACCCGGATCTTTCCCGGCTCGGGCACCGGCTCGTCAATGTCGTCCAGCCGCAGCGCCACCGACGGCCTCCCATACTGATGAACACGCCAAGCTCGCACGGCAGCGCAGCTTATCGGCGCGGAAGCGTCGGCCTGCCAGGCAATCGGGCGGGGGGTAGGGTCGCTGGGTGGCTGATCGACCGGGGTTTCGGGCTTCGACTCGGGCTTTGCGGTTGCGCAACTTCCGGTTGTTCTGGTTCGGGGCACTGGTGTCCAACACCGGGACGTGGATGCAGATCCTGGTGCTGGCCTATGTGATCGACGAGATCACCGACCGGGGGGCGTGGGTTGGGCTGGTGGCCATCACCCAGATGATGTTGACCGTGTTCACCAACCTGTGGGCCGGGCCGCTGGCCGACCGGGTGCCCCGCCGCAGCATCATCCTGGTGACCCAGAGCCTGCTGTGCGTGGGGGCCTTCGGATTTGCCGCGCTATGGGGGGCGGGGGTGCGCTCGCCGGTGATCTACATGCTGTTGGCCTGGGGCTACGGCATTCTCAACGGCTTCATGCTGCCCGCGTGGCAGGCGTTCATCTCTGAGCTGGTGCCCAAAGAGCTGTTGTTGAACGCGGTCACGCTCAACTCCACCCAGTTCCAGGCCACCCGGGCGGTGGGACCGGCTCTGGGCGGCGTGCTGCTGGGATTCTTCGGACCCGGCTGGGTGTTCTTCGCCAACGGGGTCTCCTTCTTTGCAGTGCTGTTTACCGTGGTGCTCATCCAGGTGCCCCGCCTGCTGCCCGACGACCCGCCCCCCATCAGGGTGTTCGCCGATCTGCGGGAGGTTCTGTCCTACTGGAGAACCCAGCCTGGCATCAAGAGAGCGTTCAAGACGGTGCTCATCACCGCCACTTGCGCCCAGCCCCTGATCTTTTTGATCGTGGTGTTCGCCGAGGAGGAGTTCAACACCACAGGGTGGCAACTCGGACTGCTGGCCGCCGGCACCGGCATTGGGTCGGTGATCTTCTTCCCGCTGGTAGCCGGAAGGGGCCAGTTCACCGCCCGGTCCCGACTGCTGGCTATCGGGCTGAGCGCCTACGGCCTGGCGCTGGCCGGGTTCGGTTTGGCCCCGTGGTACGCCATGGCCATCTTGTTCCTGCTGATCCTCGGCGGCTGCCATCTCGCCACCGCCTCCACGCTCAACACCGTCATCCAACTCCAAGTGGAGGAGTCCATGCGGGGACGGATCATCGCCCTGTACCTGATGGCCATCAACCTGGCTATTGGCGCCGGCACCATGGTTCAAGGGGTGCTGTTCGACTGGATCGGCCCCCGAGTCACGGTGTCGATCAGCGCGGCCGCCATCGTGGTGCTGGCCGCCTGGCTGGTAAGCACCCGCCGATTCGCCTCCATGGACGTGGGCACCGCGGCCACCTGAGCCGCAGGCGCTCGCGACGGGCGAGTACCGTCGGTTGGGTGCGAGTGCTGGTGGTGTCCCACTCCAAAACCGGGGGGACCAAGGCCATGACCGAGGCCGTAGTGGCCGGGGCCGCTCATCCCGACATCGACGGGGTGGAGGTGGTGCTGGTGGCCGCGCTGGAAGCCACCGCCGATGATGTGATGGCCGCCGACGGCTACCTGCTGGGCACCCCGTAGAACTTCGGCTACATGAGCGGCGCGCTCAAGCACTTCTTCGACACCGTGTACTACGACTGCCTAGAGCACACCCGGGGACGTCCCTACGGGCTGTTCGTGCGGGCCGGCAACAACGGCACCGGCGCGGTGCGGGCGGTGGAGCCCCTGGTGACCGGGCTGGGGTGGAAGGCGGTGGCCCCGCCGGTGGTGGCCACCGGCGACCTCACCGACGCCCATCTGGAGGCCTGCCGGGAGCTGGGCATGACCCTGGCCGCCGGCTTGGAGCTGGGCATCTACTGAGCACGCCGGTCCAATGGGCCCGGGCCTGTTCAGCCCGCATGAGGATTGGCCGGGGACCGGTTCGTATGATCGGGCCATGAGCAGCTTGTTCGACCTGACAGGGAAGGTGGCGCTGGTCACCGGGGGCACCAAGGGCATCGGCCGGTCCATTGCCAAGGGCTACGCCATGGCCGGGGCCGATGTGGTGATCACCGGGCGGCGCCAGGAGGGGTGCGACGAGGCCGCCGCTGAGCTGAACGACGAGCTGGGTGGCCAGACGGTGCGGGGCATTGGCTGCCACATGGGAGAGTGGGACCAGATCGACACGCTGGTGGATCAGGTGTACGGCGATCTCGGCCGGATCGATGTGCTGGTGAACAACGCGGGCATCAACCCTGCGCCGGTCACTGTGGCCGACTGCACCGAGGCCTACTTCGACAAGGTGTATGCGGTGAACGTGAAGGGGCCCATTCGCCTGGCTGGTTTGGTGGCCCCCCGCATGGGCGAGGCTGGTGGAGGATCGATCATCAACGTAACCACCATGGGGGCCTACGGCGGCGGCCCCGGCGTGGGGATCTACACCTCCAGCAAGGCGGCGCTGCACAACCTGACCCGGGCCATGGCTGGCGAGTGGGCTGGTCTCAATGTGCGGGTCAACTCCCTGGTGCCAGG
>JAJEEH010000201.1 GCA_022821105.1 Acidimicrobiia bacterium
CAGCAGCCCCCCACCGCGGCAGATGCCGACAACGAGCTCCGGTGCGTGTTCGCTGCCCCCACCATGTCGAGCGTGCTGGAGGAGTTCAAGGCCCGGTTCGGCATCGAGGCGTTTGTGGAGGTGTTCGGCCTGACCGAGACGTGCATGCCGATCCTCACGCCCTACAGAGAGGACCGCCCCGCGGGGGCGGCCGGGCTCTTGAACCGGGACTGGTTCGACATCCGACTCGTCCACCCCGACACCGACGAGGAGGTGGCGGTAGGCGAGGTGGGCGAGTTGGTGGTGCGCTCCCGGATTCCGTGGACCACGTGCATGGGCTACTACGGCATGGCCGAGCAGACCTGGGAGGCCTTCAGGAATCTGTGGTTCCACACCGGCGACGGGCTCCGCCGGGACGCCGAGGGCTGGTACTACTTCGTGGACCGCCTCAAAGACGCCATCCGCCGCCGGGGGGAGAACATCAGCTCGTTCGAGGTGGAGCAGGCCCTGATGGGCCATGAGGCCATTGCCGAGGTGGCGGTGGTGGCGGTGCCCGCCGATCAGGAGGCCGGGGAGGACGAGGTGCTGGCCGCGGTGGTGCTGGAGCCCGACTCTGAGCTCAGCGCCGAGGATTTCTGGGCCTATGCCGACCGTCGGCTGCCCTACTTCGCGGTGCCCCGCTATGTCCGCTTCACGCCCGAGCTGCCCAAAACGCCGTCGGAGAAGGTGCGCAAGATAGAGCTGCGAGAGCAGGGAGTGGACGATCAGACCTCCGACCGGGGGCCGATCAGCCGGCCGAAGGATCGCCGGTGAGCGACGGCATGGGTGTGACCGGGCTGTTGCCGATGAGCCCAGGAGGGCGTCGATGAGCCAGAGCGCAAACAAGCAGACCGAGGTGCTGGCCTCGGGGCGAGGCCGGGTGATGTGCATGGACTCGGCCTATGACGTGGACGAGACCAACCGGGATCGGGACGTGTGCGTCAACTCATCGTATTGCGGAGTGCTGCCCGCCCGGTTCATCGCCGAGCACCGGCCCCGGGCGGCCATCGGCATGGACTGCGGAGTGGGGCCGGAGGGCTCCGCCATCGCCGGGCTGTGGTACCTGGAGGCGCTGGGCATTCCTGCTGCGGTGGCCGATGTGATGACCGCCCATTTGGGCGACGGCGTACACCTCTATGAACATGGCGTGGTCAGCTTCGTCAACCAACTGGCCCTGGACTGCGGGGTGAGCACGGGCATGGCGGTGCGGGACGCGGCCGCGGCCTTGTTGGCCAACGACCCGGTGGCGGGCGCGGCCGCGTCGGAGATCACCAACCGCACCGTGATGGAGACTGCACCCGACGGGCGCTGTGTGGTGGCCGCCGACTCCATCGCCTTCGGAACTGCTGAGGACACCGACCGCAACGTGCTGGTCACCGCGGGCCACACCGGCCGCTCGGCGGTGCCCTACCTGCGCCGCTGCCGACCGTTCGGGTTCATATGCTCTGACGGCGGGCGGGGCATGGACGACTCGGGCATGGCCGGGCTCTACATCGTGGAGGCCGACGGCTTGGCCGGCGCCACCGTGGACGCCCGCCGAGCCCGCATGGGCAGCGGGCTGTCCCACTACCACGACGGCATCATCTCGGCCGCCAACTCCCTTGCCGCCGGCGCTGGCGTCGAGATCGGCATGCCCTGTCCCCAAGCCGCCAGCCTGCTGCTGCATCGGTAGTGCATCGCTAGCATGACGAAACCGTGACCGCCGACATCAAAACAGTGCTCCGATGACAGCCCTGGCCGCAGCCGACCTGCTGGCGCAGTCGTCTGATGACTCCATCATCGACGAAGCCCTGACCGTGTCCGACTGGATACAGGCCGGGATCATCGTGGCGGCCACGATTGTGGTGGCTGTGCTGGTTGCCCGACTGGTGCGGAGGGTGCTGACCCACGTGGTGGGGTCGGGCTTTGCGGCGATCGTGACCGCCAGGCTGGTCGGCTATCTCCTTTTCCTGATCGGGCTGTTCTACGCGCTCACCAGCCTCGGGGTGCAGGTGGGACCGCTGATCGGCGCCATCGGGCTGGGCGGCCTGGTCCTGGCGCTGGCCTTGCAGAAGCTGGTGGAGAACTTCTTTTCCGGGTTGATCCTTCAGGCTCGCCGGCCCTTCCGAGTTGGCGACACGGTACTGCTGGGCGACCACCTGGGCGTCGCCACCGACATCGACTCCCGAACCACCGTGCTGCGCGGCCTCGATGGATCGGCGGTGCGGGTTCCCAACAGCGAGGTGGCCGCCGGGCCCATCATCAATCTCACCAACGAGTCGTTGCGACGCAGCGAGTTGGAAGTAGGCGTGGCCTACGACACCAACCTGCAAGCAGCCACGCAGTGCTTGACCGAGGCGCTCGAGCAAGTAGAGCGGGTGAGCGCTGAGCCGCCCGCACAGGCGCTGCTCACCCGCTTCGGATCGTCCAGCATCGACTTCACGCTTTACTACTGGCACAAGAGCGATGTACCGACCGAGTTGGCCACCCGCCACGACGTGATCCTGTCGGTGCACCAGAGCTTCGCCGCCGCGGGAATAACCATCGCCTTCCCGCAGGTAGTGGTGTGGTCGGGCCGCGACGAAGACGACCAGCCCTACCAAGGCCGCGCCGGCATTATCTCGGCGGGTGCGGCACCCGGCACCCAGTCGAACATGCCGCCCGCCCTGGTTCGCCAGCTCTCCCGGTGGCGGGTCCGCTCCGGCATCCTGCGCCGTTTCAACCCCGGCGACTAGCCCGGCCAGCTGCTTGAAAGGAAGCGATGCCCAAGCTGGTTGTGACCGATCTAGATCGAACGTTCTGGGGCTTGGACTGCGTTGCGCCGGCAGCCCACTTGGAAGCGCTTGCCGAGCTGGAGGCCGCCGGCCATGTCGTACTGGCGGCCACCGGTCGCCGACTGCGGAACATCGCCCGACTTTTCGATATGAACGGTCTCCTCTTGCCCGCCGTCGCTCTCGACGGATCGATCGGAATGGACTTCGCCACCAAGGAGCGCTTCCACCGCATCGCATTCGACCCCACTGCCCTATGGGAGCTAATGGCCACCCTCGACACCCACGGCATCCGTCCCTGCCTATACATAGACGACCGGGGCGAGCCCGGCGGGGACGTGGTGCTGCCCGAGAACCCAACCAGCGAACCCACCCATTTGCAGTTCCAAGAAGAAGACATCAACCACGCCCTCAGCCCCGCCGACGTCGAGGCCGATGTGCTGGAGCTGGTGTTGACCGGCATGACCTCAGACCTAGCCCATCTGGCGGCCAAGGAGGTCCATTCAAAGTCGCTGGGAATCGCCCGAGTCGACGAACCCGACCCCCTCTTCGGAGGAAGCCGCCTGACGGTTTCGCCCCCCGGGATATCCAAAGTCTCCGGAGTGGAGGCCTTCTGCCGATGGCAAGGCTACGACATCGACTTCGCCGCCATCGGCGACGGCGTAAACGACCTCGAACTGCTAGAAGCCGCCTCCATCAGCATCGCCATCGCCAACAGCCACGCCAGCCAAGCCGCCACCCCCCACCACACCATCCCTCCCCCCGAACAATCCGGCTGGGCCACAGTGCCCCTTCTCCTCAGCTGAGGCGATCGACTCCCTGACTCACTTCAGGACATAGATGCCTCAGGCCCGGCGTGTTACCTCTTTGGCATTGGCCAAGATCACAGATGCCAGCTCCTTGGCGAAACGTGCCACGGCGACCAGGTTCACTTTGTCGCTGGCCTTGTAGGCGAGGATGCCGGCGGTCACACCGACCAAGAGTGCCACTCCGGCTGAGGCGCCAGCTGAGCCAGCCACTGCGATAGCGGCCAGGCAGGCCCCAGAAGTCGCCGCGCCCTTGAACCCCCCATCGATCATCTCAGCAAATTCATCAGCGTTGCTCGCCTTGTTGAAGGCTTGGGCCATGGCCACCACCGAGACCACCATCAGCAGGGGGTTGGCACTGACTGCGGCCGATGTCCCGATGACCGAGGCGAGCCTGGCAAATTCTTCGGTGTCGGCGCGGTTCCACCGATAGATCACCGACACCACTCCGATTGCGCCGCCAAGGAGGTCGGCTGCGTCGTAGGTGTTCAACTCGTAGAACCAGGCTTTGGGAATCCTGAACTTCGACTCCAACGCCGCAGCCACCGAATCGAAGGTGGACTTATCCCAGGTCGCGAGAGGCAGGCCTCGAGGCGTGGACGCATCTCGCAGCAGCGCCTTGATCGTTCCCAAGGCCTCCTGCGCCAAAGTGTCGTCGGCCGAAACCCCCTTGGCAGCCCGTACCGCCCCGGCGATGGTATGGCCCCCGTCAAACAGCCGGTGATAGCTACCACCCAGACCAGAGCGCAGCGCGGGATCCAGATAGCTGGCATCCATCGCCTTGTCGTAGACCGTCGGAGCCCCCTTGACCGCCGCAGCCACCAACCGGTTGAGATCCCCCGACAAATCACTAGCCGCCAATGCCTGAGCCGCCAACAACACCCGCCCCGCACGCTCCTTCGTCCCATCAATCGCCGCCCGACCCCCAACCCGAACCCGCCAAGCCATCACCATCCCCACCCCAGCAACCCTCGCCAGACCCCGCCTACCGCTTGCCGCTGCTACGCCACGTAGCTTCCTCGCCTTCAATCGCCAACCGCCTATTGGTGCAGACGCCTATAGGATCCTGTTGACTCTTGCATGAACTTCCCCGGAGTCACGGGCAAACTCATCAGCCGTCCGATTCATTACTCTGGTCGGGCCCAAATGTCACAAACCTGCCGTGCCAACCATTCCCCACGTTCTTGAATGGCATTCTCGTTCCATTCATTTGACCAAGAAACACCTGCGGGAACAACTGCTTCGTGTGTCAGCATCTTGTTTAGGTGTAGATTTGAATGCTTCGCCAACTCCAGACCCTTTTTTGACCATGCTGAATTCGATAAGGCAGGATTTAGCTTGTCATTTACTAGTGTCAAATTCCCAAGAGTGTGCAAGAGAACATTTCGCTCATCACGGCTAAAGCGGTTGCCTTCCAATGGCCAATCTTCCTGCGTCCACGAAACGGGAAGGAGATGCTCAATAGTAAGGTCTCGCGGACACCGAGATTCCGCTTTACTATTTGTATCACACAATCGATCCTCAACTGCTTCAAGAACCAGCCGTAGACGTGCGCGACTTAGTTGGAAGTATAGCGGACGTTCTAGAATTGCAGATTGGAGATCAGCGTCCTCCGGCCAAGCAGTATTAACGGCTTTTGCATCTGAGAGAATCTCTCCGATTATTGCGGGAACATCTTCCCCCTTGTGTTTCTTGACCTCCCGAAGAAGTGGATGAAGGAAGTTTTGATATCCTTGGGTACTTCGGCGACAGATCATTCTGCGCATAAACCAACTCTCAAGGAGGCGAACTGAATTCTCAAGCTGACTTAGGTTGATGCCCGATTTGTCGCTGAACAGCCACAACAATACAGGAGTCAAGACACGCAGTTGCGAGACTTGCCATCGGTAGAAGAAGTCATTGATTGTCCGGTCTTCGTGCAAGGACTCCTCCAGAGATTTGAATACTCCGGCAAAATCGGAAATACTAGACGCAACTTCTTGCACTCCAAGATCATGTTCCGTAAGTAGCCTGCGATATTCGTCAAACACCCTTTGAGCACTCACTTCACGGGTGAGGTTCATCCCAAGCCAATAGAAGAGGAAAGCGTCTAGTCGAGGCCAGCTGATACGACCAAGTGTGACTTCTTGACGCCACCAATCGTCTTCAAAACTCTTCCAATGGTTGAAATGAAGAGCTTCAACGTCTAGACCGACACTCTGCGCTTGACTGAGCAGGTGGTTCTTGACCAGGTCGGAAGCCAATAGTGGTGTACCCCGGGCATTTAGGGTTTCAAAAATGGCTTGCGCATTGTCCTTCTCAGATAAGTCTATGACCACTAGATGCAGGCCGCTCCTAATTGCATTCACAAGTGCTGCGAACCTCTCCGCAATCGACTGCTGCGAATCTTCGTCTTGTGCCCAGTTGCAAGCAGAAGACTTGAAGAACGCGTGAGCCTGAGCTATTGAGTTGTCTTTGAGGTCTTCCGGCACCGTGTCGTAGTCTGTCATAGCGAGGCGAAAAACTAGTTGGTCTGCGTTCGTTGGCCAGACCTTGAATTGGTCGTCGCCTGCAAAAATATCGTCATCATTGAGTACTATTTTTCGCAACTTCTTGCTTTCGATATTTACACCTTCGACTTCTCTTATCGCTTCCTCTACTGCATCGGCAAGTAGTTGCAGCGTGGTAAGGCGTTGTTGTCCGTCAATTACGTCACGTATTTCAAGGGTGCCCACAGGGTTAGACTGTTGGCGAACTACGACTGCTCCTAGGAAATGAGGGGCCGGGTGTACACCGTTGTCTAGCTCAGATTGGGCAAGCGCGGTGACGTCTTCCCACAATGGTTCCCATTGCCTCTCACGGTCCCAGACATAAGGACGCTGATATAGAGGAACCCGGAATTGGACATCCAATCCAAAAATCTTATGCAGCGGTAGGATACTTACATCCATGTCGACCTCCATGAGACACGCCGATGCTTACCATTGAACCCAACCTCCTCGCCACTTCCGGACTGTAGACAATGCGAACCGCAGGTAGAGTCAGAAAGTTCCAGCTGCGTGGTCGAGTCTCCTGCTGAGGTCCGTTTTCCTCTACTCACGGTGCGTCTTCGACGCCATAGGTTCCTCATACCCAATCTGGCTGCCCTGTTCGCGAAAACAGGGGGTGAATTCTTGGCTCCAACGTCGCTGTAGATCATTGATTTAGGGAGGGGCTATCCAGCTCATGCGCCATAGGACGAAGAGGTGGATTAGGTGAGTGCAAGCCAGGTAATGAGGTGGACGTCATCGGGGTGGATTTCGGGGAGGGGGGTGGGGGGTGTGTAGGGCTGTAGGCCGAGGTGGTGGATGGTGTTGAGGATGTTTTGGGCTTGTTGGGTGGGGTCTTCGGAGTTGCTGATGGCGGTTTGGAGGGTGCGGATGGTGCGTTCGGGGTAGGGGGCGTTGATGGTGTCGATGGCTCGGTCGAGGTCTTCTTGGGTGAGGTCGGGGGGTGGGTGCTCTCGGAGGATGTCGGCAGCGCGGCGGAGGCGGGGAGGGATTTTGGGTTCTAGGTTGGCTTTGTCGGACATGACGTTCCACTGAGCCACAATGTCGTCTCTTGCTGTTTCCCAGGCGGTGAAGGCGCCTTGGATGGTGGCGTCGTCCAGTTGGCGATCGGTGCCGAAGCCATCTAGAGGGCGGGCTTTGTGGAGGCAGGCCAGGGTTTCGTCGACCACGGGGCTATCGGTGTCGGAGCCGGTTTCGACAAAACGGAATAGGGGTTTGTTGTGGTCGCCTATTCGGGCGCAGAAGATGTACCCGGGGCGCCCATCGGGGTTTGTTGCGGCCATGCCTGAACCGGATCCCCAGGGGAGGGACTTGATCTGGCTGGCCAGGTCAGAGTCTTCAAGTGCTTGGCGCAGCTCTTGTCGGAACTCTTCGCCCGATAGTACGCCTTGGGCAGTACCACCTCTTTCGAACAGCTCGGCGTCTTCGTTGCGGAGGTGATCGATTTCTTCTTTGGTCTCAGTGAAGTTGATCTCGACTTGGGCGACTTGGTCGGGCAGAACCTCGCCAACGCCGATGCTGGCAGCGGCCTGGGCGATCTTCATGTGCAGTCGCTCCTCGAGACCAAGCAGGTCGTCGAGGCGATCGTCGGGGAACACGCAGCGCAAGAACACCTCGGTGTGGTGCGAGCCGATGCGATCGATGCGGCCATGGCGCTGCACTAGCCGCATCGGGTTCCAGGGCAGGTCGTAGTTGATGATGTGGCGGGCCTGCTGGAGGTTCACGCCCTCGGCCAATACGTCCGTGGCCACCACGATGTCGAACAAGTCGTCATCGGCTCCCTCGGGGGCGTCAGTGGTTTTGGGGGCGAACCCCCATAGCACTCGCTCCTTGCTCCCCGACCCGGAGTTGCCAGCCAGCGAGGCGATGCGACCTCGATAGGGAGCCAGACGCTCTTCGGATTCAACCGAGGAAACCAGATGCTCGAAAACCCAGTCGACGGTGTCGGCGTAGTAGCTGAAGATCAACACCTTGCGCCGGTCGCGCACATCGTCGGGTCCGATCCCTTCAGCAGCAGCCCCGGCGGCGATTTGGGCCAGCTCTTCTACCAAAGCAGTCAGGTTGGGATCGTCGGGACGGGTGACAGTGCGGGCCTCAGCGGCAAATGACCTCAGCAGTCTTC
>JAJEEH010000081.1 GCA_022821105.1 Acidimicrobiia bacterium
ACCAGCCCGAAGAACAGTCCGGCCATGACCTCGGGCTCGTCGGCCAACAGCTCGTCGATCACCGACGCCAAGGCCACGACGGCGACCACAATGCCCACCACCAGCGGCAATGCGAATCCCCACTCAAAGCTGCGCAGCCGATGCCAAGCGTCTCTCCACCTGCCCCGCAACAACGCCCCCAGCACCCCGGCCCCGGCTCTAACGGTGTCGATCAACCGTGTATAGATCCCCAGCAGCAGCGCCACGGTGCCCCCCGACACGCCGGGCACCACATCCGCCGCCCCCATGAGCAAACCCCGCGCCACATGGCGGATGGCTTCGCTCGCTCTGGTCATTGCCCCGCGAGGCTATCGCTAACCAGCCGGTTTGCGGTTTCTCACCGTGGCGTTGATGCTGAGGCAGGTGTGAGTGGAATAATATAAAACATACGGAAATATATTTGTATTGCGTTGTGGGCAATGTTGGGGTGGCTCGTGGAGAAGGAAGTGTGCATTGGCGTGCATTTGGTGAAGGAAGGTTTCTTACCAAGTAAACTCTCGATCGTGGTTGCAGTGATGGAGTTTCTTGTGTCGTCATCAGGACAGATGTCGTTGCCGGCGGAAGTCCGCCGCCGCTGGGAGCTCAAAGATGGCGGCCCGGTGGATGTGCTTGATCTTGGGTTCGGTGTATTGACGGTGCCTCGAGGTGAGGGGCGCCGGCTGCTCGGGGATCTCCTAAGCCGTGAGGATCACGCGGCATTCGTCAAGACTCTGGCCGATGACTCCGATCTCGCCACCACATGACCCGAGCAGTCCTCGACGACCATCTTCTTCGAGATCTGCTGGCCGGTGAGGTAAGCGAAGGTCTCTCGCAGCTGCTCAGCGATCACGAACCGGCGACGACGAATCTGTACCTCGTGCGGCTGTGCCGAAGTGTGGTTTCGGCTGCCGGGGGAGCGCTGACCGGCTCGTGGCCAGCCAGCGCACGCCGGGCGTTGGGGCGTCAACTTGTCGCATTGCCGGATCACATCGAGGTGGTACCGGTTCGCACGCTGGCTTTTCGGATGGCTGAACTGGCAGGTGCATTTCGGCTCTCGACCCTCGGTGCTGAGGCGGTGGCTGCTGCCGAGCACCTTGAGGGGCCTCTTTGTGTTTGGGCAGGAGACGACGGGCCCAATACTCGTTCGGCGGTTAACGAGGTAGGCGGCGAATATCGGGCCATCGCCCGCTAGCCGGGGTGCTCTGCTCCGGTAACCAACATCTCCACGGAGAACCGGGAGTTGATTGAATTGCTAACCAGCCAGTTTGCGGTTTTTCACCTTGGCCTTGATGTAGTCGCGGTTGGTCCAGGCGATGAAGTCGATGGGGATCTCCTTGGGACACGCTTCCTCGCACTCGCCGTGGTTGGTACATGAGCCGAAGAACGCCTCCATGGTCTCCACCATGGCCTCGGTTCGGGCCCACCGCTGGGCCTGGCCCTGGGGGAGCAGGTTCAGGTGCTGCACCTTGGCCGCGGTGAACAGCTGCGCCGCGCTGTTGGGGCAGGCGGCCACACAGGCCCCGCAGCCGATGCAGGCCGCGGCGTCGAAGGCGGTGTCGGCCGTCTCCTTGGGCACCGGGGTGAGGTTGGCGTCGGGGGCGGCGCCGGTGTTCACCGAGATGTAACCGCCGGCGCCGATGATGGCGTCCATGGCCCGGCGGTCCACCGCCAAGTCCCGCAGCACGGGGAACGAGGTGGCCCGCCACGGCTCGATCACGATGTGGTCGCCGTCGCTGAAGCTGCGCATGTGGAGCTGGCAGGTGGCCGTGCCCTTCTGGGGGCCGTGGGCTTGGCCGTTGATCATCAGCCCGCAGGTGCCGCAGATGCCCTCCCGGCAGTCCGACTCGAACACGATGGGCTCGTCGCCCGCCTCGATGAGCCGCTCGTTGACGATGTCGAGCATCTCCAAGAACGATGCGTCGGTGCTGATGCCGTCGGCCTCATAGGTCACGAAGCGGCCCTCGGCGCTGGGACCGGCCTGGCGCCATACCTTGAGCGTGAGGTTGATCTCGGCGCTCACTTGTAGCTCCTCTGGGTCAGCTCCACATTCTCGAACTCCAGTTCCTCCCGGTGGCGGGTTTGGGGGGTTCCCTCGCCGTTCCACTCCCAGGCGGCCACGTGGGTGAAGTTGTCATCGTCCCGCATGGCCTCGCCGTCGGTGGTCTGGTGCTCCTCCCGGAAGTGGCCGCCGCAGGACTCCTCCCGGGTCAGGGCGTCTCGGGCCATGAGCTCGGCCAGCTCGAACAGGTCGGCCACCCGGCCGGCTTTCTCCAGCGACTGGTTGAGCGTGTCGGCCGAGCCCAGCACCCGCACGTTGCGGTGGTACTCCTCGCGCAGGGCGGGGATCTCCGACAGGGCCTTCTCCAGGCCGGTCTTGTTGCGGGCCATGCCGATGTAGTCCCACACCAGCTTGCCCAGCTCTCGGTGGTAGTGGTCTACCGAGCGGGTGCCCCCGATCGACAGCCAGCGGCTCATCTCGTTTGCCACTGCCTGCTCGGCGTCGGCGAAAACCGGCTCGGAGGTGCCCAGCGCCGGGTCGCCCAAATAGTCCGACAGGTAGTTGCCGATGGTGTAGGGCAGGATGAAGTAGCCGTCGGCCAGCCCCTGCATCAGCGCCGAGGCCCCCAGCCGGTTGGCGCCGTGGTCGCTGAAGTTGGCCTCGCCCATCACGAACAGGCCGGGCACGTTGCTCATCAGCTCGTAGTCCACCCACAGCCCGCCCATGGTGTAGTGGGTGGCGGGATAGATGCGCATGGGCACGGTGTAGGGGTCCTCGCCGGTGATGCGCTCGTACATGTCGAACAGGTTGCCGTACTTGGCCCGGATCACCGCCTCGCCGTCGCGGGCCATGGCGCCGGAGAAGTCCAGGTAGACGCCGTTGCGCAGCGGTCCCACGCCCCGGCCCTCGTCCACCACCGTCTTGGCGTTGCGGGAGGCCACGTCGCGGGGCACCAGATTGCCGAAGGCCGGGTATTTGCGCTCCAAGAAGTAGTCGCGGTCGGCGTCAGGGATCTCGTGGGGCGCCCGCCCGTCGTCGTGGGCCAGCGGCACCCAGATGCGACCGTCGTTGCGCAACGACTCCGACATCAGGGTCAGCTTCGACTGGAAGTCGTCGCTGGCCGGGATGCAGGTGGGGTGGATTTGGGTGTAGCAGGGGTTGGCGAACAGCGCGCCCTTGCGGTGGGCCCGCCACGCTGCGGTCACGTTGCACATCTTGGCGTTGGTCGACAGGAAGTACACGTTGCCGTAGCCCCCGGTGGCCAGCACCACGGCGTGGGCCGAGTGCGACACGATCTCGCCGGTGATGAGGTCGCGGGTCACCACGCCCACGGCCCGGCCGTCGTGCATCACCAGCTCCAGCATCTCCGAGCGGGTGTGCAGCTCCACCGTGCCCGCGGCCACCTGGCGCATCAGCGCCGAGTAGGCCCCCAACAGGAGCTGCTGGCCGGTTTGGCCCCGGGCGTAGAAGGTGCGGGACACCTGGGCGCCGCCGAAAGAGCGGTTGTCGAGCAGACCGCCGTACTCCCGGGCGAACGGCACGCCCTGGGCGGTGGCCTGGTCGATGATGTCCACCGACACCTCGGCCAGGCGGTACACGTTGGCCTCCCGGGCCCGGTAGTCGCCGCCTTTGATGGTGTCGTAGAACAGCCGGTACACGCTGTCGCCGTCGTTTTGGTAGTTCTTGGCCGCGTTGATGCCGCCCTGGGCGGCGATGCTGTGGGCCCGGCGGGGGGAGTCGTGGTAGGTGAGCACCTTGACCCGGTAGCCCAGCTCGCCCAGCGAGGCCGCCGCCGACGCGCCGGCCAGCCCCGAGCCCACCACGATGATGTCGAAGCGGCGCTTGTTGTTGGGGTTCACCAGCCGCATGGAGAACTTGTGGTCGGTCCACTTGGTGTCGAGCGATCCGGCCGGAATGCGGGCATCGAGCGAGCCGAGCATCAGTGGTCCTCCCCTTCGGCGGCGCTGTTTTGCTGGAGCTCCTCCACGACGGAGCGGCCGTTGTCGTCGATCACCCCGGCCTGCACGAAGATCGGGAAGCTCAGGTTGCCCACCAGGATGATCCCGGCCAGCCCGGCGGCCAGATAGCGGCGCAGGTGGTTGTAGCGGGGGCTGTTCACCCCCAGGCTCTGGAACATGCTCCAAGTGCCGTGGAAGATGTGGACGGCCAGCGCGGTGTTGGCCACGATGTACAGGATCGCCACCGGGATGCTGCTCAGGCTCTCCGACACGTTGTGGTAGGGGTCGCCCCGCACGAAGTCGGGGTTGAACCACCCCCAGGTGAGGTCGGCCAGGTGGTAGAAGAGGTACAGCCCGATGATGGGACCGGTCCACCGCATGGTGCGCGACGCGAAGTTGGCCGCGATGTAGTTCCGGCCGCCGGGGTAGCGCTGGTCGGCGGCCAGGCTCATCCGGCTCAGGGAGTAGGCCGAGTGGATGTGCAGGGCGAAGGCGATGATCAGCCCGATGCGCATGATCCACAGCAGCCAGGTGCGGGGGAGGAGTTTGGTGCCCAGATCCCGCAGGGTCTCGGCGTACTCGTGGATCTCCAGCGGCCCCTCGTAGAGGTGGAGGTTGCCGATCATGTGGACCACGATGAAGCCCAGCAAGGCCGCCCCGGTGAGGCCCATGACCCACTTCTTGCCCACCGCGGTTTGGTAGATGCTGAGCGGCCACGGGAGCTTGATCTTGGGCTCCGACCGCACCGGCGGCGGCGTGCTCACTCTCGTCATGGATTGGACCATCGGTTGCCTCCGCTCCAGGCCACCGGCAGCCCAGAACCTTCACGCCGACGGTACCGGCGCTCCGCTCCTTGCGACTAGCCGAACCCCCTTGTCGTCGGGCTTTCCTGCTTGGCGCCACACGGTGTTGTCGCCGGTGAGGGGGCCGGTGAGGGCTGCATCCAGGTAGGTGGCCAAAAGCGGCAGCGCTCGGCCCCCGTGGAGGAAATTGCTGGCCGCCGGCTCGTCATCGCACACAAATAGCACCGGGATCGGCGATCCCACCGCTGCGCTCTTGCGGTAGGTGCCCAGTTTCCGGACCACGTCTCCCGGCGCTGCCCGGCCTCGTTCGTATTCGATGCAATGGGGTCTTTGGCCGAAAGGGCCTTCGCTCACCAAGATGAGCAGGTCTGGTTTTATCTGGGTGATGTTGGTGAGGTTGAACTCACCCCGCCAGCCCCCGATGGCCGCTACACCCTCTTGGGCGAACTTCAAAACGAGGCGGTTGATGCCGTCGTCGTGGTGAAATTGGTGGTGGCGAAAGTCCTGGTTGTAATAGGCCGAATGGCGCCGGGAAATGGTGTCGCTCCGTATGCGGCTCAAGTTGGCGGCCACAATCATGCCCCGTTTGCCGAGGAAGTAACGGCCGTCGAACTCGACGGCCAACTCCAAGTTCACGAAGCGGCCCAAGATCTGGGTCACGGCGGGGAGAGAATGCCCGCTGAGTTCGCCAAGCCACGAGGCTTGCATGGCGGGGAACTCGGCGATCGCCGTGAAGAGCCGGAATTCAGCGGGTCCGCTGAGGACCAGGAGATCATGGTTCTGGTACCTCATGCGGCCGAGGGGTAGTTTTCGCCCGATCGGCGGGTGCTGCATGGGATCGGAGATTTGGTCGAACGAGGGGCGGGCGGCCACCGGTTCGGTGCTCTGCCCGTCGGGGGTGAAGATAAGCGTCGGAGCAGTTCGGACCAGCACCCGTCGGGCGAGTTCGGCGGCCCAGGGATCGGTGGCCGCGATGATCTGGGCAGACGGTTCCGCGGTGTGCTGAGGATCCTCATAGAAGAAGCGGTCGGCGGCCCGCAGGTACAGGTCGTCGGCGGCGATATAGCAGTCAAGCGCCCAGAATCGGTGAGATTGCTTGCGGCGCACGATGCGCTCGGTGACGTGCTGGCCAAGGTAGGTGAATGTGACCCAGATGTCGCGGGCGTAGCGGGCGACCGCGTGGTAAAAGCCGCCGAGGCGAAGGAGCCGGAAGTCGGTCATATTCAGGTCGGCTGCGTCAGCCTCACTGCTTGAGTCCAACAGCAGCAGGCCGTTGGTGAACAGAACCGGTGCGAGCGGATAGATCATCTCCAGGGCGGCCAGCCGACGTATGCACGACATCTGACCTCGAGGGGTGGCGGTCCAGGGCGGGTGCTCGTGCATGTTGATTGCGGCGCTGGGGATGTCGGGCGCATCATCGGGAAGCTCAGCAAATGGAGAGAAGTACGCGTCCTCCATATGAGGCGTGTGCTCATGTTGATCGGCGTGGATGTGGTCGGTGGCATACAGCTCCCGCACGGCGCTCGGGGCCAGTAGCCACCGATCTTGTTTCGCCTTGAGCATTCCCCGGAAAGTTGATCCAACCCAGCCCGAGTTGCGAAGGGTCTCCAGCCGTTCCTGAATCTCCTGGCGCTCGGTGCCGACAACCGGCTCCAGTTCCTCGGCGCTCGCCAAAGCCATTCGACCGATGATCCGCAGTAACCGGGCATCGTGGGAATTCAACGGCGCCATATTGACCATGGCGGCGAAGAATAATCAGCTTTAGTTAACCTTTATCGTTTGGGAAGTATCGACTTAGTTATTGGAAATAAAGGAAATAGAAGTGTGGATTTTTCTTTAGATTACTGATGAATCACAAACAAATGGAACGGATATACTGCCCTAGTCGATAATGTAATTCTACTTCTATTATTTGGCAATAAGAAATTAGAACGATGACAGCAGCTTACGCTGTATTGTCTTCCATTCAGCTAACCAATGATGACTGAGTCGTAGCGGTTGGCTGCTGCGACGGGGCCGGTGAGGCTCAACTGAAGCACGGCGGGTCCGGAGGCGTCGGGGACCCTCCAGTGCAGGGTTCCCACCAACACGCATTCGTCCCGGCCCACCGCGCCCTCCCAAATCCAGGATTGGCTGCCTCCGGGCCATTCGAGGTTGGCTTCGGCATGCAGCCCGGCAACCGGTTCGCGGCGGTCGCTTACCACGTGGACGCCGATCGACAGCTCGTCGCCGGGGGTCAGCTCGGCGGGCAGCCTGTCGGCAACCACGATGACCGGCTGACAGGCCTTGGCCACCGCCTCGTAGGCCGGCTTGGGCCAACGCTGCCAGTCGACCAGCGCGGTGGAGACCGCGGGATGGGAGTCGGCGAAGAAGTGCAGGCAGAACCCGCCGGCCGGTCGGTACTTGAGTCGCCTCAGGGTCTCGATGTGCCGTCGCACCAGCATGGCCTGGTAGGCCCAGGACGCTTCTTGCCACCCCTCCAGGGTTGTGTGGTCGCGGGGCGGGATGCGGCGGTTCATGGCCGCGGCGTCAAGGCCGTGCTCGCGGGCCAGCCGGGCCCAGTCCAGGTCGGGCCATGTCTGCGGGTTGAGCAGCGGCATTTCATTGGGCGGCGACTGGGCGCCGAACTGCGAGACGAACCGAACCGCCCGAGGCCAGCGGGCGGCGAACTGCTCCAGGTCGCGCTCGTGGCCCCGCTTCCAACCCAGCCAAAGGTGGGTGTCGGTTCCGTCGAGGCGCGGTAGGTGGGGAAGCACTCCGGAGTAGGCCACCACCGGCCGGGTGGGGTCTCGGCGCTCAATCTCCCGTTTGACGCTCCGGTCGAGCACCGACAGGTTCCAACTCGGCCGCTGATGGGCGGCCAGCCTGCGGGCCACGCTGGATGGGTTCTCGCTGGTCCCGTTGGTGCTGTCGCCCAGGGGGTCGACATGTCCGCACCACAGGATCACGCTGGGGTGGGCGCCCACCGCGCCGACCGCGGCTCGAGCACAGTCAGTGGCCGCGCTCCGATTGCCCCGGGGGAACGGCCCAACCAGGGGAAGGTCTTGCCAGATCATCATCCCGGCATCGTCGGCTGCGTCGTATAGGGCAGGGGGCGCCACATGGCCGTACGCCCGGATCAGGTCGAGCCCCGCCTCTTTGGCCAGACCTACATCGCGGCGCAGACCGGCGGCGTCCACTTCTGCCCACCACGGGGTTGCCGGCCCGAAGCTGGCGCCCTTGAGGAACATCGGCACGCCGTTGATGGAGAACTGCCAGTTGTCCATCTGCACCGCCCGCAGGCCAGTGCGAACCCGCCGGCGGTCGCTCAGCCCTCCCTGGGTGGTGCCCACCTCAACGGTGATGTCGTATAGAGGCTGGTCACCGAGCCGATGGGGCCACCACCGGCGGGGCTCGGGCACCTCCACCCGCCACTCCACATGGTTGAGCCCGGCGGCCAGCACATGGTCGCCGGTGTGCTCCACTTTGGTGCTGTCTGCATTGGCGATGGCGGTGTGCAGACGAACCAGGCCGGCCCGGGAAGCGTCCAAGTCGGCTTGGAGAGCCACCACGGCCCGACGATCGGTGGCGCTCTCGGTGCCCACCCGCAATTCCAAGATGCGGACCTCGCCGGTGCTCTCAACCCTGACCGGTGCCCACAGCCCCCCTGAGTTGCCCGGTGGCAGCAGCTCCGGCGACTGCCCCAGCGATCCCAGCATGTGGCCACCGGAGATGTCAGCCGACCGGGACGGGCACGACAGCTCCAAGGCCAAGAGGTGCTCCCGATCGCCCGCCATGGCCCCGGTCACGTCGAACTGGTGGGCCATGAAATAGCCCTCCACATCGCCCAAGTAGCTCCCGTTCAGCCAGACGTCGGCTTGATACAGCAGCCCGTCGAACACCAGCCACCGCCGCTCGCCCGCCGCCGGAGGCTGCTGGTTGAACCTATGCCGATACCGCACCGAGTTGGCCTCCGCCAGCTCCTCAACCCGTTCCCAGTGCCCCGGCACTTCCACCGGAATCCAGTGGGAGTCGTCAAACGCCAAATCTGGAAACCCCAAGACCGCCCCGCCTCCCAGGGCAGCCACCCATTTCCCACCTAGGTCCACCTGCTTAATCTATGGGCTAGGTTTCTCACCTATGTCTCAACCCTCCACCCTCGGCGAGCTAAGAGAATCCGGCTGGCAGTCGGTATCGGTCAAACACGAGATCCGCCGCAACGCCATCAGCCGCATACGAGCAGGCGAGGATCTGTTCCCCGGAATCTGGGGCTACGAGGACACCGTCATCCCCCAGATGGAGACCGCGCTTTTGGCCGGCCACGACGTGATTTTTTTGGGCGAGCGGGGTCAGGCCAAGACCCGGATGATCCGCCTGGTGCTCGACCTGCTCGACGAGTGGCTTCCCATCGTGGCCGGCTCCGAGATCAACGACGATCCCTACAACCCGGTGTCCAAGCACGCCAAGGATCTGATTGCCGCCGAGGGGGACAACACTCCGCTGGAATGGGTCCACCGCAGCGAGCGCTACGGGGAGAAGCTGGCCACCCCCGACACCTCCATAGCCGACCTGATCGGCGAGGTGGACCCAATCAAGGTGGCCGAGGGCCGCTACCTCTCCGATGAGCTCACCATCCACTACGGACTGGTGCCCCGCACCAATCGGGGGGTGTTCGCCATCAACGAGCTGCCCGATCTGGCCGAGCGCATCCAGGTGGGGTTGCTCAACGTGCTGGAGGAGCGGGACGTGCAGATCCGGGGTCACAAGATCCGCCTGCCCCTCGATATCTTGCTGTTCGCGTCGGCCAATCCCGAGGACTACACCAACCGGGGTCGGATCATCACCCCGCTGAAGGACCGCTTCGGCGCCCAGATCCGCACCCACTATCCCACCGACGTGGACATCGAGATGGACATCACCGAGCAGGAGGCCACGCTGCCCGAGGCCGACATGCCAGTGGTTATGCCCGACTTCATGGGCGAGGTGCTGGTGTATCTCAGCCAGCTGGCCCGCCAGAGCCCCCACATCAACCAGCGCTCGGGGGTGTCGGTGCGCCTGACCGTGTCCAACTACGAGACGCTGGCCGCCGCGGCCATCCGCCGGGCGCTCCGCTCCGGTGAGGCCTCAGCCGTGCCCCGGGTGAGCGACCTGGAGGCGCTGACGCCGTCCACCGCGGGCAAGATCGAGATCGAGACCATAGACGACGGCCGCGACGGCGAGATCGTGGGCAACCTACGCAAGGAGGCGGTCCGACTGGCCTTCAAGGATGCGGTGGACCACGAGGTGCAACACGAGGTGGTGGAGGCCTTCGAAGAGGGCCGAGTGGTCAACGCGGGAGACGACATCTCGTCGGTCGACTACGCCGCTCTGGTTGACGATGTGCCCGCGTTTGCCAGCGCGCTGGCCGCACTGGGATACGAGCCCGGCGATCTGGAGAACCCCGCCCTGGTGGCCAGCGGCATCGAGTTCGTGCTGGAAGGCCTCCACCTCTCCAAGCGCCTAAACAAAGAGGCCCTAGCCGGCGCCGCCGTCTACCGAGGCAGAACCTAGCCGGCTTCGACTCCCCGGATGCGGTCCCGCAGCGTGAAGGCGGCGTCCTTCGGGTTTCGGTCGCGGTCGAATAGGCCGCGGGCGGTTGAGCGCCCCAGGTGCCAGTGATAGCCGTCTACGGCGGTGTCGGCGAAGAAGCCCACCACGTTGATGCCGTCTGACCTCGCGGCTTCCACCTGATCCAACGTCCGGCCCAGGAGTTGGTCTCGCCAGGTTTCGTCGGTGGTGGACACGCCGGTGCCGGCCACCGCCAGCGGTACGTCGCCCAGCATGTCGGCCAGGCGGGCCAGGGCCCGGCCCAACTCCTCGGGCTCGGGAGCCAAGCCGGAGTGGTCGCACCGAGCGGTGGCAGGATACGGGCCGAGGTGGCCGTGTTGGTCTACCGATGCCGGGGCGTCGAAGCACATTCCAACAACGTCGAGTGATTCCCGGAATTCCTCGCGGGCGACAATCGGGCGGTCGGGCACGGTGATCTCCCCGTCGGTCAGCGCCGAGGTCCAGCTCTGCCATAGAAGGCGATCCCACCAGCCTTGCCAGGCCAGGGAGTCGGCCCGCTGGTCGGCGGCGAACACGGTGTGGAGGCCGAACACCCCCATGATCGGCTGGCTCCCGCTGCGGAGCAGCCGGCAGGCCTCGAACATGGCCTCCAGCGCGTGCTGGGCCGCTTCCAGCGCGGCGGCTGTGCTGCGCCGTCCGGGAGGGCGAAGGGCCAAGAGGCGGCTGCGCACCGCCCATCCCACCGGATCTTCCACTGGCACCCAGCCGGCCACCCGGTCGGAGAACCACTCGCCGCACCGGTCCACCCAGCGGGCCCACCACAGCGTTCGCCCCTGACGGGTGCCCCAGCCGCCCTCGTCGTCGGCGAACCAACCCGGCAGCGTGGTGTTTTGCAGAACCAGCCAAGTTTGCAGCCCGACGTCGCGGGCCGCGGCGAGGATGTCCAGGTACCGGTCGATGGCGTCGCTGTCCAGCTTGCCGGGCTCGGGCTCGATGCGGGCCCACTCCACCGGAAGCCGACACGCCGTGAAGCCCCACTCGGCCAGCAGCTCCAGGTCGGCTCGGAAGTCGATGCCGAAGCCGCACCCCTCGCCCGACCGGGGCGCTCGACCCTCCCGCTCCCACACCGACCAGTCGGCCGCCGGGCCAACGCCTTCCAACGACACCGAGTCGGCGGTCCACCCCCAGGCGAAATCAGGACCGGTATGGCCGTCCATCTCGTTCAGAGTAGGTTGGCGGGATGCTTCGGAGATGGCGAAGGGCCCGTCGTCGTTCATCCCACCGGGTGGCCTACTCCCGCTGGGACGGCTCCCAGACCGGGTTCGACTTCTCCACCTCCGACCTATTCGCCCAGATGAACGACGATCTCCTCTACCACGGCGACGTGAACGCCGCCCTGCGGCGGCTCCTCCAGCAGGGCTTCGAAGTGGATGGCCAGCAGGTGCAGGGCCTGCGGGAGATGATGGAGCAGCTCCGCCAGCGGCGCCAGGAGCGCCTGGAGCAGCACGACCTCGGCGGGGTCTACGACGACATAGCCCAGGAGCTGCGCGATGTGGTCGACATGGAGCGCGACGCCCTGGACGACTTGGCCGCCTCGGCGACCGAATCGGGCGACGAGCGCCGGGCGGCCATCACCAACGAGACCGTGGACCAGCGCCGGTTCCAGCTCGACATGCTGCCCCCCGACCTGGCCGGCCAGATCAAGGAGTTGGAGAACTACCAGTTCACCTCGTCGGAAGCACAGCAGCGGTTTGACGAGCTGGTGGAGCAGCTCCGCCAGCAGCTCATGCAGAACTACGTCAACCAGATGACCGACGGCATGAACAACCTCTCCCCCGAGGATCTGGCCCGGGCCAAGGACATGATGGCCGAGCTGAACACCTTGCTGGAGAAGCGCCAGATGGCCGACGAGCAGCTTCCATCTGACGTTTCAGATCCGGCCGAACGCAACCGGATGCTGGACGAGCGCCTCCAGTCCGACTTCGACAGCTTCATGGAGCGCTTCGGCGACTTCTTCCCCGAGAACCCCCGCACTCTGACCGAGCTGCTGGAGGTGATGGCCCGGCGCATGGCGGCAATGTCGGCCATGATGGCCTCGATGACGCCCGAGCAGCGGGCGCAGCTCCAGGGTTTGGCCGAACAGCTCTTGCAGGACATGGACCTGCGCTGGCAGGTGGACCAGCTTTCCCAGAACCTCCAGGCCATGTTCCCCGATGCCGGCTGGGACCGGTCATACGACTTCAGCGGAGCCGATCCGCTCGATTTCGCCTCGGCCGCCCAGATGATGCAGGAGCTGGGCGACTTGGACCAGCTCGACAACCTGCTGCGGGGGGCCAACAACCCCGGCGCGCTGGCCGAAGTGGACATCGACCGGGCTCGGGAGCTGCTGGGCGACGAGGCGGCCCAGAGCCTCGAGCAGATGGCCGATCTGGCCAAGATGCTGGAAGAGGCCGGATTGATCGAGAACCGCGAGGGGCGCTTGGAGCTCACCCCCCGGGCAATTCGCCAGATCGGCCAGAACGCCCTGTCGGACCTCTTCAAGAAGCTCCAGCAAGACCGGGTGGGCCAGCACACCATGGAGATGTTCGGCGGGGGCCACGAGCGGGAGTACCACACCAAGCCCTACGAGTTTGGCGACCCCTTCAACCTGGACATCGAGCGAACCATCCGCAACGCCATCCAGCGCACCGGGGGCGGCACTCCGGTGAAGCTTTCGCCGGAGGACTTCGAGGTGGAGCGCACCGAGAACATTGTGCGGTCGTCCACCGTGCTGATGCTCGACCTATCGCTATCGATGCCGATGAGGGACAACTTCCTGCCGGCCAAGAAGGTGGCCATGGCCCTTCACTCGCTGATCAGCTCCCAGTACCCGCGCGACTTTCTGGGCATCGTGGGCTTCAGCGAGGTCGCCAGGGAGGTAAAGCCCGAGCAGCTTCCCGAGGTGTCATGGGACTTCGTGTACGGCACCAACATGCAGCACGGGTTCATGCTGGCCCGCCAGATGCTGGCCCGACACAGCGGCACCAAGCAGATCATCATGGTCACCGACGGGGAGCCCACCGCCCATGTGGACGACGACGGCCGGCCATTCTTCTCCTACCCGCCGGCCAGGGCGACAGTGGAGAAGACCCTGGAGCAGGTGATGCGGGCCACCCGGGAGAACATCCGCATCAACACCTTCATGCTGGATGCCACCTCGTACCTCACCAACTTCATCGAGCAGATCTCCAAGATGAACGGCGGCCGGGCCTTCTTCACCACACCGGAGACGCTGGGCGACTACGTGCTGGTGGACTTCGTGGAGCACAAGCGCAAGCTCTTGGGCGGCCGTCCCCTCTAGTGGTCAGTCCTCTAGGGCGGCCCCGAGAATATTTTTTCTGATTGAGAAATTTCTTCTTGCGTTTGGCACGTTTCCATGTCAAGGTTACGTTGTTGAAATTACAAGCACGTTGTTTCTCATCCCCGGCCTGATCAGGCCGAAGACGGGAGGCGGCGGGCAGGGGGCGACAGATTGCATGTCTAGGAGGGCTCAATGAGACTGGTAGAGACGACAGCGAAGCAGTCGCAGACAGGCGAGGATGGCCGGGCGTGGCAAGCGCTGGCCAACTGCCTGGGGGTGGATCCCGACCTGTTCTTCCCAGAGCGGGGGGCGTCCACCCGTGAGGCCAAGGAGGTCTGCCGGGCCTGCGTGGTGCGCGAGGAGTGCTTGGAATACGCCATCGTGAACGGCGAGAAGTTCGGCATCTGGGGCGGCATGAGCGAGCGGGAGCGGCGCCGGGTGCGCCGGGCCCGGGGACTCACCCGAGTGCGGGAGCCGCTGAAAGCAGTGGCCGACACCTCTGGCACCTGAGCTGTCCCCAGCAAATCGAAACCGCCCGCCCTGTGACGCGGGCAGGACTGCAAGGGGGTAGCCTGATCCCATGAATCTTGGGGCAACGGAGTTGATCATCGTCTTGATCATCCTGCTGGTTTTGTTCGGTGGGGCCAAGCTCCCCAAACTGGCCCGCTCGCTAGGTCAAGCCCAGAAAGAGTTCAAGCAGGGCGTTACCGATGGCAACAAGGGCGACGACAAGCCAGGAGACCAGTCCTCCGGCGATACCAGCGAGCAGCCCAAGGACTCTTAGACTCCTCCTTCCATGAACACTGCTTCTTCGTCCGAAGAGCTCGTGATGTCTCTGGGCACCCTGAGCGTCAACCCCTTCGAGTTGTCGTTCGACGAGCTTGACTCCTCTCTCGAGGCCACCTCTGCCGCGGGCTACACCGGGATCAGCGTGTGGCCCTTCGTCTTGGGCACGGCCGGCGTGGATACCGCGTGGCTGGTCGACCGGCTTCAAGAACTGGGACTTTCCCATCCGGTGGCCGAGGCGGCCTTCGGCTGGCTGAATCCCGACCGCGACGCAGCCGCAGGGGAAGTGGCCTATCTGAGCAAGTACGCCAGCGCGGTGGGCAGCCGGGAGCTGGTAGCCGTCACCATGGAGCCCTCGCTGCCCCCTATGGACGACGTGGTGGCCCGTTTCCAAACGCTGTGCCAGGCCGCGGCGGACGCCGGTTTGCAGGTGAGCGTGGAGTTCCTCCCCTGGACGGGGATTCCCGACCTGGCCACCGCCTGGGAGATCTTGCAGCGGGCCGACTGCGACAACAGCGGAATCATGGTGGACACATGGCACTGGTACCGCCAGCCCGGTGGCCCCAACCCCGATTTGCTGCGCCAGATTCCCGCCGAGAAGCTGCGGGTGGTTCAGCTGTGCGATGCCGCCGCAGAGCTTCCCGACGACATGGACATCGCCACCGAGACCATGTCTGCCCGGCTGCTGCCCGGCGACGGCGCGGTCGACTTCGCCGAGGTCCTGGGCATCATCACCGGCTCGGGCGCCACTCCCATCTGGTTCCCCGAGGTTTTCAGCGCTCCGCTGGCCGCGGCCGGTCCCCAGACCATGGCCCCCCAAGTGCTGGCCGCTTCACGCTCGGTGATGGTGTAGCGACACCGCCCCGTTGATTGAACGCCGCCCTCAGGCGGCGGCTTGGCGCAGCATCCGGCGGCGCTGGCGCTCAGAGCGGCCGCCCCACACTCCGTGCTTGATTCGGTTGCAGAGGGCATAGGCCAGACAAGCCTCTTGCACCAGGCACTCCTGGCAGATTCTCTTGGCCTTCTCTACTCCCAGACCATCGCTGGGGAAGAAGATGTCGGGCGACTCGTCGATGCACTTGCCGTAAGCCATCCAGCTCTCGCTCATGGGACCTCCATTGATTACATGCCCCCGCATGTATGATGCCCCACTGCATCCAAAAGTTCCCTCCGGAGAGGAATTTCAAGAGCTATCGGCCGTCCGGTCAGCCATCATAGCGATGGATTCGACCCAGGGGGAGTCGCCCCTGTGCTGCTCGGAAATGCGCATTCGGGATGTCGTCGGGCGGCGGCTAGACTGGTACGGCCCCAATTCCCACAGGAGCAACAAATGACTGACACCATCGATGCCCTGCCCGAGCCGCCAGCAGGGAATGTCAAGGTGGTTTACATGGGTCCAGTAGCACCCCACTGGGACTTCATGTCCGACTTCGGCGATGCTGGCCACATTGAACAGTTCAAGGCCCGGGCCGAGGCTCGCCTGCTGCTGCTTCCCCCCCATGATCCGCAGTTCCGCCGAAACCGGGAGCGGATCAACCGGGACGCCGAGCGGGAGAACCTGCTCATCGAATGGGACTTGGGATACGACGAAGAGGAAGAGGAGAGCGAAGCGGACGAGGGGTAGGCCCGAGAGAATGCGACATGGTTAACGAACCCATCGACACCGAGGCTGAGTCTGGGCGATTCATCAACCGCGAGCTCTCCTGGCTGGAATTCAACAGCCGCGTTTTGGCCCAGGCCGAAGATCCCTCGGTTCCCCTGCTGGAACGGGTCAAGTTCTGCGCCATCTGGTGCTCCAACCTCGATGAGTTCTTCCAGGTTCGGGTAGCCGGACTCAAAGACCAGCTGGCCGGTCAGTTCACCGGCACCACTCCCGACGGGCGCACCGCGGCCCAGCAGCTCCACGAGATCCGCATCGAGGTGGACGACCAGATGGACCGGGCGGCCCGCTGCCTGAGCGGCCTGACCGTGGAGATGGCCGACGCCGGCATCGAGATTCTGAACTGGGACGACCTGGCCGACGAGGACCGAAAGTTCCTCTCCGGCGAGTTCGACGACCGCATCTACCCGGTGCTAACCCCCTTGGCGGTAGACCTCGGCCACCCGTTCCCCTACATCTCCAATCTGTCGCTGAGCCTGGGCGTGCTGATGATCGACCCGGCCGACGGCCACCAGCGGTTTGCCCGCCTCAAGGTGCCGGCCACTTTCGGCCGCTTCATCCAGCTCCCCGACGAGCATCGGTTCGTCCCGGTGGAGCAAGTTGTGGCCGCTCATCTCCCGACGCTCTTTCCGGGCATGGAGATCACCGAGACGGTGGCCTTCCGGGTAACCCGAAACGCCGACCTGGCCGTGGACGAGGGCGAGGCCCAAGACCTGCTGGCCGCGGTAGAGGTAGAACTGCGCCGCCGCCGGTTCCGCAGCGTGGTCCGCCTGGAGGTGGAGCACCTGGTGTCGTCGGAGATCCGCAACCTGCTCATCGAAGAGCTCGACATCGAGCGCGACGACGTCTATGAGGTGGACACCCTGTTGGAGCTGTCCAGCCTGTGGGACCTGTTCGCGGTGGACCGCCCCGATCTCAAGAACCCGTCGTGGAAACCGGTCAATCCCCTCCCCTCCAAAGCGCCGGGTGACCAGCCGATCGACTTGTTCGCCCGAATCCGCGAGGGCGACATCCTGGTCCATCACCCGTACGACTCCTTCACCGCCACCGTGCAGGAGTTCATCTGGCAGGCGGCCAACGACCCCAAGGTGCTGGCCATCAAGCTCACGCTGTACCGCACCTCGGGCGACAGCCCGATCGTGCGATCGCTCATTCGAGCCGCAGAAGGCGGCAAGCAGGTGGCGGTGGTAGTGGAGCTCAAGGCCCGCTTCGACGAGGAGGCCAACATCGAGTGGGCCCGCCGACTGGAGCAAGCCGGCGTTCACGTGGCCTATGGCCTGGTCGGCCTCAAAGTCCATGCCAAGACGTGTCTGGTGGTTCGAGAAGAGGCCGACGGCGTGCGTCGCTACTGCCACATAGGAACCGGCAACTACAACTCCATCACTGCCCGGGTGTACACCGATCTAGGGCTGTTCACCGCCGATCCCGAGGTCGGAGTCGACCTGACCCAGCTGTTCAACTCCCTGACCGGCTATGGCCGCGACATCCAATTCCGCCGCCTGGTGCCTGCACCCCAAAGTCTGCGCCCCACGGTGACGGAGCTGATCCGCAACGAGGCGGCCCGCGGCCCCGAAGGGCGGATCATCATCAAGATGAACAGCCTGGCCGACGCCGAGATGGTGGAAGCCCTGTATGAGGCCTCCCAGGCCGGAGTGGAAATCGATCTGATCGTGAGGGCCATCTGCTGTCTGCGGCCCGGGGTGCCCGGGATGTCGGACACCATTCGGGTCCGCTCTTTGATCGGGCGGTACTTGGAGCACAGCCGCATCTATTACTTCGGCAACGGCGAGGACATCGGCGCCCCGGCCTACTACATCGGCTCGGCCGACTTGATGCCCCGGAACCTCAATCGCCGAATCGAGGCTCTGGTGGCGGTGGTCAACCCGGAGCTTCGCCACCGGCTCGACCAGGTGTTGGAGTACAACCTTGAAGACGACGCGCTGGCCTGGGAACTGGCGGCCGACGGGACTTGGCAGCGAGTGCCCAAGGGCTCGGGTTTCGAGGCCCACACCGCTTTTGAGAGGCTGGCCGCGGCCGCGATTGCATAATAAAAGTTCTTACTGAAACTGCGGGTATCCGCGATTTCGGCGCGTTCAAGCCCTACCGTTTTATTTCGTGCGTTTCGGAACGGTAGCGGTCATCCTCGGAGGCGGCGGACTAGTCACCCGCCACAACGATGGCGAGTTGGAAGTTCTGATGGTCCATCGGCCCAAGCACCTCGACTGGTCGCTGCCCGCGGGCAAACTCGATCCGGGTGAGACCTTGGCCGAGTGCGCGCTGCGCGAGGTTCACGAGGAGACCGGCTACGTCTGCGAGTTGGGTAGGGAGCTGGGCATGGTGGATTACGCCGACCGCAAGGGTCGGACCCGCCAGGTGCACTACTGGGAAATGGACGCCATTGCCGGAGACTTCACCCCCAATCCCGAGGTGGACGCCATCGCATGGGTGCCGGTAGTGGAGTCGCTGAACTACTTCACCAACGAACGCGACCTCAAGATGGTGAGCGCATTCTTGGCCCTGGTGGGCGACAGCGTTCTGGCCTGAACGCGGCCATTCCAAAGCTTTCTTACCTGTTCACCTTCTGTTCAGACAGGCGCGGCAGGGCGGAAACCCGCCCCTCCTAAGTTGACGGCTGACCCTTTGCGCTGATCGGTGTGTTCAGCGTGCATTCAAGGAGGACATGTGAGGCTACGGAAACTGAGGTTCGCTGCTCGGTCATTGGCAAGTTCAAATTCGAACTTATCGAAGTCCGCCAGACCGCTCGTGCTCATTCTCGGGCTTATGACGACGTTCGCGCTGGTCGCGGCGGCATGTGGTGGAGGGAACGACGACGAGGAGGTGCCGTCAGGCCAAAGCGACGTCGCCGACCAGGGCCAAGACAGCGGGGGAGCCGTCTCCGGCCGGGTGACGATCTCCGGTTCGTCCACGGTGGAGCCGATCTCGGTGCGGGTGGCCGAGCTCTTCGAGGACGTGCAGCCCGATGTGCGGGTGACGGTGGACGGTCCGGGCACCGGCGACGGGTTCAAACTGTTCTGTGAGGGCGAGACCGACATCTCCGACGCGTCCCGTCCGATCAAGGAATCCGAGGCCGCTGACTGCGCCGAGGCTGGAATCGAATATGTCGAGTTGCGGGTGGGCATCGACGGCATCGCGGTGATGACCGGTGAGAACAATCCCGTTGATTGCGTGAGCTTCAACGACATCTACGGCATGGTCGGCCCCGAGTCCACCGGCTTCGGCTCCTGGTCTGACGCCGGTTCGCTGAGCGGGCTGGAAACGTCCAACCTGCCAGATGCCTCCTTGGACATCTACGGTCCGGGCGAGGAGTCGGGCACGTTCGACAGCTTCGTTGAGATCGTGCTGGAGCACATCGCCGACGAGCGGGGCCAAGACGCAACCACCCGTCCCGACTACAACGCCAACGCCGATGACAACGTGATCATTCAGGGCATCCAGTCGGGCGACACCAGCTTCGGCTGGGTCGGGTACGCCTTTGCTGCCCACGCCTCGGGCGTGAAGCTGCTCCAAGTGGATGGCGGCGAGGGGTGCAAGAGCGCCAACGCCGACACCATTGCCTCGGGCGAATATCCGGTGTCGCGGGCGCTGTACATCTATGTGAACAAGGCCAATGCCGCGGCCAGTCCGGCGTTGACCGCCTACGTGGACTTCTATTTGAGCGACGAGGGTCTGGGCACCGCGGTCAGCCAGGTGGGGTACGTGAACCTCACCGACGACGCCAAGAGCGCCACTCGGGCCAATTGGTCTGGGCGCTAAGCCGGAGAAGCCAAGAGGCGGTGCCGGTGACCAGTAGCGTGTGGTCGTGAGCGACACCCGGGTCGATCTTGCCGAGGGATTCTCCGTTGAATCCTTGACGGCGAACCCCCGGCAGGCCCGCAAGGAGCGGCTCATCCGCGACTCCCTCGGGGCTACCGCGCTGGTGTCGGTGCTGATCTCCGGCCTGATCATCTGGTCGCTGTTCTCCGAAGCCTGGACGTTCATGGTCGAGGTGGACTGGGGCGCGGTGTGGGACATCGGCTGGTTCCCCCGTCGGGGCATCTACGACATCAAGACGCTGATCGTGGCCAGCTTGATCGTCACCGGCATCGCCATGATCGTGGCCGGCCCGCTGGGCCTGGGCGCCGCCATCTACTTGTCGGAATACGCCCGACCGGGAGTCCGGCGAACCCTCAAGCCCATATTGGAGATCCTGGCCGGGATTCCCAGCGTGGTGCTCGGCTTCTTCGCCCTGGAGTGGATAGCCCCCAACGTGGTCAAGACCCTCTTCGGAGGACCGGCGGCCGGCTCGCTTTTGGCCGCCGGTATCGGCGTTGGGGTGCTGGTGATTCCACTGGTGGCGTCCATCTCCGAGGACGCCATGAAGGCGGTGCCCATGTCGTTGCGGGAAGCATCCTCTGGGTTGGGGGCC
>JAJEEH010000184.1 GCA_022821105.1 Acidimicrobiia bacterium
TTCCGCCGTACCGCGGCTGAAGACCTGGAACTGGGCGGGGCGCATATCCGATCCGGAGAAAAGGTTGCGCTGTGGTACACCGCGGGCAACCGCGACCCCGAGGTGTTCGACGACCCCCACCGCTTCGACATCACCCGCACGCCGAACCCCCACCTGGCCTTCGGCGGCGGAGGTGCCCATTATTGCCTGGGTGCCAATCTGGCCAAGCTGGAATTGGAGGTCATGTTCGAATCGCTGTTCAGCCGCCTGCCCGACATCGAGGTGATCGGCCCGCCCGAGCGGCTGCGCGACCTAACAATCAATGGCATCAAGCACCTGCCAGTGCGCTACGGGCCCATAGCCAGCGCCCAGGCGGCCTAGGGCGGCCTAGCCTTCCACGCTCCCTCACCCCGATACTGTGGGGGTAGAACCTGGCAGCGAAGCAGGCGAGGGAGCTCATCTGTGCCCGACCTCCAAGTAGAAAAGCGCGACCACATCGCCATCGTCACCCTCGACCGCCCTCCGGTCAACGCGGTCAACAACGAGACATTCCTCCAAATCCACGACGTCTTCGCCACTCTGGGCGACGACCGCGACGTGCGGGTCGCCATATTCACCGGCGCCGGAGACAAGGCGTTTTGCGCCGGTGCCGATCTGAGCCCGCCATACAGCACACCTCGCTCGGAGCGCCACCCCCGCGACCTGACCGATCCCGGGTACTTGGCCCGAGAGGCCATGTGGGCGATCATCGACTGCGCCGTTCCGGTTATCGGCGCCATCAACGGCTACGCGCTGGGGGCCGGCCTGGCCTATGCCGCCTGCTGCGACATGCTGGTGGCCTCAGAGAACGCTCGCTTCGGTACGCCGGAGATCAACGTCGGGCTGCTCGGCGCCAGCGCCCACCTCTCGCTGATGATGGGCCGCCACAAAGCCCGGGAGATGTTCCTCACCGGCGAGCACGTCTCCGCCCAAGAGATGTACCGCATCGGCGCGGTGAGAGAGGTGACCGCCCCCGACAAGCTCATGGACGCTGCGATGGAGCTGGCCGGAGAGCTGGCTGCCAAGAGCCCGATCGCCATGCGGTTGGCCAAAGAGTCGATGAACCGAATCGAAGACCTGCCGCTGCGGGAGGGCTACCGCACTGAGCAGGACTACACCACCCGCCTGATGCGCTTCGACGACTCCCGCGAGGCTCGCCGCGCCTTCCGGGAGAAGCGCGACCCCGAGTACAAGTGGGAATGACCGCTAGAACAGCTTGCTGTTGTCCCAGTTGAGCATCTTGCCCACCGGGGTGAGCTCGATAGTGAAGTTGAGGTTCTTCTCGTAGTAATCCGCGGTCTGCTCGGGCATCGCGCCTCGGGCCGTTCGATACGGGGCGTACTTCTCATCGAGAGCCTGAGCGATCCGGCTTGACAACTCCTCGGAGGGCTCGATCACCCGGCCCACACACTCCACATGCACCGCCCGCAACTCAGCCCACCTCTCGCCCGATTCCACAAGGAAGGAACACCGCTCATCGTTGCGGACCCGCACCACCTTCTTGCCCCGAGTGACCATGTAGATCTTCTGATCCAGCACCACGTACCACACCGGCAGGGCGATCGGCTGGCCGTTGGCCCGCAGCGTGGTCAAAGTGCCGTTCACCGAGGTCTCCAGCATCTCCCAGCACTCTTCGGGCGACATCCGCACCGTGAGCTTGGTCTTCTTCTCAGCCATCAACCAGTTCCCTCAGCTCTCGGCGGAGGATCTTGCCTGAAGCCGACTTGGGAATGGCATCGGTGAACCGCACCTCTCCGAGGTGCTTGTAGGTGGCCATGTGATCGGCGACATGGGACTTGACCGCCTGCTCATCGAGATGGGAATCCGGGGCGGCAACCACGAATGCCAGCGGCACCTCGCCGCTTTCGTCGTCTGGGCGGCCGACCACCGCGGCATCGGTGATCTGCGGGTGGTCGAGCAGCAGCGCCTCCAACTCGGCGGGGGCCACCTGGAACCCTTTGACCTTGATGAGCTCCTTCAGCCGATCGACGATGTAGACGTGGCCATCGCCGTCGATCCGGGCAATGTCCCCGGTATGAAGCCAGCCGTCCTCGTCGATGGTCTCGGCGGTGGCCTCCGGGTTGTTTAGGTACCCCTTCATCACCTGGGGGCCGCGGATCCACAATTCGCCTTCAAGGTCGATGGGCTGGTCGTTGCCCGAGTCTGGATCGACAATCCTGGCTTCGGTATTGGCCACCGTCAGGCCCACTGAACCAGGTTTGGAATTGCCCGGCGGTGTGGCGTGGGTAATGGGACTGAGCTCGGTCATCCCATAGCCCTGGACTACTTCGCAGCCGATCCGAGCCGATGCCTCCGCGGCCACCTCGGCCCCCAGAGGCGCCGCACCCGACAACACCTGCCGCAATGACGACAGATCGAAATCGGCCACCGCAGGGTGTTTGGCCAGCGCCAACACGATGGGAGGCACCGCGAAGAACCGAGTCACCTGGTGGCGCTCAATGAGTGACAGCGCCTGGCTCAGGTCGAAACGGGGCATGGTCACCAGCGTGGTTCCGTGGTGCAGTTGGTCGTTCATGAGCACTTGCATGCCGTAGATGTGGAAGAACGGCAGCACGGCCAACACCACATCGCTGCCCTGGGAAGCCACCGATGAGGCGCACTGCTCGATGTTGTTCACCAGATTGGCGTGGGTGAGCATCACCCCCTTGGGCAGCCCCGTAGTTCCCGAGGAGTAGGGCAGCACCACCACGTCATCGTGGGGATCCACCTCAACCTGGGTTATCGGGTCGCCCATCAGCGAGTGCATCGGAATGCCATTGGAGGGACTGTCGGTGTCGATGACTACCACATCGCCCGCCACCCCAGCCTGGTCCATGGCCTCTTGGGCCGGTGCGGCGAAACCGTCGGCGGCGAAGACCAGCGTCGCCCCCGAATCAGTGAGCTGATAGGCGATCTCTTCAACACCGTAGGTGGGGTTGACCGTGGTGACTGCGCCCCCTGCCACCGCCACCGCATGGAAAACCACCGGATACCACGGCGAGTTCGGAGCGATCAGCGCGGCGACATCGCCGCGGGCAAAGCCGTCGGCGGCCAGACCCCCAGCCAGGGAGTAAACCGCCTGCTCAAGCTGGCCGAACGTGAGCGACCACTCCCCCAGCCCATCGATCACCGCCTCCTGGTCGGCGAGCTCCGCGGCCCGTTCCAGCACAAATCCAGTGACCGGCTGCGAGCTCAGCGGCTCATCGGGCAGCGGGCTGGGGTGAACGATCATCAAGCCTCGCTGGCCGGGATGATGCCGTGGAACGGGGTTCCAGCAGCTTCATACTCCGCCAGAATCTTGAAGAACTCCTCGCCGAACGGGCTCTCACCCTGAAGCGGCATGGCGGCCCGGACAACGGTGAAGTCAAGCGGGGCCAATCGGGCGGCAGCGTCGAAGTGCCGGGACGCGCCATCCTCGTCGCCATTGCGGCGCAGGTGGGCGGCCAGGCGGAAGTGCAGTCGAGCAGCGACCTCGTCTTCGCTGAGATCGGCGATCTGGCTGCTGGCGTCTTCGGGAACAGCACCGCTGTGGACCCACTCCCGGATCTGGTCGAAGTGGGCGCTGCGTGTGCGGCCGGTGAATTCACTGAGCAGGTCGCTGCCGAATTCGTAGGCGTTGGGGCGAGATATGCGACCGTCTTCGTCGATCCACACCACGGCGGGCACATTGCTGATGGCGTACAGCTCGGTGAGGATGTGGTCGGGGTCCATGAGCACCGGATAGGTGATGTTCTCGGCCAATACCCGCACCTCGTCGATGTTCTCGTCGATGGCCACCGCAATCACCAGGAAGCCGTCGTCAGCCAATTCGTCGTACAGTTCCTGCCACCCGGGCAGGTCGAAGGCGCATCCTCACCAACTAGAGAAGGCCACCAGGAGCCGCTTCTTGCCGGTGTAGTCGGAAAGGCGGTGAAGAGTCCCGTCAAGGTCGGCGAGGGTGAAGTCGGGTGCCTGTCGGTCTCGCAGAGCCGCTTGGCGAGTGGCGTTGGGCTGGCCCAGCACCACGATGCCGGCGTCGGAATCGACCACTGTGGGCTGGTCGACGGCATTGGCAACTGCGGCCAGGTCGAGCTTGTCACCAACCCGGATCGCCGAACCGTCTCCCACCAGCACGCACTGATCGTCGCGGCAGAGCCCCTCCGGCTTGAGCGTCCAGCCGACTGCGGCCGATAGGGCATCGGGCTCGACCAGCGGGCGTCCATCGGCCCACTCTCCGGTGGCTGTAGCCACCTCGTCGCCCAGGATGGTGATTGTAGTCATGGCAGGAACTCCTTGGTTTCGGCTACTGCACAGGATCCGTCGGAATCGGTTCGCCAACCGGCAAGTAGGTTCTGACTTCGGGGAAGTACTCGTAGCGGCGCACCAATGAGCCGGCCGAGTGCTTGTCAGGCGAGATGCTGGCGTTCATCATGGCGGGCAGATCGAACGTGCCGAGCCCCTCAGCCGCGGCCTTGAACGTCTCTGGTGTGATGTTGCCGCCGGCGGCCTCCAGGATCTTCACGGTCAGGGCGAAGGCCCGGCAGTGGTTGACCACACCGTTGACTATGTCGTCGTTGGTGGTATCGAGGGGCTCGTCGCTGGACCTCTCTTCGAATATGGCAAGGCACTCCTGCACTCCGGGGTCGGCCAGCGCTTCCTCGCTGGTCGGCTTGTTGGTGGTGACGGCAAAGGTGCGGGCCATGTACTCGTCTTCAAGGCCTTGATCGTCGGCGATGGTAAGGCGATCGGCAGCCTGTCCATTGGTGTGGGCGATGCGCACCTCCCAGCCAATGCGCTGCACCGACCCGATGATGCCGTAGACGTTGGAGAGGTTGAGGATCAGATCAACCCCGTCGGCCTCCATCCGGGAGGAGATGTTGTCGGTATTCTGCTCGTTCTGAACGGTGTCAGTGGTGGGCGAGCCCGGCGAATAGACCCCGACGACGTTTATGCCCGCCTCCTCCAACAACGGCTGCACCGCATCGGCATACTCCTTGTCAGGGGGCGCCTCGTAGTAGATGCCCACGCGGTGCCCTTCGAGATCGCCGGCCCGGATCATCTCGGTGGTCCCGCCCACCCGCTGGCGGGTTTGCTTCATCTCGGTGGCGAAAAACAGGCCGTTGGACCGCTCTTGGCGCTCGGTGTTCTCCCCGAAATGGCCTACGTAAGGATGACCGTGCAGCTCGGTAATGCACAGGGCGTTGTCCTCGAGGAACTGGCCGATCACCACAAACACCTCTTTGTCCTCGATTAGCTCCGTACACACCCGCTCGCTGTCGGCGGTTCCAATGGGCAGGAAGGAGACCACATGGACGACAACATTGCGGCCGTGGATACCGCCCTGCTCATTGAGGTCTTCGGACAAAGCGGCATATAGGTCTTGTACCGGGAAGATGCCGATGTCGATGCCGAACATCTCATTGATCTGCACCGGATCGATTGCGGCCACCCCAATCGCGATCTCGCCTTCGGTCACCCCCTGGTAGCTGGCTATCAGCTCCACCGGTGTGGGGGCCGGCGTCGGCTCCGCGGGGGTTTCAGCCGGCTCGTCGGCCGGTTCCTCGGTGGGCTCCTCCGCAGGTTCGTCAGCCGGCTCCTCCGCGGGTGCTTCGGCCGTCTCCTCGGCAGGTGCCTCGGCGGGCTCCTCAGCCGGTGCGTCCGCCTGCTCTACAGTCGCGGCTGGCTCTGCTATGTCGGCCGCGCCGTCATCGTCGTTGCCACCGCAGGCCGCGGCCACCAGCGCCAAAACGACGAGCAGCCACCACAATCTCCTGACGGTCCGGAATCCCCTGTTCATGCCGGGCATGTTCTTTCTCCAATGCTGTGTCCGGATATTTGTAGTTGCGTCATTTGAGCCCCAAACGAGCGTATTGCTCATCGGGCGCGTCCACGTCGTTGAGCGCGGTGTGGAGCAGGTCAACCATCTCTGCTGCTGAAGACTCGCGGCTGCGGTTTTCCTGTTCACTGGGGTCGACGTCGAGGTCGAACAGGAAATGGCGGTCGTTACAGGCGTTCACAGTTATCCACAGCGGCAGCTTGTCGCCCGGCTCGTAGGGCTGGCGGATCACCGGCACCTCCGAGCCCGGCATCGTGTCGAGCCAGGCCCGCTGGTCGGGCGGGGGCAGGCCGGGCATGCCGATGTCGCCGAACGGCATGGTGGACCACCGGTTGGACCACATCGAGATGGGGAAGTTCTCGCCTTCCGCTCCTCGGGCGTACTTATGCTGGCCATCGGTCACCTGCACCCAGCCGCCGAACACCCCGCCCAGCGCCCACTCTCGGATGGAATCAGCCTCGCCGCTCAGCAGCGGGGCCATGGAGCGGCCGTGGGTGGTCTGCTTCACCTCGGCATCGAAGATGTCGGCCACGGTGGCGAAGATGTCCACGTTGGTGGTCAGCGCCTCACAAGTTCCCCCGCCGGGTTTGCCGGGCCACGAAATCAACAGCGGCGTGTGGCCCAATGGCTCGTATTGAGGCACACCCGGCTTGCCCCAGATGTCGCGGCCCTCCCGCTCGTCGCCCAGGTAGTGGCCGTGGTCGGTACACACGATCAGCGCAGTGTCGTCCCACAGGTTCTGTTGGTCGAAACAATTGAGGATCTGGCCGAACCAGTGGTCGATCATCGACAGCTTGGCGCCGTAGTTGGCCCGCACGTGGCGGCCTTCCTTCTCCGAGAAGTGGCCCGAGGCGATGCCCCCGTCAACGTAGGGCGGCCAGATGATCCACTCCTCGTCCCCCCACGGCTCGTCGTGATAGCGGCCGGCCCACGGCGCCGGAGTGTCGAACGGCTCGTGGGGATCGAACTCATCCACGAACATGAACCACCGGTCGTGATGGGGCGTGTCCTGGGCCAAGAACCGGGCCGCCGCGCTCATCGTCATCGGCCCGGGATAGTCCTCCTCGTCCCGGAAGAACGTGCGCGACCGGTCGTAGGCCCGATCGATGTCCTCAATCCCCCACATCTTGGCCCACCACCATCCGCCCTTGCGGGCCGGCATGGTCGGGGTTCCGGCCCAGGAGGGGTCGTAGTACGTGCGCCATGGATCGCCTTCATGGCCCCGGAGGTAATCCCAGCAGTGGAAATCGGTGTGGTAGTTCTCTCCGCCGGTCTCGAACAGGTGGGGGTGGTCGGTAACCAGTGCGGTGGTCACGCCCTGGTGGCGCAGCACCCGGGTGATGGGCTCCTCCCAGAGCTCGATCGAACCCCACGGCTTCCACAGAAAGTCCAGCGCCCCGCACAAGATGTCGTGGCGGGCCGGCATGCAAGGCAGCGACCCCGTTACGTGGCGGGTGAACCGGGTGGCCTGCTCAGCCGCGAATCGGTCCAGATTCGGCGTTTCGAATTCGGTGCCGCCGTAGCTCCCCAGCATGTGCCGGTTCAGCGAATCCAGCAGTACCACCGCGACGTTGGAAGGTGCCTCCATTAGACCCCCTGGCTTGGCTCTGGCATCGAGTTGATCTGGTCACGCTAGTCTCATGGGCCATCGCAGGCGGAACAAGCCTGACCAATTCAGGGGGACAGTTGGCCGAGGAACATGCCCAGGGCGAGTCGATAGACGCTCTGGCGACAACGGTGCTCGAGGGCGAGGCTGCCCGGCGCGACGCCCAGAAGGCCGACGTGTTGTTCCCCGACGATTTGCTGCCCGGCGTGGGCGGCGAGCAGACCACCCTGAAGGAGGGCCTGCGCAAAGGCGGATTCCAGACCTTCGTCGTGCTTTTGGCGCTGAACAGCCTCGACGAGCTGGAGAACAGCGCGGTGGCCATCTTGGGCCCCGATATCGGCGAGAGCTTCGGGGTGAGCGACGGGGCAATCACCGCCATCAGCACGGCCTCGCTCATGTTCTTCGTGCTGGGCGCTGGCCCAATGGGCTGGCTGGCCGACCGATTCCGCCGCGGTCCAATCGTGGGCATCGCCAGCGGCGCCTTCGCCGCGTTCAGCGCCCTGTCGGGGGCGGCGGTGAACGCCCTGATGTTCTTCTTCATGCGGTTCTTCGCCGGCATGTCCAAGGCCAACACCATCACCGTGCATCCCAGCATGCTGGCCGACACCTACCCGCTCCAGACCCGGGGCCGCATGTACGCCACCAACGCCGGAGTGGGCCGGGTGTTCTCTGCCATCAGCCCGATCTTGGCCGGGGGCATCGCGGTGTGGATTGGAGGAGGCGACGGTTGGCGGTGGGCGTTCTACCTGCTCGGACTGCCCACCGCGGCTTTGGCGATATTTGCGTTCTTCTTGAGAGAACCGCCCCGAGGCCAATGGGAGCAGAAGCACGTGCTGGGCGCAGGGCTCAAGCAGGACAACAAGATGCCCATCTCAGTGGAGGCCGCCTTCGCCCGCATCTGGAATATCGACTCCATTCGCAACATGACCATCGCGTTCGCCGCAATGGGCTTTGCCCTCTTCCCGGCCGGTTCGATTCAGTCGTTCTTTTTGGAGGAAGAATTCGGCCTCGACGCCTTGGAGCGCGGCCTGGCGGTTGCCCCCGCAGGGTTCGGGCTGATCTTGTTCTTGCCGTTTGTCGGGCGCCGGTTCGATGCCACATTCCGTAAAGATCCCAATCGAGCGCTGTTGTTGATAGGTGTGTTGCTGGTACCCATCGGAGTGCTGGTGCCCATCCAGTACGCGATGCCCAACCTGGCTCTGTTCATGGTGTTCTCCGCGATCAATTCCACGCTGCTGGGCGGGGCCTTCGCCATGGTGCAGCCGGCTATCCAGGCCGTGTTCCCCTACCGCCTGCGAGGCATGGGCACCGCCATCTTGACCTTCTTCATGGTCATGGTGGGCGGTGTGGGAGGCAGCATCATCGCTGGCTTCCTCCAAAATGAGCTCGGCGAGCAAACCGCCATCACCATCATCACTGCGGTAGCCATGCCTGTAGGCGCCTACTTCGTGCTGCGGGGGGCCGGCAGGCTGCGGCGCGATCTCTCCCTGGTGGTTGGCGAGCTGAGAGAAGAACAAGAAGAAGAGCGCCGCCAGGCTGAGACCGACCCCGACGACATCCCGGCCATCCAAGTGGTCGATGTGGATTTCAGTTACGGGCAGGTGCAGGTGCTGTTCGACCTCGGCTTCGAGGTGCGCAAACAGGAGACGCTGGCCTTGTTGGGCACCAACGGTGCCGGCAAGTCCACTGCGCTCAAGGTGATCACCGGCTTGGTGACCCCCGAGCGGGGAGTTGTGCGCTTGCACGGTCAGACCATCACATTCGCAACCCCCGAGCAGCGGGCGGCCATGGGACTGCACATGCTGCCCGGCGGGGCCGGGGTGTGGAGCGACCTGACGATCCGCGACAACTTGCTCATGGGGGCCTACGCCTACCGCGCCGACCCCGACGACCGGGACCGCCGCATCGAGAGGGCCTTCGAGTTGTTCCCCGACCTGGCCCATCGGCCCAAAGAGCGGGCCGGCAACCTATCCGGCGGCCAGCAGCAGTTGCTGGCGCTGGCCCGGGTGATGCTGCATGAGCCCGAGGTCCTGATGATCGACGAGCTGTCGCTGGGTTTGGCCCCGGTGGTGGTGCAGTCGCTACTGGAGACCATCGAGGAGCTCAAGGACCAGGGCCAGACCATGATCATCGTCGAACAGTCGCTGAACGTGGCACTGGCCATTGCCGATCGGGCCGTGTTCTTGGAGAAGGGGCAGGTGCGCTTCGAGGGACCGGCCCAGGAGCTGGCCGAACGAGACGATCTGGCTCGGGCGGTGTTCCTGGGTACCGAGGGCGGCTGATGGCCTACGCCTCCGCCTCGGTGCTTGGAACCTGGATTACCCAGCAACTGGCGTTCGACGGGGTGGTCAACGGGCTGGTGACCGGGCTGGTGGCCATGGGCATCGTGCTGATCTACCGCTCCACCCGGGTGATCAACTTCGCAGTGGGCAACATGGGGATCATCTCCGCCTCCATGATGGCGTTGCTGATGCTGAACTATGGTTGGCCGTTCTGGCTGGCCCTGGTGGTCTCGCTAGTGCTGGGCGTGCTGTTCGCCGCCGCGGTGGAGCTAACCGTTATCCGCCGCCTGTTCAAATCACCCCGGGTGATCGTGCTGGTGGCCACGGTGGGCATCGCCCAACTGGCCCAGCTCGTTGTCTCCCAACTCCCCGACATCGAGGCCGCCGGGCAGAGATACCCGGTGTTCATAGGCTCGATCTGGGAGGACGTCTGGTTCACCGATATTCGTGTGCGCGGCCCGCAGCTCACCATCCTCATCGTGGTGCCGTTGCTGGCCATGCTGCTGGGTTGGCTGATGAACCGCACCACATTCGGCAAGTCGGTGGCCGCCTCAGCCAACAACCCTGAACTCTCCCGCTTGTCAGGGATCAACCCCAAAACTGTGTCGACCTTCGTGTGGGTGATGGCCGGGCTTTTGGCCTCGATTTCGATGGTCATGCTCTCGGGGTCAACCGGGCAAATCGCTGGTCTGGCCAATCTCGGGCCCCAGACCCTGGGAAAGGCAATGGTGGCCGCGGTGCTGGCCGCCATGGTCTCCTTCCCCCGGGCCATGCTCGCCGGGGTACTGATCGGCGTGCTGGAAGCCCTATTCCGCTTCAACTTCTTCACCGAGACCGGGCTCATTGACTTCGTCATCTTCTTGGCCGTGCTGGTGGCGGTGTATTTCCAGAGCCGCAGCCAGGGCGAGACTGGAGTTTTCTCCTTCACTCCCAAGATGCGGCCCATCCCCGAGCGGCTGCGGGAGGTGTGGTGGTTACGGCATCTGAACCGAATCGGGCTGGGCGCGCTGTTGGTGCTCGGGATCGTGCTTGTGCAACTTCCCGGCATCACCAACCTGCCGTCCCGCCAGCTTCTGTACGCCACCGTGCTGTGCTTTGCGGTGTGCGGTCTGTCGGTCACCATCATCACCGGGTGGGCCGGCCAGCTCTCCTTGTCCCAGATGACCTTCGCCGGCATGGGTGCCCTATTCGCCGCCGGGCTCAAGCGAGGCCTGTCCATGGATTTCACGGTGGGAACCGGGTTCTTGCCCGGCGACGCCTTGTCGTACGACTTCTTCGACGTCCAGTTCGAGGCCAGCGGCATACCGTTCATGGTGGCCATCCCGGTGGCCGGGCTGTTCTCCGCGTTGGTGGCCGCGGTAATCGGAGTGGGGTCGCTGCGGGTACGCGGCCTCTATCTGGCGGTGACCACATTCGTTTTCGCACTAGCCGCCCAGCAGTACCTCTACCGACGGCCGTTCTTCTCCGGGGGCAACGCGTCGTCGGTCTCGTTTCGCCGGGGCGAGCTGTTCGGGCTAGAGCTCAGATCGCAGAAGACCTACTACTACGTCTGCTTGGCCTTCCTGGTGATCGTGGTCATCATCGCCAGTCGACTGCGTCGCTCGGGAGTGGGCCGCACCATCATCGCGGTGCGCGACAACTCAGATTCAGCGTCGGGTTACACGGTCGGGCCGGTGCGCTCGAAGCTATCTGCGTTTGCGATGGCCGGAGGCATCGCTGGTTTGGGCGGCGCCATGTTGGCCGGGCTGGTGCAAAACGTTCCTATCGGGGAGCGCTTCTTCCAGGTCGAGAACTCATTGCAGATTGTCGGGATGGTGGTGATCGGCGGGCTCGGATCGTCAATAGGCGCGGTGCTGGGGGCGATCTGGATCCACGGACTCCCCAATCTGTTCAACAGCGCTGAAACGGTTGCCCTGTTCTCCTCCAGCATCGGACTCCTGCTGGTGCTCATGTACTTCCCCGGCGGGCTGATTCAGATCGCATACAGCGCCCGCAACGCCCTTATCGGCATGGCCGAGCGGCGATTGGGTCCCGACCCCGGGGGCAAGACCGTGCAGGCCGCGCCCACCAGCCTGACCCGTCTTGAAGACCCCCGACCCTCCACCGACCCCATGCTGGCCGGACGCGACATCTCCGTGCGCTTCGGCGGGGTGGAGGCAGTGTCAGAGGCCACCGTGGTGGTGCGCCCCGACGAGATCGTGGGCCTTATCGGGACCAACGGCGCCGGCAAGTCGACGTTCATGAATGCGGTGGGCGGATACGTGCCGTCCAGCGGTCGGGTGGAGCTGCTCGGAGCCGACATCACCCGGCTTTCCGCTCCCCGGCGGGCCCGTGCCGGACTGGGCCGCACCTTCCAGACCGCTGCCCTGTTCCCCGAGCTCACGGTGCGGGAGACAGTGCAGGTGGCCCTAGAGGCTCGGGGCCGAACGCCGATTGTGAGCACCGCCTTGCACTTGCCCCATACGTTCACCCTGGAGCGGCGACGGCGGACCGAGGCCGACGAGCTGATCGACTACCTGGGGCTGGGGCGCTACGCCGACTCCTACATCAGCGACTTGTCTACCGGCACCCGCCGCATCGTGGAAATCACCGGCCTATTGGCCCTGGGCGCTCGGGTGCTGTGCCTTGACGAGCCCACCGCTGGAGTGGCCCAGCGCGAGACCGAGGCATTCGGCCCGCTCATCGTCAACATCCGCCGGGAGTTGGGCGCGGCAATGCTGATCATCGAGCACGACATGCCCTTGATCATGAGTATCAGCGACCGGGTGTACTGCCTGGAGGCCGGCAAGGTCATCGCCGAGGGATCACCCTCCGAGGTGCGCAACGACCCGCTGGTGATCGCCAGCTATCTCGGCACCGACGAGCGGGCCATCGCCATAAGCGACGTCTGATTTGGCAAGGCTCAGACCGGCAACTGGAAGGCCTCCCGAACCGCTATTGCCCCTGCCCTCCGGGTTCGAGTCCCAACACCACCTGGCTTCCATCCAGCACAGCCGATCTAGCGAACGCCGGGAACTGAAGCGCCACGTAGAGATCCCGCAGGCGGCGCTCGATGGGGTTGGCCCGCATGGCAGCCGGGGTTCCCACCGCAAGGAACAGTCGTTGCACGGCGTCGAGCGAAGTCTGACCGGCATGGGCGTAAAGCAGGCGAGCCTCAGCCACCGCCGAGGCGTCCTCGGGATCGTCCCACGCCCGCTGAGTGGCATCGATCACCCCGGCACGGGCCGCGCTCACCGCAGCCGTGGCCTCCCCCACCGCGGCCTGCAAATCCGGGCGAACTCGCAAGAGTTTGTCCGAGCCGCTCGAACCGGATTTGGCGGCGAGGGTCACCACGCCATCGATGGCCCCTTGAGCCAGACCCACTGCCACCGCGGCCACTGGGGCATGGGTGGCCATCCGCAGCAACCGCGGGTGGTATAGCCGCAGGTCTTCATCGGGCGGACCTTCCCCGGTGGCGGACCGCACGCCCGGCACGAAGACGTCGCGAACCACCACGTCGTGGCTGCCGGTGCCGGCCATTCCCATTACTGACCAAGTCCGTATGATCTCCACCTCATCGGCAGGAACGAACATGGCTCGAGGCGCGGTCTCGCCCTCCACCGAGCACGCCAGCATGGCCCAATTGGCGTGCTCAATTCCGCTGCAAAAGTCCCACCGACCGTTGATCCGATAGCCCCCGGGAACCGCGGTCGCCGTCCCCAGCGGTCGGAACGACCCCGCAACCCGGAAGTCGGCGGGAGACCCGGCCATCTCGGCCAACACGCCGGCTTCCAGCCAACCGGTGAGATAGGCAGTGGTGCTCGACACCATCACGCACCACGCGGTGGATCCGTCGCCGCGGGCGATGGCCTCCACGCAGTGGTAGGCGACCATGGCGTCCTGGCCCGGGCCGCCCACCGAATCTCGCAGATAGAGCTGTAACAGACCGGTGGAGATGAGATCGTCGACTAGCTCCGTCGGCAACGACAGATCTTGTTCGATCCGGTCAGCGGCCATGGCGGCCCGTTCGCCGATGCGGACTGCCGAGTCGAAATAGGGGTTGCTGATCGCGCTCAACTCTGCCCGCCTCAAGTGGTGTACCGGGGGTTGCGGGCACCGAAGAACAGGCGTTCGGCGTTGGCGTAGAGGTACTTGTCGAGTACGCCGTCGCGCAGGTCGAGATCCCAGGCCTCGGTGATGCAGCGGCGCATATCCAGGGCCGGATGGTCGGAGGCGAAGATCACCTTGTCCTGGCCCCGGGTGTTCATGAAGTGGACGAACTCGGCCGGGAGCCGCTTGGGGCTATAGGCCGAGGTCATGAGGTGGAGATTCTTGTACTTGATCATCAGGCGCATGGCCACCCCCCACCACGGGTCGGCACCATGGGCCATGCACAGCTTCAGATCGGGGAAGCGCAGGCAGATCCGGTCGAGCAGCATCGGGTCTTGGCCCTCGCCGGGCATGGGCGGTCCGGGGATGCCGGTGTTAATCGACAGTGGCAGATCCAGCTCGGTGCACTTGGCGTAGAGCGGGTAGTACACCGGGTCGCTGGGGGGAACGTCCACGCCGAACGGCACTACCCGGGCCAGCGCCACCGGATACTGCTTGACCATGTCCTCCAGCTTCCACAGCACCGGCATCATTCCCCGGGGGTCGAGATGGAGAGCCAGCGCGAACCGCTCGGGGTAGCGCTCCACGAAGTCGAAAGGGCGGGGGTTGTCCTCGCCGACCGTTGCCTGGATGAGGGCCTTCTCCACTCCGAGCTCGTCCATCAGCGGCAGCAGCTCCTCGGGGGTGAAGCTGCGGAAGAAGTCGGCGCCGCCGTGGAGATAGTCCTCTTTGACTCGGATCAGGTACTCGGGGGGCTCGTAGTCCCCCATGTTCACGTTCACCCAGCAATCAATTGCTCTCGGTGGCATGGCCCGACGCTATCTCGGCTGGGTGGCCCATCTGGACTCGATGGAGACTCTGATAGGTGCCCCGCATCGCCAGGAACCAGAATGAAGACCAGAAAGGAACCCATGAAGATTGACCCCACCCGCAGCTGGGCCGCAGTTGAAGAGCGTTTGGCCGCCACCGACAATCCCCGGCACCGCCAGCTCCTTCAGGTGCTGTTGGACCACCTCCAAGCCGAGGCCACCAGGGACTTCGACCGGCTGGTGTCCACTCTGTCGGACGATCCCCAGTACCACTTCTGGATCCCCGACGCCGGTTTCGACGCCGGCCCCAAGGGCTACGAGGCGGTGACCGCCCACTACACCCAGCTCTACGAAGAGGGCCGCAACGTTGTGCAGTACGACATCGAGCGGATCGTGGTGGACGACTACTGCATCGTGACCGAGGGCGTGTTCCACCAGGTGTACCCCGGCCGGGTGCTGGCGGACCGA
>JAJEEH010000267.1 GCA_022821105.1 Acidimicrobiia bacterium
CCTCACGTCGGCGCGGTCGATTCCCAATGCCGCCGGCAGCCGTTGGCCCAGAACGCTGGCCAGGCGTTGGCCGCCCGGGGACACGAATCCCTCGGTGGCGAAATACGCCACTCGGCAAGCCGCTTCCTCTGATGGGAGCAAACCTAGGTATACGTCCACCTCAAGGCGGTTGGCCTCGTCTACTCGCTGGGATTCGGGCCAGTCGCAGACCTCGCTCACCGTCGCCCCCGACCGCCTCAGACCGGTGGCCAATTCTCCAGCCACTGCGGCCATGGTGCTCATTGACGCGATCATGATGTGCTGTTCGGTCAGCTGCCGAGGGGCCCGCTGGAGCTTGGCCCGTTCCCGAACTGTTGCCACGGTGGCCGGAGTGACTCTGGCTGACATGCGCAGCAATGCTGCTGTGGTCTCCGGGCCGCAAACCGCATCGGCGACCAATCCGCTGTTGAGCTGGAATTCCTCCACCGCACCAGCGGTATCGGGTCCGAAGATGCCGTCCACGCGGCCCGCGTCGAATCCCATGGAGCCGAGTCGAAGCTGCAACTCCGCCACGTCATCGCCCCTCAGCATGGGTTGGCTCGAAAAGAGGTTGCGGTCGCCTAGTGCCCAGCTGGCTTCTTGCAGGGCGGTCCAGGTGTGCGGTCCGCAGATCCCGTCAACGCTGAGACCGCGGCTGGCTTGGAAGTCGGCGACGGCGGCCGCAGTGGAGGCGTCGAAGACTCCGTTGGCCGAAAGGGCCAGGGCAAAGCCGGCCGTCGCCAGCTTCTGCTGCAAGGCGACGACGTCGTCGTTCTCGTCTCCTCGCTTGAGGGTAGGGGGGTGGTAATCGGCCAAGTCGTGCGCTCCTGCTGCGCCCCCCGCAGATTACGAACGTAGAGGGAAAATCAAAAGGCGACTTCGCCGATCTCCTGGAGCAGCTGCTGCTTGCCCTTGGCGCCGACGATCCGTTTGGCCGGCTCCCCGTCTTTGAACACGATCAGCGTGGGAATGCTCATTACCTGATATCTCAGCGCCACGTCCTGGGCGTCGTCCACGTTGAGTTTGGCCACGCTGATCACGCCGGCCTTCTCGACGGCGATCTCATCGAGGATGGGGGCGATCATCTTGCAAGGGCCGCACCACTCAGCCCAGAAATCGACCACGACCGGCAGCTCAGCGCTGCCGATGACCTCGTCGAATGTCTCGTTGGTGAGCGTTGTGATGCTCTCTGCCATCTCGGGGCGTCCCTTCGTTCGGGTCGGTCGGGGAACGGTCAGCCTATCAGCGGCCCTTCGGTTTAGCCGTGTCCAGCGGACTCCAGCCACCGCTCGGCGTCGATAGCCGCCATGCAGCCCGACCCCGCCGCGGTCACCGCCTGACGGTAGTAGTCGTCCTGCACATCGCCGCAGGCGAATACCCCCTCGATTTCGGTGCAGCTGGAATCGGGCTCGGTTACCAAGTACCCGTTTTCCTTGCGCTTCAGCTGCCCCTCGAACAAGTCGGTGTTGGGGCGGTGGCCGATGGCGATGAACAGACCCGTTACGTCCAGCAGCGAGGTCTCGCCGGTGACGGTGTTCTGCACCTCGACGCCGGTCAGCTTCTCCTCGCCCTGGATGTCGCTTACCACATTGTTCCACAAGAACTCGATGCGGTCGTTGGCGAACGCCCGGTCCTGCATGATCTTCGAGGCCCGCAATTCGTCTCTTCGGTGTATCACCGTGACTTTCGATGCAAACCGCGTCAAAAAAGTGGCTTCCTCCATGGCGGAGTCGCCCCCGCCCACCACGGCGATGTGCTGATCTCGGAAGAAGAAGCCGTCGCAGGTGGCGCAGGTGGACAAGCCGTGGCCGATCAGCCTCTCCTCAGCCTCTAGGCCGAGCATGAGCGACTGGGCGCCGGTGGAGACGATCACTGCCCAGGCCCGGAAAGTGGGCTCGGGGGCAGTGGGATCTCCCACCCACACGCCGTGGGGCGGGCCCGAGAAATCGACCCTGGTGACCTTGTCGGTGAGCATCTCTGCGCCGAATCGCTGAGCTTGCTCCCGGAACTTGATCATCAATTCCGGGCCCATGACCCCATCGGGGAAGCCCGGGTAGTTCTCAACGTCGGTGGTGAGCATCAACTGGCCGCCGGGCTGGTCGCTGGTGGACGACGGCTCGCCCTCGATGACCAAAGGAGCGAGGTTGGCCCGGGCCGAGTAGATGGCCGCGGTGAGCCCCGCCGGGCCCGAGCCGACGATGATCACATTGCGGATGTCCTGCCCGGTGGCGGTCATGAATCTCGCCTCGACCAGGCAATGGCTCCAAGCGACACGAACAGCAAACCGAGGATGCCGTGGGCGGCCCAAGCCCGCCCGGTGGCTATCTCCAGCCCGCGTACCGCGGCGATGACGCCTAGAACCAGCACGATGATCAGGGGAAACACGCCGAAAATGAGGTAGGCCAGCAGACGGGTGACGTTGATAACCGGCCCGGTGGTCACATCGCGGACCTTGTCCACGGCGTTGACCACGGCATCGGCGGCCTGCTCGGGCCAGTCCTCAGACAGCCCCGGTATGGAAGCGGTTGCTGCTTGGTCCTTAGGCTCAGAGGCTTCAGCCATAGGACTTCAGACT
>JAJEEH010000206.1 GCA_022821105.1 Acidimicrobiia bacterium
AATGGCCAAGGGACCCAAGAAGCCGAAGGCCAAGGACATCAGCCGGCGGCGCAAGAAGAAGGTCAGCGTCCTCACCCAGGAGGGCATCGGCTATGTCGACTGGAAGGACATCAACCTGCTGCGGCGGTTCATGTCCGACCGGGCCAAGATCAGGGCCCGCCAGGTGACCGGCAACAACCAGCAGCAGCAAAAGGAGATCGCCCGGGCCATCAAGAACGCCCGCGAGATGGCGCTTTTGCCCTACAACAACCGCATCACCACCCAGCGCAGCGCGGGGCGGATGCGAGACGACAGCCGCTTCGACGGGCCGGTGCCCCAGCCGTCGGCCCCGCCGCCGGGCATGCGCCCGCCCGGGGAGATGGACCCCGACGACCTGGAAGGCGCCGAGACCACCTTTGACGGCCCACCGGCCGAGATGTCTGCCGAGGAAGCCGCCGCCCCAATGGAGGCTGAAGCGGCCGATGCCGGCCCCGCTGAAGCACCGGCCGAAGAGGCCGCAGCCCCCGAGCCTGTGGCTGAGGAGGCCGCGGCTGTAGAGCCAGTGGCTGACGAGCCTGCCGCTGAGGAACCGGCGGCCGAGGAGCCAGCCGCAGACGATGCTCCCGCTGAGGAGGCTGGCGACGAGGAGCCGGCGTCATGAAGGTGGTGCTGCGCGACAACGTGGATGCCCTGGGCAAGAAGGGCGATGTGGTGGACGTGGCCGACGGCTACGCCCGCAACTTCTTGATCCCGGCCGGCAAGGCGTTCAAGTCGTCGCCGGGGGCCGAGCGCCAGGCCGAGCGCATGCGCCAGGCCCGCGAGCTGAAAGACGCCAAAGAGCTGGCCGAGGCCCAGGAGATGGCCTCCCGGCTGGTGTCCACCCCCATCCACATCGCGGCCCGGGCCGGAGAAGAGGGCAAGCTGTTCGGCTCGGTAACCACCGCCGACATCGTTCGGGCGGTGGCCGAGCAGGCCAACATCATGCTCGAGCGCAAGGCCATCGACTCCGAGGGGATCAAGGAGCTGGGCAGCCACACGGTCACCGCCAAGCCCCATCCCGATGTGGAGTTCCCCATCACCGTCGAGGTAGTGGCCGCCGAGTAGCGCTGGAAATGCCGTTCTCGGCAAATCCCCAGGTTATCCACCTAAATCCAGAGGCTTTCCCCTAGCGATAAACCGAGCGCGGCTGCCAGAGTAAGCAACCGTGGAATGCGGTCGGGCAGAGCAATTGTCACTGCCACCTGGACAATAGGGGCAGTCTGTGAGCGATCCATTCGATTATTCCGACAACGGCGGATCCCCGCCGCCGGGGCGCCTGGGGCGAGTCCCGCCCCACGACCTCGACGCCGAGGAGGCGCTGCTCGGCGCCATGCTGCTCAGCCGCGACGCCATCGCCGATGCGGTGAACCTGATCAAGCCCGAGCACTTCTACCGCCCGGCCCACGCCCATGTGTACGAGGCCGTGTGCTCGCTGTACGCCCAAGGCGAGCCGGCCGACGCGGTGACTGTGGCCGCCGAGCTGAACAACCGGGGCCTGGCCGACAAGGTGGGGGGCAACGCCGCTTTGGTGAAGCTCCAAACCGGCACCCCGGCGTCGGCCAACGCGGCCAAGTACGCCAACATCGTCCACGAGGCCGCCACGCTCAGAAAGCTGATCGAGATCGGAGGGGAGATCTCCGAGCTGGGCTACGACGGCGGCGACGACGTGGTCAAGACGGTGGACTCGGCCGAGGCCATGGTTTACCGGCTGGCCGCCGACCGCATGGGCGATTCCACCGCCCGCATCTCCGAGCTTTTGCCGGCCAACTTGGAGCGCATCGAGAAGCTCTACGACCAGGGCGAGATCGTCACCGGAACTCCCACCGGCTACAACGACCTCGACGAGATCACCAGCGGCCTTCAGCCCAACACCCTGGTGGTGGTGGGCGCCCGCCCGTCGGTGGGCAAGACCAGCTTCGCGCTGGGCATGGCCGCCCATGCCGCCATGCGGGCCAACAAGCCGGTGCTGGTGTTCTCGCTGGAGATGAGCCAGCTCGAGATCAGCCAGCGGATTCTGTGCTCAGAGGCCCGGGTGGACGCCTCCCGGGTGCGCACCGGCAAGCTCACCGACCAAGACTGGTCCGATCTCTCAACGGCCATCGGGCGGCTGTCGGAGGCGCCCATCTGGGTGGACGACAACCCGGGGGTGACCATCATGGAGATCAGGGGCAAGTCCCGCCGGCTGCGCAGCCAGGTGGGCGAGCTGGGCATGGTGGTGGTGGACTACCTCCAGCTGATGACCGGGCGCAACACCGCCGAGAACCGCCAAGTGGAGGTCTCCGAGATCAGCCGGGGGCTCAAGATCCTGGCCCGGGAGCTGCAATGCCCGGTGGTGGCTCTATCGCAGCTCTCCCGCAACCTGGAGCAGCGCCAGGACAAGCGGCCCATCCTGGCCGACCTGCGCGAGTCGGGCTCCATCGAACAAGACGCCGACCTGGTGATCTTTCTGTACCGCGACGAGCTCTACAACCCCGAGACGGCCGACACCGGCACCGCCGAGGTGCTGTTGGCCAAGCACCGCAACGGCCCCACCGGCAAGACCCGCCTAGCCTTCCAGCAGCACTACACCCGCTTCGCCAACATGGCCCGCACCGCCTGATCCAGCCCAAGCCTTCCTCGCTGGACTCAGACCTCAATCTCGATCTCAACTGGTAGTTCTGCAACTGCTTCGAGCTGAGCTTCAAGCTCCGCGTGTAGTTCTGCCTGTTGCTCATCACGCCAGAGAGATACGGCTAGGGAATAGGGCTGGGTAGCACCATCGTCATCCCATCGGTTCACGTTGCGAACTACGAGGAACATGGGACTGTCCCGCTCTGGGTCGAGGCGCTTTCGGAAAGCTCTCCGGCCTAGCTGGTTTGCGCCACGAGATCGTGCTTCAGTACCAGGCTCAAGTTTGACCAAGTGGCTGCCCAGTTGACTGGGAGTAGTAGGACGAGTCCCATCTCCTTCAGATTCATCATCCAAGTCCTCCCCCTGCACCTCGGCGAAGACTCTAACTACTTCTTCCACAGGTAGTCCCTTGACCAGGTGAAACTCCATCCTGCTGGCCATATAGTCAAGCCTCCGCACGCGAGTCGGGGGAGAATATGCCAGCGAAATGTCAATTCCCCTTTCGCCCCCAGTTTCCATGAAGGTTGACGGCACTGGAATCTCGTAGATGTGGACCCCATTGATCGGGACTACGTCATTCGCAACGAGAATTGCCCGATGAGAGGAGGACTCGATTGCCCGGGCAATCGAAGGCCGGCCGTAGCCCAACAGTGATCGCTCTGCCTTGAGGCAGTCGGCCCGCCCGCCCTCAAAGTTGTCAGCGAACTCGATACGACTAGCTGATAAGAGGACGAGCGCCCGGATGAGCTCTGCGGTGAAGTCGGGAAAGCGAGCAGCTATTGCTGCGGCAACCCGGCTAACGAGAGGAACCGCAAAGCTCGTGCCGACATCCCAGCTCAACAAGCCACCAGACTTTGCACGTGCACCCACAACGCCAAGTTCGGGGTCGTTTGACACCAAATGGCCGTGCTCCACACCGAGCGTCCCCGCTCCCTCCACAACCTCGGGCTTTATCGCATCACCAGGGCCAGGACCCCTTCGGGTGATCGGAGATGGCCAACCAGGTTGGCCCATAGGGAGTCGGCCAAGTGTTTCACGGCCGCTTTGTCCGCCTGATGCCACCGCGTCGGTGACACCTCCCACAGTCAGGCTCAGCAGTGAAGAACCGGGATCAAGCAACCCCGATCGTCCATCTCCATTGAGAATCTCTGGGTAGCTATGCGTTGCAGACTCGTCAATGGTTGGCATGTAGTCGGCGGGTCGAGAGTTGCCCGTTGGCACGATGGCGACAATGCCGAGTTGGCGGACAAGATCATCTACGACTGCGGCAGCGGTCATCTGTCGAGGAGAGACAAATGGCGACCGCTCGTCCCCTCAGGAGAGATTCACAATTCTTGCACCTTGCATCGCGCACCACTGGATGGCCTCCGCAAGGTCTCGCTCCCACAAGTCCTCAACAGGAAAATGGTTGTGGGCATCTAGCACCCTTGCGGAGACAATTCTGCAAAGTGGACGCGTGGGAAGACCGCGAGCAATAACTCGCTGCACATCTCCGTAGAGCAATAGGGAAGCCACCATGGTTCCATGACCATGCTCATCTTGGTCATCGGAAATCCCAGTCCCGATGGCATCGGAAGCGAGCACAGCAGGCCCTATTAGGTGGTGACCCGATGCAATTCCGGAATCCACAATCCCAACAACTGGTGATCCTGGATGAGGCGATTGGACTTCTGGGAGGTCGGCGACAGTAAGCGAGAAGAGTTCAGGTGACGAGAGCGCCGGTCTTGGTAGGAGATCAATGCGCGCAATGGCATCTAATTTGGCTAGCTCCATTACTTGTGAAGCAGGCATGTATGCCCTCAGGAGCAATAGTCCGACACCGTCGTGAATCATGGTGTCGGCTACCGATCCCCCAGCAGCATCAACGCCTGCCTTCACCTCTGCCAGCCATTCGCCAGCCGCGGCAACTTCACCGGGATGCCAACACTCAATGTCCAACCGAAGCCGATCAGAGGGTGATTCGGAGATTCTCTGCTTCAGGTCTGCAGACACGCGGTCTTCAGGCCCGAATGGCCTCAAGGTATCGATGGCATCAAAGAACTGAGCATAGGGATCGGATTGCTGGCCCGGAGGAGCGCCACGCGAATACGCATCGACCCGTTCGTGGAATGCAGTTAGCTCAGGATCACCAGCAAAGGCAACGACGACCCGCTTGTCTGATGAGTCAACGACCAACAGGTCAGACTTCCTGAACTCATCGAGGTCCACGGTGGGCCCGAGTTCGAAGACGAGAATCAGCTTCGGGTCGATCCCAAGCACGCTTGAGCGTTGCGAGAACTTCATCGATATCTCGCTGGAGCGGTTCTTGATCTCCCGGCCGTGTCCCTCAGAATCGGGGTAGCGACGCTCCCCAGGGGGTCCGCCACGTCGGGGTTTGCGAGGCCCAGGGTCAAGAACTCGTTGCAAGCGGAGGAGCCGCAGGCCTAACCGAGGCCCGCCACCTAGCCCTGGGAGCGGTTCACTATCTGCCGTCTCTCCTCCCCTCTCTCTATGGCATACGCGATGTGCCCTTCGCCTACGCATTTGTCGAATCGCCGAACCATCAGCCGGATCGCATCAAGGGCAGCCGTTTCTACCTCAGCAGCGCTGAAACCCTCCATGCGCCTGCTAGCAGACCTCAAATCGAATTCATGCCTTACCGAACGCAGCTTCAACTCCAACACAGCAGCCCTTGCGGCTTCATCCGGAGCTGGAAGCTCAATGATCTCATCAAAGCGGCGCCACACCGCAGTGTCGAGAAGGGTCGGATGGTTGGATGTAGCCACAAAGAGGGAATCCCCTCGATGCTCCTCGACTACCTGCAGCATCGCCGCCACGATCCGACGCAGCTCACCATGATCTGCACGATCTGAACGCTCTCGGCCCAACATGTCGAATTCGTCAAAGATGAGCACCCATGACCCAACGTCCAAGAAGGTGAATATCTGTTCAAGGTTTCGCGCCGTCTCCCCCAGGTACGAAGAAACCACCGTGGCGAGCTGCACGCGTGCTACCGGAATGCCCAATTCACCGGCCATTGCTTGTGCGCTTGCTGTCTTGCCGCAGCCAGGAGGGCCAACAAAAAGAACGCTGGAGCGGGGTGCAATTCCGTGAGCGCGCATTGCTGAGCGCTGGCGGAACTCCTCAATCAACGCATCAAGGACATCGACGACATCTGGGGGAAGGACGAGATCCTGAAATGACAACCGAGGCTCTTCCAAGGAGAGGAGCGGGAGGTCGTCACGGGTCTTTGGCAACGGTCGCAGTGACGAGACTTGGAGTGGTCTGCGCTGCCTGCCATGCCCTTCGAGAATCGCCTCTAGCTGGTCGGCCACAAGATCATGGCGCTTCCGCCTCTCATCTTGAATTAGATCCTGGGCAGCGCTTTGGAAACCAAGATCATCCCCCTGCTGGTGACTGCGAATCAGTGCTTTCACCAAGTCACTTCGAGCCACTGGCACGACCTCCCAAAACCCAGAGAATACTCACTAGGTGTGACTGCATCCCTGGAAGGTAGCTCAAGCGCTCACCGTGGTCATTCCCCACCGCTCCGATCAGAGTGCTAACGATCGCATCGTTCATTGCGTTCTCCCTCCATTCGGAGGGTTGCTCTGGGGGAAGGTCTGCAGCAGGCAATATAGCAGGGCTCGTGTCCTCCGCTGAGGCCCGCGAGGTGGTGTTGGACGGCTAAGTGGGAAAATAATTTACAATTTTCCCACTTAGGGGGCCTTTTTCCTTTTGACTCAAATTCCTTTTTGTGCGCAACATTGCGTAGACAAACCAATCTGAGGAGGAAAAATGGACGACACATTGATTCTGACGATCGTTTTCTGCGCTTGGGGGCTTGCAGCCATCCTCGTGATGCTCTACTTCCAGTGGAAATGGAGCAAGGAGCAAAAGGAACGGGAACTCAAGGAGTTCATCGCAGAGTCGCTTCAAGACTGGCCCGTCGAGAGATCTCTCAATGACTGGTTCGAAACCGCCGCCACCGAAGGGCGTGCCAGATCCACACTCGAAGACTGGCTGAAGACCGCCATTAGCGAGGGGCGTGCCAGGTACACACTGAATGACTGGCTTGAGACCGCCACAACCGAAGGAATGGCCAAATACACACTCGAAGACTGGCTGAAGACCGCACTGGCCAGTTGGCCAGTGAGAGAAGAGCTACGGAAACAAATCGGCGAGATCGTCGAAGCCGAAGTCCGCAGGCAGCTCCTAGACGCCAATCTCAAGGCCGCATAGCCAACCAAGCCGAGCAGCTAGGCGGCCTCGGCGGGGGGATCGTTGTCGAGCTTGGATTCGATCCGGGCCAAGCGCTCGCCGTGTTGGACTACAACGGCCTCTAGCGACTTTAG
>JAJEEH010000298.1 GCA_022821105.1 Acidimicrobiia bacterium
GCGGTTCGATTTCGGTCAGTCCCTCATCAACCGCGGAGATGTCAGGGACCAGCTCTCAGATCGGCTACCGGTCACAGCTTCGATCTCGGTTCTGGCCACATTGCTCGCGGGCATCGTTGGCACCGCACTTGGGGTAGTAGCCGCAGTACGCGGCCGCGGTACGGCCAAGGCTGTCAACGCGTTTTCTGGTTTCTCGCTCTCAATTCCCTCGTTCTGGCTTGGTGTGGTGCTCGTCTACTTCTTCGCGATTCGGCTCGACCTTCTGCCAGCAACGGGATACAGCCGGTTCAGCGAGGGCGTCGGGAGTTGGCTACAGAGCCTCGCCCTCCCGGTTATCACTCTCGCGATCGGTGGTGCTGCCGTGGTGGCCCGAATGGCCGCGTCCGGAATGCGAGAGGCCTTGGCACGCGAGTACATAACAACCCTGCGGGCTATTGGCACACCAGAGTGGAGAATTCGCTACATACATGCCCTGCGGGCGGCGAGTCTGCCCGTGGTCGGCGCGCTTGGCGTCCAGTTCATCGTGCTTTTCGGTGGGTCGGTCATCATCGAAAACCTCTTCGCCCTTCCGGGGATCGGTCAAGCTGCGTTGTTTGGGGCAACAGGCAACGACTTCCCCATCCTCATCGGCGTGGTGGTCATGTCCACGGCCGTAGTGGTGATTACTAACCTCGTCCTCGACCTTCTCACCGCCGTACTCGATCCGAAGTTGCGGACCAGATGAGCAGCATTCGGCAAGCCAAACATCAGCGCATTCCGGCGTTCCTGCGATCGTGGGGAGGAGTGTTCGGGGCCGGATGGCTGATCTTTATGTTTCTCGCCTCGATCACTGCTCGTTGGTGGCGCCCTTACGACGTCGCGGAGCAGGACCTGATCGCACGGCTGCAGGGGCCCTCAAGCGAGTATTGGCTCGGTACCGATGCTGTGGGCCGCGACCTGTTCAGCCGAGTCTTCACCGCCGGCGCCTTACCCCTTCAGGCGTCGGCGGTGATGGTTCTCGTCGCTTTCGGCATCGGTCTGCCGCTTATCCTCATCGCGGCGGAACGAGGCGGACGCGTCGAAGAGGCCATCGGTCGCTTCGCTGAGACAATCATGTCGCTGCCATCCACGGTGATCCTGTTGGCGGCAATCGGGGCTATCGGCAATCGCATCTATCCCGTCATGATGATCTTCGGCCTGTTGGTCTCAGCAGCGCTGTACCGGATACTGATCGGGGTTGCGAAGTCCAGCCGACAACATCTGTACATTGATGCTGCCCGAGTCGACGGCATGGGCTCCATTCGGGTCAACCTTGCCCATGTTCTGCCCAGCATGGCCCGCCCGATCGCCGTTCAGGCAGCCATTGTCTACGCGATCGGACTGCTGATCATCAATGGTCTGGCGTTTCTCGGGTTCGGGCCCGGAGAACCTCAGCCCAGCTGGGGATTCATGATTAAAGACGCCTCCGACAACATTTTCAACTCCCCGTGGATGATGGTTCCTCCCGGCGTCGCCCTCTCGCTCACGGTCATGGCGGCGAATGCGCTGGCCGATGCGCTGGCCGGACCCCTCGGCATCCCGGAGTACACCCCCCCAAAGCGTCGCCGAACTATCTCCGCTTCCCCAGCACAGCAGTCTGAGGGCACAGACAACCTCGCCCTCTCGGTCCGCGATTTGTCGGTGGTTGTCGAGGGGGGACCGACCCTTGTAAGCGGGATATCCTTCGATCTCCGACAAGGTGAAGTTATGGGCCTGGTCGGTGAGTCTGGCTGCGGCAAGACGATGACCGCCAGATCGCTCCTCGGCTTGCTTCCCGCGGGTGTGGAAGTGAGTAGCGGTTCCATCATCTGGCAGGGAAGGCAGATCGCCGGTCTGCCCGAACGGGATGCGATCAAGATCCGCGGGCGGGAGATCGCCATGATTTCCCAGGAACCCATGGTCGCGCTGGATCCGCTGTTCTCCGTAAAGTCGCAACTCACCCGTCCGCTTCGGCGGTTTCGCGGCGTGGGGAGACGCGAGGCCCGGCGAATCGCCCTTGAGCTTCTCCGACAGGTCGGCATAGTCGATGCCGAACGGGTGCTCAGGTGCTACCCGCATCAACTCTCGGGCGGCATGGCCCAGCGGGTCGCGATCGCGCTGGCGCTCACCGGCTCCCCGAAGCTCCTGATTGCCGATGAGCCGACCACCGCCCTGGATGTGACTGTGCAGGCCGAGATTCTGAGCCTATTGCGGGCACTGGTTGCTGAAACGGGCATGTCAGTGTTGTTGGTCTCCCACGACCTCGGTGTGGTGGCCGATATCTGCGACCGGATCGCGGTTATGTACTCCGGACAAGTTGTAGAGGCCGGAACGGTGGCAGAAGTGCTCGAAGACCCGTATCACCCCTACACGATGGCGCTTCTCGGCGCGAACCCGCATGTCGCCGACGATGCCCCTGAGCCCGAGCGGCTGGCTGCGATCTCCGGCAGCGTGCCGCCTCCGGGCAATTGGCCGGAGGGGTGCCGCTTTGCGGACCGCTGCCAGTTCGCGGCAAGCGAATGCAGTGTCGCCTTCGAGCCCGAGCCCGCCCACGTAGACGGCATGTCGTTGTGCATTCGAACTGGAGAACTCCGACGAACTGGCGCGCAGTGGGCGCCTGAGCACCGCGGCGCCGAACTGGCTGTGGAATCGGAGGCCCCATGACCACGACCGTCCAGTCGAATCCTCCGGCAATTGAGGTACACGACCTCGTCGTCCGTTATGGCGGGGGTCGACGAGCCATGAAGACGCCTCCCGCGGTCGATGGTGTCTGCTTCGACATAGCGCCCGGTGAGACACTCGGACTCGTCGGCGAGTCGGGGTCGGGCAAGTCCACGATCGGAAAGGCGCTCTTGGGGTTGCAGCCGCCCACCGAAGGCACCATATGGCTGCACGGCAAGGACGTCACTACGGCATCATTGAAGGAGCGCCGGACCCTCGCATCCGAATTGCGCGTCGTTTTTCAAGACCCGTATTCGTCGCTTAATCCGGCCCGGCGAATCGGGCAAACCCTTGCTGAGTCGCTGCGCCTGATCGGGATAAAAGGTGACGCCGCTCGCGCCCGCGCCATCACAACCCTCGAATCCGTCGGGCTGCCCAGTGACAGCATTGACCGCTTCCCTTCGCAGTTCTCAGGTGGTCAGCGCCAGCGGATCGCCATCGCCCGCGCACTCGTTCGCGACCCCAACGTGCTCGTCCTCGACGAACCTGTGAGCGCCCTCGATCTATCCACCCAGGCTCAAGTACTCAACCTGCTCGCCGATCTCCGCGACGAGCACAAGCTGGCGTACCTGTTCATTGCCCACGATCTCGGCGTCGTCCGCTTCCTCGCCCATCGAGTTGTGGTGCTGTACCGCGGCCAAGTCATGGAGTCCGGCCCGGTCGAGGATGTGACAAGCCGCCCCCGCCATCCGTACAGCGTGGCGCTGACCGCTGCGGCGCCGGTTCCTCGTCCGGCCGAGCAGATCGATCGTCGCGCCCACCGTGAGGCTCTCAGCGTAGGCTCGGCCAGCACCGCGCCCCCCGACCCCAAAGGTTGCCCGTTCGCCTCTCGCTGCCCGTTGGCCGATGGGCAGTGCCATGCCGAGCGGCCGATGCTCCGACTGATCGGCGGTCAACGCGTCGCCTGTCACCACGCCGAACAAGTCGGTGTGACCTGGCCCCCACCCCCAAACTGATCGGGCAGCTCGCCTAGGAGGAACCATGACATATTCGACGAACCCGGCCTCATTCCTATGGGGCGCGGCCACCGCTGGCCACCAGATCGAAGGCAACAACACCAATAGCGACACATGGTTCCTCGAGCACGTTGAGCCGACGGTGTTCGCCGAACCGTCCGGGGCGGCGTGCAATTCGTTCGAACGGTGGGAGGACGACCTCGCGCTCGTCGCCGGAATGGGTTTGAACAGCTACCGGTTTTCGGTGGAGTGGGCCAGGATCGAGCCGAACCCGGGAGAGTTCAGCACCGCCGCCCTCGACCACTATGAGCGGATCGTCGACGGCTGTCTTGAGCGGGACCTCGCTCCGGTCGTTACCTACAATCACTTCACCGCCCCGCACTGGTTTGGAGCTCGGGGCGGCTTCTTGGATGCCGATGCGCCGATGCGGTTCGCCACCTACTGCGCCAGGGTCACAGAGGCATTCGGTGACCGCATCGCTTACGGACTCACCCTCAACGAGCCCCAGTTGCATCGCTTACTGGCGTGGATCCCGCTTCCCGACTTCGTGTACGAGGCGAACAAAGCGACTCTTGCCGCGGCGTCAAAGGCCGCGGGCGTCGATCGGTACCGGGTGGCCAATGTCTGGATTCCAGCTGAGTTCGAGGAGTTTGACGATGGATTCGCAGCAGGACATGAGGCGGCCCGCGCCGCTATCAAGGCGGCCGTACCTGATCTTCCAATTGGCCTCAGCATCGCCATGTGCGACGACTGCGTTGTCGGCGACGACACGACCGTGCGTGATCGCAAGAGGGCGGAGTGCTACGACCGCTGGCTGGACATAGCTGCCAACGACGACTTCATCGGCGTACAGAACTATGAGCGACGCTGGTACGACGGCGACGGAGCCGTTGAGGTCAACTCGTCACTGCCATTGAACGACATGGGCTCGGCCGTCGAACCCGGTTCACTGGCCGGGGCGGCGGCCTACGCGTACGAGCGCTCCGGCGTCCCAGTTCTGGTAACCGAGCACGGGGTAGCGACCGACGACGACACCCTGCGAGCTGGCCTAATTCCACCCGCCCTCGACCAACTGATGGTTCTTCGTGACAGTGGTGTCCCCCTGCTCGGGTACTTCCATTGGTCGCTCCTCGACAACTTCGAGTGGGTGTCCGGCTACAACCACCACCTCGGGCTGCACGAGGTGGACTTCAAGACCTTTTTGCACACACCAAAGCCGAGTGCCCGGGTCTACGCCGATGTCGTTGCCCGCCACCAAGCAGGCTGACCGGTTCAACGCCACACGTCGTTTGCAACCGCGACGACATGTCGGAGCTTGGCCCACTGCTGGTCCTCGGTCATGACGTTGCCGTGAACCGTCGAAGAAAACCCGCACTGCGGGCTGAGACAGAGCTGGTCAATTGCGACATAGCCACTGGCGTCATCGATCCTTGACTTGAGGTCGTCAGGATCTTCGAGCTCGGGGAACTTGGAGGTCACCAGCCCGAGCACAACGGTCTTGTCTTCGGGAACAAATCGCAACGGAGCGAAGTCGCCGGAACGCTCGTCGTCGTATTCCAGGAAGTAGGCGTCGACGTCGAGTTCGCTGAACAACACTTCAGCCACCGGTTCGTACCCACCGCTAGCAAAATAGGTGCTGCGAAAGTTGCCACGACAGAGGTGAATACAGACCGTGAGATCGTCGGGGCAACCTTCAAGGGCCGCATTGATCAGCGCCGCGTAGGTTTGAGGGAGCGCATTGGGGTCGTCCCCTCGATCGATGGCGCCTTGACGCATGCCAGGATCGCAAAGGTACGCCAGGTTGGTATCGTCGAGTTGCACATAGCGACATCCGGCGGCGTAGAGCGCGGCGAGTTCGTCCCGATATACCTTCGCGAGATCCTCGAAAAACGAATCGAGGTAGGGGTACGACACGATGTCTATCCCGGCGCGTCCTCCCCGGAAATGCGCCATCGTCGGCGACGGGATTGTGACTTTGGTGAGGCAGCCCGCCGGTGTGTGACTGGAGACGAATTCATAGTCGGCGACCTGAATCGGATGGTCGTGAGTGAGTCTGCCGGTCACTGTGATCCGCGGAGGCGCCTGATGAACGGTCTCTTCCGAGTCGGATGTCGCCGCGATCATGCCTTCGACTGTGATACCGCCGAGCTGCTGGAGGAAGTCCAGGTGGAACCACTCTCTGCGAAACTCACCGTCGGTGATGCTACGGATACCAGTCTCGGCGAGACGATTGACCAAAGCAGCGATCTCGGTGTCTTCAACTACGCGCAGCCCAGCTGCATCGATCTGCCCAGCTTGGTGGTTCACCCGAGCTTGCAGGATTGTTGACGTGCGCAGCAGGCTACCGACATGATCGGCTCGAAATGGGGGGTTGGTCTTGGACATTGACGCATTCCTTGCGTGGTCGGTTCAGCTCAGCTCCGAAGCTGCTGCTCGAGCTTGTGGAGCCACTTGTAGCAACTCATGACTTGGCGGACGGAGCTATTGGGCTCGCGGCCCTCGCGGATGGCGGCAATGAACTCACGGTCTTGGAGCTCGATGCCGTTCATGGAAACGTCGACATGAGACACGTCGATCGGTTCGTCGCGCCCTGTGAAGAGGTCGTCGTAGCGGGCAATGTAGGTGCCGGAATCGCCGATGTAGCGGAAAAATGTGCCGAACGGTCCGTCGTTATTGAACGAAAGTGAGAGCGTGAGGATTGAACCACCGCTGGTCTTCATCTGGATCGACATGTCCATGGCGATGCCGAGTTCGGGATGGTGGGGGCCTTCGAGCACATTGGCCGCTACGATCTCCTCACCGACCTGGTAGGCGAATAGGTCCACCGTGTGGGCGGCGTGGTGCCAAAGCAGGTGATCGGTCCATGAACGAGGTTGTCCCAGGGCGTTAGTGTTGGTGCGCCTAAAGAAGTATGTCTGCACGTCCATCTGCTGGATGTTGAGCTCGCCAGCCTGGAGCTTGCTGCGCAGCCACTGATGCGACGGGTTGAAGCGCCGGGTGTGACCGACCATGGCCACAAGGCCCGAACGCTCCTGAGTAGCGAGCACGGCTTCGGCCTCGGCAAGCGAATCGGCGAGTGGGATCTCGACTTGGACGTGCTTGCCAGCCTCCATGCAGGCAATCGACTGGCGAGCGTGCATCGGAGTGGGGGTGGCCAGGATTACGGCGTCCACCTCGTCAACGTTCAGAGCCTCGTCGAGTTCGGTTCCCCAGTGGGCTATGCCGAATTCTTCGGCGACCTCGCGGGCGGTGTTGGACACGGGGTCGATGACCGATATGACTTCGGCACCATCGATGGCGTCTATTCCCTCTAGGTGTTTGCGACCAAAGGCACCGGCACCAGCAAGGGCAAGCTTCATCGTAGATCCTCTCGGCTTCCACTCGTGCAGATGATCTTGCCACCTGCCCGCCAGGAATGTCGACAATCTTGTTGACATTTGCGAAACTCGTCCAATGGAAGGCGGCATTTCTTGCATGATCATGCGCGGTGGATCGTCCAAGGGGGCCTACTTCCTGCAAGAAGACTTGCCCACTGGTGCCGATGAGCGTGCTTCCCTGCTTCGTCGGATCATGGGCTCACCAGACCCTCGCCAGATCGACGGGATTGGGGGGGCCCACCCACTCACGTCGAAGGTGGCAATTGTCGCGCCGTCTCCCGACGGAGAGGCCGATGTCGACTATCTATTCCTCCAGGTCAACGTTGAAGACGACATAGTTTCCGACCGGCAGAACTGTGGCAACCTGCTTGCCGGCGTCGCCCCGTTTGCAATCGAACGAGGCGTCATCGATGCTCCCAGCGATGGCGAGGCGACGGTGAGGATCCGCATGCTCAACACCGACTCGATTGCTACTGCGCGGCTCGAAGTGCGCGACGGCGCCCCGGTCTACGACGGCGATATGACGAATTCGGGCGTGCCAGGAACCGCCGCAGCGATCTCTCTGGAGTTCGAGGAAATTGCCGGGAGCTCGGCCGCTGCGCTACTCCCGACCGGCAAGCCGTTTGATGAAGTCGAGGGCATCGCCTGCACGATGGTTGACAATGGCATGCCGGTGGTCGTGATGGCGGCGGCCGACCTCGGTGTCACCGGCTATGAGCCATGCGCCGTCCTCGAAGGCAACGAGGCCCTGCGCACGAAACTCGAAGCGATCCGCGTCCAAGCGGGATACCGAATGGGCCTCGGTGACGTCAGCGCAACGACAGTGCCGAAGCTCACGTTCGTCGCCCCACCGCAGGCGGGTGGAAATCTCTGTACTCGCACCTTCATTCCCCACCGGTGCCACGACGCTATAGGTGTGTTTGGTGCGGTGGCGGTCGCCACCGCCGCACTGCTTCGCGGGTCGCCGGCGCACAAACTGCTCACTCCACCCGACGACAGCGTCGTCCGGCTCGAACACCCCACCGGCCATTTTGACACAGTCATAGAGATCAGCACCGATGCCGACGGCACGATCGAGGTTCCCCGCGTCGGGATAATTCGAACCACCCGAAAGCTAATGGACGGCACCGTCTTCCCTCGTCCGGAGTAGCAATGGCTACTCGTAATCCTCCCCACACGTTCCCGCTTAAGCGAACCGTGGCTGGCCCCCGACCCGAGATCAGTCCCCCGGTGGCGTTCACCCCTCCGCCGCTCGCGTGCGACGCCCACTGCCACGTCTTCGGCCCGGCCGCGGCGTTCCCGTTCTCCCCCAACCGTACCTACACGCCGCCCGACTCCGGGATCGACGACTTTCTACGCCTTCAGGACCGTCTCGGTCTCTCGCGTGCAGTGTTCGTGCAGGCCAGCTGCCACGGCTCGGACAACACTGCGATGGTCGACGCAATCAAGCGTGGTGGGGGGAGATTTGCCGGTGTGGCGATGATCGATCAGTCGTATACCGACGACGACTTAATCGAGTTGCACGAAAACCGAGTGCGGGGCATCCGATTCAACTTTGTCGCCCATCTCGGCGGTGCCCCCGACCTCGACGAGTTCTGGGAGCTTGTGTACCGGGTCGCCAAGTTCGATTGGCACATTGTCCTGCACTTCGACGCAAAGGACTTCGCCACATACACCGACGTCCTCGATGCCATGCCAGTCCCGTACATCATCGATCACATGGCCCGCGTCCCCGCCGCGCACGGTATCCATCAGGAGCCGTTCCAGCGACTACTCGAACGCATCTCCACCGACGAACGCTGCTGGGTGAAGATCAGTTGCGCCGAACGTCTCACAGAAGGACAGGTAGCACCATTCGACGATGTCATTCCATTGGCTCGGGCGCTCGTCGAAGCAGCCCCTGATCGACTCCTGTGGGGCACCGACTGGCCCCATCCGAACCTCAAAGTCATGCCCGACGAAGGCGAGCTTCTCGATCTCCTTGCAGCCTTCGCTCCCGACGAATCCGTACGAAACCGCATTCTGGTGGACAATCCCCAGGTGCTGTATACCTTCTAGTTGCTATGAGCCGCGCTGATTCCGTCACCGACACCCTTCGGCAGGCCATCCTGAAGGGCCGATTTGAGCCGGGAGATCGCCTCCTGGAAGTGGCGCTTGCCGAGGAGTACGCGGTGGGCCGGGCCGCGATTCGGTCTGCGCTCTTGGAGCTGACGTCCGGGGGACTCGTGAAGCGAGAGGCCAACCGTGGCGCGACTGTGCGGCGGATTTCGATCGCCGAGGCGATCCAGATCACCGAAGCACGCGCCGTTCTCGAGAGTCTCATCGCCGCCAGGGCGGCCCGCAATGCGTCAGCCGAATGCCACTCAGAACTCCGCCAGATCATCGCCGAAATGGAAGAAGCTGTCAGCGACGGCCAGAGCCAGGCCTATTCCGAGCTCAATGGACACATGCACTGCCGCCTAAGGGAAATGAGCGGCCACCATATTGCCTCGCAGCTGGTCGCTAATCTGCGCGATCGCGCCGCCCATCACCAGTACCGGCTCGCATTGATGCCGGGCCGCCCAATCGAGTCCCTGGAGGAGCATCGGGCAATTGTCGAAGCAGTCGTCGCTGGCGAAGAGGACACGGCTGCGCAGGCAATGCAAAACCACCTCCACTCGGTGATCGACGTGTTGACACGATGGGGCGACGCTCCCCGCTGAAGGCTTGATGTCCTGGTACGGGGCTCAATTTGACGGGGATCAGATGTCGGGGAGGTCTGGCAGACCTTCGGCAAGAACCGATTCGAGAATTTGCATCGTGGCTTGAGTCATGGTGGATGCCACGACGAGTTCGTCGAGGAGGTCGACGGCGGCCGCCATCTCATCGAGACGTCGCTTGGCGTGGACGCCTGTTCCTTCTACGAGACGACGGATAAACTGCTCGTCGGCATCGGCCAGCTGTCCCATCACGCTCTGCCAGGTCTCGACGGCGAGATCGGCCTTTCGGGCGCCCCTCAAGGACTCGATCAAAACGGCGGCAACGCCTTTGATGACGACGCTGCGCAGCAGCTTTCGGGTGGCGGCCTCACCCGGTTCGGTGCCTACGACCTCGACCGTGGCACCGAGAGGGGTGACGGCAGCGAGGAACTCGTCGGCGGCGGGGCCGGACGCGAGCATCGGCGTGCGCAGGCCACGATCCGGAACGGTGGTCATAAGTGCGATGTCGGTGAACCGGAGGCTTGCGCCTGCCGCCATAGTTGCGAGCTCTCGTTTCTTTGCCGGTGACGATGTCGACAAGTCGGCATAGACGGCACCGGTGGGAATCGTGTGGAGGGCTTGGGTCAGCGCATCCAAAGCATCAGCGCCCGCCGTGATGGCGAGTACGAACTCGGCGTCGACCACCGCAGACGCAGGATCCGTCACACGCATGACACCGGTTGGCGTGTCAACGTCAGCCGGATCAAATCCGATGACCTCGGCCCTGGCGGCGGCGAGGTCTCGGCTGATCTCCGATCCCGCTTCGCCTAGGCCGAAGACTGCGATGCGCATCAATCGAGTGACTCGACCCACTCGACGCCCATAGCGGCGAGCTCGGCGCGCAGCCCGTAGAAGTCGAGTCCAAGCTCGCCAGCTTCGAGCCTTGCTCGAGTGCCTGCTTCCTTGGCAAGCCGCGCATTCGATTGCTCAAGCGCCCAGGCCGCTTCTCCGCGAGCTACGACCACAACTCCATCATCGTCAGCGCATATCACATCGCCGGGATGGACGATCTGCTCGCCGATGCGAATCGGTACGTTGACCGAACCGGCGGTGTTCTTTACCGTGCCTTGGCAAGAGACATGGCGACTCCAAACGGGGAAGCCCATTTCTCGCAGTTCAGCGGTGTCGCGAACACCTGCGTCCGTGACAAGGGCCCGCACGCCCCGGGCCATTACCGACGTGCCGAGTAGATCCCCGAATCCGCCGTGGGTCGACGGTGCGGTGGTGGTGACAACCAGGATGTCGCCAGAGCCGCACTGTTCGACGGCAGCGTGGATCATTCCGTTGTCGCCTGGATGACAGAGGACGGTGACTGCGGTGCCGGCGACGCGGGCACCAGTCTGTATCGGCGTGATCTCGGCGCCGAAATAACCACGACGGCCGATGGCCTCGTGCACAGTGGCCGTGCCCATCGAGGCAAGGGAGTCAACGGTGTCGAGCGGCGCTCGCTCGATTGAAGTGACGACGACGTGGCGTGGTCCATGGATATTGGTCATTTCAGGCTCCGAGACGGGGGTAGACGCGGCGAATATTTGATTCGTAGATCGCCGCCCGATCGGCATCGGTGATGTTCGCAGCGTCGATATAGACCTTTGTGTCATCGAAGTAATTCCCGGTGTCAGGATCGATGCCGCGCACGGCACCGACCATCTCCGATGCGAATAGGACGTTTTCCATCGGAACGACGTCGACGAGCAGATCGATTCCAGGCTGGTGGTACACGCAGGTATCGAACCAGATGTGATCCATGAGCCCGTCGAAGTCCCAGCCTTTGTCTTGGGCAAGGCCTTTGAAGCGACCACAGTGGTACGGGACAGCGCCTCCGCCGTGGGGTATCACCCAGCGCAGTCCGGGGAAGCTACTCATGAACCCGGACGTGAGCGCTTGGACGAATGCTGTTGTATCGGCGCCGAGATAATGGGAACCGGTGGTGAAGAAGTGCTCATTGCACGATGTGGAGACATGGATCATTCCGGGTACGTCGAGTTCCTGCATGGCCTCCCAAAGGGGCCACCAGTAGCGGTTCCAGAGCGGCGGCCCGTTCCAGAGGCCACCGGACGGATCGGGATTCACGTTGCAGCCGATGAAGCCCATCTCCTGGACACAGCGGCGCAGCTCATGCACCGACGAGTCGATAGCCACTCCGGGTGATTGCGGCAGTTGGCATACTGGGGCGAAATTCTCGGGAAAAAGGTCGCAGCAACGTCGAATCAACTCGTTCTGGTGTTCGGTCCAGAATAGTGACGTGTATTCGTTGCCCAAGTGGTGACCCATCCAACTGGCTCGCGGCGAGAAGATCGTGAGATCGGTGCCCCGCTCCCTCTGGAACTTCAGCTGGGCGCCCTCGAGCGACTCGCGGATTTGGTCGTCGCTGACATTGATGACCCCTTTCTCTCCCACGTGGAGCGGATCAGCCTCGACTTCAGCAGTTTGAGCCTTTCGCCACTCGCCAACCGACGGCGGTGTAGTGGTGTAATGGCCATGGCAATCTATGACCAACGGGCCCCCTGGATTGTCGACAATCGTGTAAACAGTTTGCCATACTGCGCACGCGCAACAACAGGGCCTACAACTCACCGAGGAGATCCAATGGCTATCGAAAAGCCCTACCTCGACATTCCCGGCACGATCGTCTTTGATGCCGACCAGGCTCGTCTGGGGTATCACCTCAACCAGTTCGCAATGTCGCTCATGAACGCCGACAACCGCAAGCGGTTCAAAGCCGACGAGGATGCCTACCTCGACGAGTGGGGTATGACCCACGAGCAGAAGCAAGCAGTTGTCGACCGCGATTTCAACCGTCTCCTCGCCCTTGGTGGCAACATCTACTTCCTGGCCAAAATCGGTGCGACCGACGGTCTCAGTTACGTCCAGATTGTGTCCTCGATGACCGAGAACGACGCCGACCAGCATGCCGCGATGATGATCGCCGGCGGTCGGTCGGTTGATGGCAACCGGTATCTGCATGAGTGGGAGGATCGCCCGTGAGCGCCCGCATCGCTGCGGCCTTGTTCATGTCGCATGTCCCCGCCATTGGTGTCGCTTCTGACTTGGGCAAGACCGAGGAGCCCTATTGGAAGCCACTATTCGACGGCATGCAGCCGGCGCGCGACTGGATAGCGGCCAATCCGCCCGACGTTGTGATCCTGGTGTACAACGACCATGGCAATGCGTTTTCCCTCCAGATGATCCCGACGTTCGCGCTCGGCATGGCCCCGTTCTACGAACCCGCCGACGAGGGCTGGGGGCCACGGCCGGTACCCACAGTCGAAGGGCACCCGGCGTTGTCGGCACATATCGCCCAGAGTGTTATCCCAGCTGGTTTTGACCTCACCCTCGTCAATGAGATGACCGTTGACCACGGTCTCACCGTTCCGCTCACCATGATGTTTGACAAGCCCGATGCGTGGCCGTGCAAGGTGGTGCCGCTTGCGGTCAACGTGGTACAGCATCCGACACCCTCTGGGCGACGATGCCTCGAGCTCGGCAAGGCTTTGCGAGCCGCCGTCGAGACCTTCGATGACGACATCATCGTCCAGATCTGGGGGACCGGCGGTATGAGTCACCAACTTCAGGGTGCCCGGGCCGGATTGATCAACGCGGAGTTCGACAATCGATTCATGGACGACATGATCAACGACCCCGAAGTCCTCGCCGAAGTGCCGCCGGTCGAGTACTTGCGTGAAGCAGGCAGTGAGGGGATCGAGCTGGTTATGTGGCTGATCGCCCGTGGCTCCATGGCCGACTTGGCCGGCGGAGGTAGTCCAGGGGAGGTACATCGCCTGTATCACGTGCCCGCGAGCAACACCGCGGTCGGACAGCTGGTTCTTGAGAACGGCACGGTTACTGCGTGAGGAGGCAAGTGGTCATTGTTGGCGGGGGACCGGCCGGATCGCTGCTGCTGCACATTCTTCACAACGCTGGAATCGACGCGATCGTCCTAGAACGACAAACCCGCGACTACGTTTTGGGCCGCATCCGCGCTGGTGTGCTCGAGTGGGGCACTGTCGAAGTTCTGCGGGCCAACGGACTTGGTCGCAATATGGATGCCGAGGGTCATGTCCACGACACGATCAACATCGCATGGCGCGGATCCGAACTGCTAACCGTCGACACCAACCTCCAAATGGGCCGTCAAATGATGGGTTATGGCCAAACCCGCATCCAAAAGGACCTCTACGATGCGAGTGACGCGGTCGGCAGCGAGATCGTCTTTGAAGCGGATGACGTAGCCATACACGACATTGAGACAGAAGCGCCATGGGTTACCTACTGCCACAACGGGGTCAACGAACGCATTGACTGCGACTACGTGGTTGGCTGCGACGGTTTCCACGGCATCAGCCGCCAAACCATACCGAAGTCGATCCGCACCGAGTACCTCAAGGAATACCCATTCGGCTGGCTCGGCATCCTCGCCGAGACCCCTCCAGTCCCGTACCTCCTGTACGCCAACCATCATCGCGGCTTCGCCCTTTGCTCCAGCCGCAATCCGATGCTGGCACGCTTCTACGTGCAGTGTGAGCTGACCGATTCCGTCGATGACTGGTCAGATGACCGCTTCTACGAGGAGTTAACGGCCCGCCTCCCTGCTGATCAGGTCGCGCTCATCTCGCCAGCTCCATCGATTGAGAAGTCAATAGCGCCGCTTCGCAGCTATGTAGCGGAGCCGCTACGCCACGGGCGCCTGTTTCTCGCCGGCGACGCCGCCCACATCGTGCCGCCTACTGGGGCCAAGGGCCTCAATCTGGCGGTGGCCGACGTTCACTATCTGTCGCAAGCGCTGATGGCCGTCTATGCCGGGAACACGACCGGCATCAACCGCTATTCCGACGTGGCATTGCGCCGTGTATGGAGCGCGGTCCGGTTTAGCTTCTGGATGACGAACCTGCTCCATCGGTTCCCCGGCCAAACGGCTTTCGAGCAGCGCACTCAGGAACAGGAGCTGCGCTACATCTCCAGCTCCCCGGCAGCTCAGCAGTCGCTAGCAGAGCAATACACCGGTCTTCCGTTCGAGACATTTGGCGCCGACTAAAGCACCGAGACAAGGCAGACAACTCGCTGTTGTCAGCGAGAAACGAATGCATCCTGCTCCGCGTCGTAGACGAAGAGCGCCGGCTGGGCGTTGGACACCCACGGCTTGTCGGGCGTCAGCGACCCGCTGGGCGACCCTGTCATTGGGAAGGTCCCGAGATCGTATCCGGCCTGGAGGAAGCTCTCCGGGGTGAGCTCAGGCCCTGCGGCCGTCGCCAGGGTCACGAAGATATCCCACGCCGCACAGACCTCCATCGCCGTCCCGGATTCGGCGTCTTCGCCCTCGGTGGACGTCCCCAAGCCCTGCCCGGTGGCCTCGTTGATTATCTCGAAGCACTCGGGAATGCCGTACAGGCCTTCAGCGATCAGTTCGTCCACTCCCGGCTCGCCGGTGGCGATCAGATTGGGAAACAGGCTCAGATCGGCCCCGAGAGCAATATTGGTAGCCACATCGTTGGCCGGAGTCACGATGTTCCAGTCGGTCAGCCCTGCCCGCTCAAGACCGTTCAAGGAACCGGCCACGGCGCCGTCCACGTTGACGATCCAGTCGGGATCGAGCGTCCGCCACCGCTCGACATTGATATCGATCTCGGCCTCCGCCGCAATCAGGTCCTCTCCTCCGATCTGTTGTTGGGTGATCTCGAGGACCTCGGCGCCGAAGCCCCGAAGCACCTCGGCGGCCACCTCATGCCGCCCGTCGGTGGAGCCGCCGTAGATGATCACCTTGGCGCCGTCGAATTCGGGCCTCAACAGCTCCAACCCGGCGAGCAGTGAGCCGAACTGGTACGGGCGGGTGGTCATCAAGCGCCCCTCGCTGGCGTCTACATCCTCCAGCGCCAAGTCGGCGGTGTTGATCACGATGGTCTCGTAGATATCGACGTAGCAGAGAAGATTGCCCCAGCCACTGATGAGGAATCCGAGCACCAAGAACACTTCGTGGTCCTCGTTGAGAACCACGCACGCCGCTTCGTACGCCGTTTCGTCGAGGATGTCCCACTGCTCGGTAATGATCTCCACCTGGCGCCCGTTGATCCCGCCGGCAGCG
>JAJEEH010000232.1 GCA_022821105.1 Acidimicrobiia bacterium
TGGCCCGGCCTTGAGTTAGGTGGTCGAGGGTGAGGGCCATGTTGGCCACCATGGCCGGGTGGCGGCGTATCAGGTCGGTGACCACGGCCCCGACTTTGATGGTCTCGGTCTGGGCTCCTACCGCGCCCATCATCACCAGGGGATCGAAATACACATGTCCGCTGGGCTGCACCGCGGCCAGCGGGCTCATGTCCGGGGTCCAGATCGAGTCGGGGTGCCAACCCATCAGATGGCATGGCCACCACAGGGCGTCGTATCCGTCGGCTTCAGCCCGCTGGCCCAGCTCCACGGCCCGGTGGGCCGGGGGCATGATCTGGCCGGGAACGCCGATCTCGAGGTCTCTCATCCCCCAAACTCCCGGCGGCGCATGTTGTCGGGGTCGATCACCTCGCGGATCAGCCGCACCTGCTCGACGGTGGGCACTGCGGTGGTGGGCAGCCGCCCCTCGGGAGCGGGCAGCTCGAAGCCGGTGGCCTCCTGCACCTGGTCGAAGGTCACCCCAGGATGCAACGACGCCACTTGCATGTGGCGGGTGTCGGGGTGGAAGTCGAGGACGCAGAGGTTGGTGATCACCAGCTCAGGTCCGCCTTCCAATCCGGCATCGGCCCGCTCTGAGCCGCCGCCCAGATACCCGGCGCAGGAGATGAAGTCCACGTTCTCGACCAGTGAGCGAGGATTGTGGTTGGGGTTCCAGTAGTAGAGCGCCTTGCCGATGGAGCCCATGTCGCCCAAACCGGCGGTGCCCGGAAGCCGCACCCGGGGAGCGTGATAGTCAGTGCCGATGATCGAGTTGTTGCCGTTGCCAAAGCGGTCGAGTTGGGCCGATCCCACGCAGAACTTGGTGAGCCACCGACCGTTGAGCGCGATGGTCCAGAAGTCGCCGTACTGCTCCACGTACATGATGGAGTCCCGCCACAGCGGAGCCTCCAAGGTGGAGGCGGGCACCCGGTCGGGCCGGGGCTCGAGGCCGACCGCTCCCGCCAGCCACACCAGGTCGGGAGCGTGGGTGAGCCGGGCCAGCCAAAAGGCGCTCACCGGCACGAACGAGGCCATCCCGTTGCAGGCCTGGTCGCCGTCGGCGAAGCAGGCGGCCAACCGAGCGATCATCAGCTCATCAATGGTCCAGTCTTCAGCCGGGGGGCTGTTCTGCCAATCGCTCACGCTGTTTCTCCCGATGCATGCCTTCCGGACGCTTTCTCGCCAACGAACACCTTCACGTCTACTCCCAAGCTTCCACGGCGGCCAGCCGCTCCGCGCCGCCTACGACTTCCAGGTAGGCCGCGTGGTCGGCGGGTCCGGTCACGTACTTCTCCATAAACCCAGCCACGGCCTCGTCGTCGCGGGCAGAACCGATCCATTCCAAATGCATCGCCGTGTCGTACCCGTAGCGGGGGAAGAACGAAGTCGGGTGGGCGCCGAACGGGGCTTCCACCACTGCGTCCACCATGAAGCCGGGCAGCACCGTGCGGTCGGGGTCGGCTCGAAGCACTTCGGAGTCCACTATCTCCTCAACGGTGACGATCACCGTCGTAGCGGCCTTGGGCATGATGCCCAGGTCGGGCCACAGGGCGGTGGGCTCGTATCCGATGTTTCCGAACCGGTCGGCCTTGTGGGCGTGTACCAGGGCCACATCGGGAATCAGCGCCTTACAGGCCACTACCGACGGTCCGCCGAAGGGGTCGTCAAGCATCACCAGGTTGTCGTTGACGTCGATCAGGTCGGTTCCGATCAGCCCTCGGGTGGGCAGGAACGGCAAATTGCGAGCGCCCGCGCCCAGTCGCGCGTTCAGCGCGGTCTCCGAGAGCTCCTCGACCCGGATAGCGCCGGACTCCACCGCCTTGCGGTAGCGCTGGCACAGCCCGAATTGCTCCATCGACACCGCCGCGCCGATAAGGCGGTTGATGGCCCCGGCCGCGGCCAGCCAGTCAACCGGTATGCCGCCTACCAGGCACACCACCCCGAGCTCCTTGCGGCCTTGGCGGATCAGCTCCCGCACCAGGGCCATGGGCGCGGCTTGGGTGGCCATGTTTTGGATGGCCACGGTGTCGCCATCGCGAACAAGGGCCGCCGCGTCCTCAAGAGTTGCCAGCTTCTCAGCGCTCACAGGAGTTCCACCATCTCTCGTCCTCCATGAAGTTCAATCACCTGTCCGGTTGCATAGTCGGAGTCGCCCGACGCCAGCCAAGCGACGGCACCGGCCACATCCTCAGGAGTGCCAGCCCGGCCAATGGGGATCTGGGCCTCGATGCGCTCGATGATCGCCTCGGGGATGCCCAGTCCGGTGTCGTCGTCGCGGGCTCCGGTGAGGCGGGTGCCCGCGATGTAGCCGGGGGCCACCGCGTTGACGTTGATTCTGTGGCGAGCCCATTCCCGAGCCAATGACTTGGTCAGCGCGATCACCCCGCCCTTGGCCGCTGAGTAGTTGGCGTTGCCGGCGATGCCATAGATCCCATTTATGGAGGCCATGTTGACCACCTTGCGATGGTGGCCCGGTGGGTTGTCCCGGCTGCCCCGCAGCAGCGGAAAGGCAGCCCGGCACAGGTTGAACGTGCCCTTGAGAGCCACATCGCACACCAGGTCCCACTGTTCGTCGGTCATGTTGTGGGCCATGGCATCGGCAGTGATGCCCGCGTTGTTTACCAGGATGTCGAGGCTGCCGAAGGAGTCATGGGCAGCGCCCAGCATGGTCCTGACGTCACCGTGATCCACAACTGAACCTGGCGCGGCAATTGCTTGCCCTCCAGCATCGGCGATCGCCGCCGCTGCCTCCTCAGCTACCCCAGCTTCCAGATCGTTGACCACCACCGCAGCACCATCGCTGGCCAAACGAGCCGCCACCGCTAACCCGATACCCCGTCCAGCGCCGGTTACCAGCGCCACCCGGCCATCCAGAACGTGAGCCACTAGAAGCTTCTGGGCAGCCCGAAGGTCTCGGCGATGCTGTTCCTGGCCATCTCGTTGGTGATGGGCCCGATGCGGTAGAGGCGGCTGTCTCGCCAGTAGCGCTGGGGATGCGTCTCGAGGGCGTAGCCCATGCCGCCTAGCACCTGAATGGCAATATCTGAGCACTTGCCGGCGTATTCCGAGGCCACCACCTTGGCCATGTTGGCCTCCCGACCGCAGTCCTCGCCCGACTCCGACTTCCACGCCGCGTAGTAGGTCATCAGCTCGGCCTGCTTCTGCATCATGGCCATGTCGGCCAGGTTCTGGTGCCACACCTGGAACGAGCCGATCTTCTTGCCGAAGGCCTCCCGCTCCATCAAATAGCTGAGGGTCTCCTCGATGCAGCCGTCGATGATGCCGGTACACAGGGCGGCCACCATGATCCGCTCGTTGTTGAGGGTGGACAGCATTTGGTAGAAGCCCTGGCCGGGCTGGCCCACCACGTACTCGTCGGGCACGAACACGTCGTCGAGGAACACCTCGCACGACCCCACCGACTTCATGCCCACCTTGGGGATCTGGCGGCACTCCAAGCCCTCAGCGGGGTTCTTCACCAAGAACAGGGTCACCCCTCGGGCCGGCTTGTCTTGGATGTCCTCGGTGCGGGCCATCAAGAACAGGTAGTCGGACACGTGGGCCGCGGTCGACCAGATCTTCTGGCCCGTGATGCTCCAGCCCCCGTCCACCTTGGTGGCCCGAGTCTTCATCGCTCCCATCAGGTCGGTGCCCCCCGAGGGCTCGGTGACGGCGATGGCCACTCGGATCTTGCCCTCGGCCAGCTGGGGGATCAGCTCCTCGCGGGCCACATCGGTGGCGAATTTGTTGATCGACTTGGCGCAGAACGAGGAGATGCCGAAGATCCAGGTGAGCCCGGCCAGCGAGCGGGCCAGCTCCCGGGTGAGGATCATCTGGGTGACCACGTCGCCGCCCTGGCCGCCCAGCTCGGGGGGCAGGCCGATGGCGTGGAACCCGGCGTCGGACATCTTGTCCCACAGCTCGAACGGATACTCGAACTCCTGGGCCTCGTAGTCGCGGGCTGCGTCCTTGGGGCATTCCTTCTCGACCCAGTTGCGGACCATCTCTTGGAACATCGACTGCTCGTCGGTGAGGGTGAACTCCATGTGCTTGGTTGCTCCTTGTTTGCTCGTTCTTGTCTAGTGGGACTGCTTCCCTAGTAGCGCCAGCCGTCGCCGAATGTGGGGATGCGACGGCCCAGGATGTCCTCCACGCAGGTGAGGGCGGCCCGGGCCGAGCGGTCGGTGCCGATACCCCGGCTGCGGAAGGTCTCGCTGGCGAAGTACAGGCCGTCCACGGTAGGGGCCCGCCAGTGCGGCCGGAACTTGCCTACCAACATGGGCTTTTGCGCCACGCCGAACGCCGGGTCGAACACGAACAGGCGCCTCTTCCACACATGCTCGGCCAGGCCGGGGTACATCACGTAGAGGCCCTGCTCGAGGCGGTCGTACATGTCCTCGATGTAGCGCCGGTCCCGCCCACGGGATCCGGGGACGATGCCGCCGGTGCAGTACAGGTGGAGTCCGTTGGGGATGCCCTGGGGGTCCATGGCCGCCTGGTCGTACATGTATCCCGGCGTGGGGCTGTGGGGGGTTTCCAGCCAGGTGGCCAGCTCCCGGGGATCGAACATGGTCACCGGTTCCTCGGTGGCGAAGTAGAGGTTGAGCATGGTCACCCGGTACTGGTCTTGGGCCAGGTAGCGAATCTGGCTGGTGTACCAATCGGGCAGCTCCCACTCGGGCACCACGTTGAACACGTTCCACACCGGCAGGGTGGAGATGACCGCGTCGCACTCGATCACCTCGCCGATGTCCCAGTCGTTGGGCACTGTGGGCTCATGGGGAATGGACACCCCGACCACCGCCCCGTTCTCGATCAGCACCCGGCCGGCCGCGGTCTGCATCCGCAGTTCGCCGCCGTGCTCGGTGAAGCCGTCGGCCAGGTCTTGCCACATGCCGTCCCAGCCTTGGCCGGGCCAGCAGGAGTAGGCGGCCATGTGCCGCTCCTCGTAGTGCATCTTGCGCACCCACAGGTTGTCGCTGGCCGAGTGGTCGTACCACTCGTCGGTCATGCACTCCAGAACAGCGATGAACTCATAGAGGTCGTAAACGCCCTGGTCGGAGGTGTACTGGGCCAGCCATTCCCGCATGGGGCGGTCGTCCCACTCCTCCAGTTCGTCCCATGTGCTCTCGGTGATGGCCTTGATGACCTTCTTCACCTCGGTCTTGTCGGGATAGCGGTCGCGGATCGATCCCCAGGTTTGGGTGTCGTTGTCCCAGATCGGCATGTCATGGGACACCTCGCCGTGGATGAGCTCTTTGCCGACGTGTTCGAACACCTTGGTCAGACCCGAGCCGGGGTCCTCGATGAGGTGCCCACCGAGGTTCACCTTGAAGCCCTCGTCGTCCACCGCCAATGCCCGTCCGCCCAAGAAGGGGGACCGCTCCAAAAGGGTGACCGACTTGCCTTCCGCGGCCAGAAGCGCCCCGGCGCTCAGTCCGGCTGCCCCGGCGCCGATGACGACAACGTCGCATTTGGTCATGGGGGGATACTAAGAGCGGGCGGCGATAAGAGGCACGTTATGAAGTCGGCCACTCAGTGCGTGGCAATTCGACTCAGCGCATCCACGGTGGCTTGCGGGCCGATGTCGTCGCCGACGTGGGCGCCGGTGAGCAGCACGATGGGCAAGTCGACGCCCGCATTCCCGTAGGCGGCAATGCGATCGGCCAGCATGTCGGACCCGAGGGCACATTGGGCCAGCACGGCCTCATCGGGCACCAGGGATAGCGCCTTGGCCCGGTCGCCGCTCTGCCAGGCCTCGGCAACCTCGGGCAGGTTGTCGAAGGTGCCAACGAATGCGGGCTGATGGGTAGGAACCATTGCGTAGGCCAGCACTTGGCGCCGCATCCGCTCTATGGCTTGTTCGGGATCGGGGCCGGCGTAGGCCCAAAACGAAAGCACGGTGGCCACGTCGCCGGGATTGCGACCGGCCTCGGTGGCTGCGGTTTCGACGATCTCTTGCTTGGGGCCAACTTCCCCTGGCGGACACCACGTCATGAACACTGCATCGGCTATCTCGCCGGCCAGAGCCAGCATGCGGGGGTTGATGGCCCCTAGCCAGACGGGCACATCTACCGCGGGCAGGTCGAGCCGGAAGCCGCGTGATCGGAACCGGGGGCCGTCGTGGTTCAGCTTCTCGCCGGCCAGTGCAGCCCGGAGCAAGCCGATGAACTCCCGCACCGTGGCTAGGGGTTGCTCAAAGTCACCGCCGTGCCATCGCCCGACCACGATGGGGCTGCTGGCCCCGATGCCGGCGATCACCCGTCCGGGCGCCAGCGAGGCCAAGGTGGCGAAGCCCATTGCGGTCAACGCGGGGGAGCGGGTGTAGGCGGCCACGATGCCCGATCCCAGGCGGATGCGCTCGGTGCGGGCGGCCATGGCCCCCAGGGTGGCGAACACCTCGGGACCGGCCACCTCGCCCACCAGCGCGGTGTCGATGCCGGACTGCTCGGCGTGTACGACCAGGTCGGTCAGCCAGCCGATGGAGAGGCCGTCCTCCACCGGCATGGTGATGGCCACCGGGGAGTCGGTCATGGCGAGTATCGGCCTACTGTGTTCTGCCGAAAACTAGGAACTATCCGGAGTACCGCCCGCGGAGTTCGTCGGCCAGAGGCTGGTTCTCGGCGTTGTCAGGGTGGGGGAGCCACTCCTCGCCGACCGACAGGTAGCGGGTGGCCAACTCGATCAGCGGGCCGTGGGCCTTGTTGGGAGGGATGAAGTTCCACTTCAGCCACGGCTGGGTGTCGGGATGGCTGGGTTCGTCCATGACCAGCGGGATGTCGGCGTCGCGCACCCCGTCGATCATGGTGTCGAAGTCGTCAGAGCAGAAGGCGATGTGGTGGACGTACTCGCCCTTCTTTGCCAACACCTTGTCGGGCCAGTGGCCCGGCTCGGCGGGCGACCAGAGTTGGATGGACACCCCGGTGGGATCGGGGTTTTGGAACGTGACCCACGCCATAGGGGTTCCGTCCATGTCGTCGGCGCCCTCTCCCCGAGTGACTTTCATGGTGTGGCCCGGTGCCAGCACTTCGAGGATCTGTCGCCAGTCCTCCTCCGCCTGGGCCAGGTCTTTCACCAGCAATGAGATGTGGTCGATGTGGATGCCCATTTGCTTCTCGGTCTCCTTGGGGATCTCGCTTGGCTACGCAGCCAGGTTCTCGATGATGGTGGCGTTGGCCAGTCCGCCGCCCTCGCACATGGTCTGAAGCCCGTATTGGCCGCCAGAGCGCTCCAGTTCATTGAGCAGCGTGGTCATGATCCGGGCCCCGCTGGCCCCCAGCGGATGGCCCAGGGCGATGGCCCCGCCGTTCACGTTCACCTTGTCCATGTCCACGCCGGTTTCTTTGGCCCAGGCCAGCACCACTGAGGCGAAGGCCTCGTTGCACTCGAACAGGTCGATGTCGTCGAGTTCCATGCCAGCCCGGTCCAGCACCTTGGCGGTGGCTGGGATGGGGCCGGTGAGGATGAGCACCGGGTCGCTGCCCACCACCGCCATGGTGTGAACCCGGGCCCGGGGGGTGAGGCCGTGCTCGGCTACTGCCTTCTCCGAGGCGATGAGCAGGGCGGCCGAGCCGTCGGTGATCTGGCTGGAGTTGGCCGCGGTCAGCGGACCGTGATCGGAGAAGGGGCGCAGCTTGGCCATCTTCTCCATGGAGGTGTCGGGCCGGATGCCCTCGTCGCGGGCGCAGTCGTCCACCGCTAGCACATCACGCTCGAAGCGGCCCTCTTCCCAGGCCCGGGCCGCGTTCTGGTGGCTGCGCAGGGCCAGGCCGTTCATATCCTCCAAGGTTACGTCCCACCGCTCGGCGATGAGATTGCCGCCCCGGAACTGGTGGACCTCCTCGTCGCCAAAGCGATTGGCCCAGCCGTCGCCGTCGAACGGATAGCGCATGCCCAAATCGGGGCCCACGTCGCCCTGGCTGTTGAGGTGTATGAGGCTCATGACCTCGACGCCGCCGGCCACCACCAGGTCTTGGGTGCCCGACATGATGCCCTGGGCGGCAAAGTGCACCGCCTGCTGCGAGGATCCGCACTGACGGTCGATGCTGACTGCCGGTACGTGCTCGGGCAGCCCGGCCGACAGCCAGGCGTTGCGGGCCACGTTGAATGCCTGGGCGCCGATCTGGCCCACGCAGCCCATGATGCAGTCGTCCACCGCGGCCGGGTCCACGCCGGTGCGGTCGATCAGCCCGCTCAAGATGTTGGCGCCCAGGTCGGCCGGGTGGAGGTGGCTCAGCCCGCCGCCGAAGCGGCCCATGGGGGAGCGAACTGCGTCGATGATGTAGGCGTCGGCCATGTCTGTGCTTCCTGGTTGTTGTTGCTAGGTCGTTTTGTCTGGTCGCGCCTTGGAGGCCGAGGCTTGTCAGCCCACAGCCCGCTCGGCGGCTGCCACGGTGTTGGCCATCAGCATGGTACGGGTCATCGGCCCCACCCCGCCGATTCGAGGCGAAAGCCAGCCCGCCACCTCGGCCACATCGTCGTCCACATCCGACACCAGCTTCCCGTCGGCAAAGCTCACCCCGGCAGCCACCACCGCGGCGCCGGGCTTGACCATGTCGGCCTTCACCATTCGGGGCGCCCCCGCCGCGGCGATGAGGATGTCGGCGTTCTTGGTGTATCGGGAGATGTCGCCCGCCCCGGTATGCACCACGGTGACCGCGGCGTTGGCATTGGGCCGCTTCAGCGACAGCAGGTTGGCCAAGGGCCGCCCAATGGTGAGCCCCCGGCCGATGATCACCACATGCTGGCCCGCGATGGGAATCTCGTAGCGCTCCAACATCAGCTGAATGCCTCGCGGCGTGCAGGCCAGAGGAGCATCCACCCCCTGCACCAGCCGCCCCAGGTTCACCGGGTGCAGCCCATCGGCGTCCTTCTCCGGCAACACCCGCAACAATGCGGTCTCGTAGTCGAGGTCGCCGGGGAACGGATACTGCATGATGTAGGCGTCCACCGCCGGATCGGCGTTGAAGTCATCCACCACAGCGTCGACCTCTCCCTGGGTGGCATTGGCAGGCAGATGCACCTCCCGCGAGCCCATCCCCAGTTCCTCGCTGTCACGGTGCTTCATGGCCACGTAGTTGGCCGACGGTCCATCGTCGCCCACCAACAGCGTGCCCAACCCCGGGGTTACCCCCTTCTCAGCCAGCGCAGCAATCCGCTCCCGCAAGCCTTCCTTGATCTCAGCCGACAGCATTTCGCCGTCCAATTTGATAGCAGTCATCGCCCGGAATTCTCGCTCATACATGGGGCGGACACAATGACTAACTCAGCCATTCGCCATTGGCTGATTCAGGAGTTGATTTGGTGTTGAAGGTTATGCAGCAAGAGATCGGGTCGGGCCCCGCGGTAACAACCCATCAGAACTGCGCATAGGCGGCTTGAGTCTGAGTTGCCCGGTGCCGTCCTTAATCACCGCGTAGCCCTGCTTGTGGACTTTCTTGTGGCACTTGGGGCATAGCAGCACCAGATTGGTGATGTCGGTGGGGCCGTCGTCGTCCCACCAGATGATGTGGTGGGCGTCGCAGGCGCTGGCTCTCATGCCGCAGCCGACGCATTGCTTGTCGCGGGCGATCAGGGTCAGCTTCTGGGCGGCGGTGGCGGCTCGCTGCTTTCTACCCATGTAAAGGGGCTGGCCATCGGCGTCGAAGATAGCGGGCACGATGCCGGCGTCGCAGGCGATGCGGCGGAGTTCGTCGTTGTCGATTGGGGTGCCGTCGATGAGCCTGGCGTTTTTGAGCTGGCCGCTGAGCGTGTCGTAGTCGACGGAGACGATCAGTGTCGTGGCCTGTGGAGCAAGGTCACACCCCGAACCGCTGGCATCGTCGTTCGCAACGCCGGCTTCAGGCGTGTCGAAGTCGGGGTGTGTCTCAGGCTCGCTTCCGGTGTTGTCTGCTCGGTCGGGTCGTTGGGTGATGAGCGCGACCAGAGCATCGGCGTTGCGCTGCTCATGGGTGCGGTCGCTCTCAGTTCTGGAGTCCTCGCGGAACATCCGATCAGTCAGGTCGTGGAGCGCAGCCTTGACCCGCTCCCCGGCGATGCGATCAAACTCGGCGTGCAGAACGACCATGTCGTCATCGCCGTCAAACACTTTGCCGCTGCGCCGCTCCCGTTGGCGCTCATGGCGGGTCAACCCGTCGTCGGCCCGTCGCTGGTCTTCGCTGCGGGCCACAGTCTTCTTGAACTCGTCGAGGTCCTCGGAAATGGCAACGACGACCAACTCCAACTCCTCGTCTTTGGACAGCGGCGTCCGCAGATGCGACTCGCCCATCACCCGGGCGTGATCAATGGAGATCCATCCCTGCTTGGCCGCCTCCAACGTGTCGGGCAACGCCTTGAGAGCACTTGAGGTCTTGGCCTGTTGACGGGCCTTGTAGCGACCGAGCCCAAACTGACGGCACAGTTCCTCCACCGCGTCCTGCCCCTCCAGATCCCCAAACCGGCCCAGCAGCGCGGCCAGATACCCGTCCAGCTGCCGCCGAGCACTGTCAGCCTGAAGGATCAACTTGACCACTTCACCCGACTCCAGTCCGTCAAATTCAGCCAGCCGAACATCCACAGTGGCTCTTTCGCCGCCTCGTGGCCCGCATCGGTCCTTTGTGGTGTTTCCCCTGGTGAGAGCACCTAAATCCATGCCTCAAGTCTACCGACGCCAGTGACAATATCCCCTGGTGGCACTGGGGCAGCACCCGGCAACTACACGTAGTTCCAGCCGAAGCGGCCCTTAATGCAGAGGTTGCCTTTTGTTACGTCGTGGTCGTCGGGGGAGGTGCATTTGACGATTTGGTTGTCTTGGACGTGGAGTTCGAGGTTGCAGCCGACGCCGCAGTAGGAGCACACGGTTTGGGTGACGGTTTGGTCTTCGGGGCGCCAGTCGTCGGCTTGGCGGAGGTCGAACTCGGTTTTGAACTGGAGGGCGTTGGTGGGGCACACGGCCACGCAGTTGCCGCAGTAGACGCAGGCCGAGTCGTGCAGGGTCACGTCGAACTCGGTGGAGATGCGGGCGCCGAAGCCCCGGCCGGCCACCGAGATGGCGTAGGTGTGCTGGGCGTCGTCGCCGCAGGCCTCCACGCAGCGGTAGCACAGCACGCACTTGTCGTAGTCCCGGATGTAGAGGTTGTCCTGCACCCGCACCGGCTCGTCCATGGTCTGGCCGCCGGGGACGTAGCGGTCGGGGTCGGCGCCGTAGTGATCGGCCCATTGGCCCAACTCGTCGGCCTGGGACACGTCAACACCAGTGGCCAGGAACTCCAGCACCATCTTGCGGCTGTGGCGCACCCGCTCGCTGTCGGTGTGGACCACCATGCCCTCCTCGGCGGGCCGGGAGCAGGAGGGGACCAGGGCTCGGCTGCCGTCGAGCTCCACCACGCATACCCGGCACACGTTGACCGGGGTGAGGGTGGGGCCGTAGCAGATGGTGGGGGTTTCCACGCCGGCGGCGTCACAGGCATCCAGGATGGTCGCGCCCTCGGGCACGGCCACCTCTTGGCCGTCGACCTGGATGGTCACCGCCGTCTCAGTGGCGACGCTGCTCACGAGCTATTTCCTATCAGGCCCAGCGCCAGAGCGGAGCGCACCGCGGAGGCGGCGGTGTGGCCCAGGCCGCAGATGGAGGCGTCCACCATGGCCAGGGCCATGTCGTCGATGAGCTCGGAGCGCTCGGGGGCCAGAGGACGACCAGAGGCCTGGAGTTCCACCAACACCTCGTGCTGGCGCTGGGTACCCACTCGACAGGGCACGCACTGGCCGCACGACTCGTCCCGGAAAAACTCCGCAATGCGGACGACCACCGCCTCCATATCCACGGTGTCGTCGAACACCGTCACCACTCCTGAGCCGAGGGTGGCTCCTGCTTCTCGGGTGTCTTCCAGGGTGAGGGGCATGTCGAGGGCGTCGGGACCGACGAACACTCCCGCCGCGCCGCCCAACAGCACAGAGGCCAACTCCCCGGTCGGCCCACCGGCCAAATCGAGCAACTCGCCCAGCGTGGTACCGAACGGCACTTCGTAGAGCCCTGGAACCCCTATCCGGCCCGATAAGCAGAAAAGCCGAGTGCCGGGGGAGCGCTCGGTGCCCACCGAGCGGTAGGCATTGGGGCCCTCGATCACTATGTCGAGCACGTTGATGAGAGTCTCGGGGTTGTTGATGGCGGTGGGCTGGGAGAACAAGCCGTGGGTGGTGGGGAAGGGGGGCTTGTTGCGGGGCTCGCCCCGGAAGCCCTCAATGGAGTTGAACAGCGCCGTCTCCTCGCCGCAGATGTAGGCACCGGCTCCACGGCGAACCTCGATGTCGAAACGCTGCCCGCTGCCGGCCACGTCGTCGCCCAACAAACCGGCCGCCCGAGCTTGGGCGATGGCGCTTTCCAGTCGGGCGGTGGCCCGGGGGTACTCGCCCCGGATATAGATCCAACCGTGGGACGACCCGGTGGCCAAACCGGCAATGGTCATCGACTCGATGACCGCGAACGGGTCGTGCTCGCACACGATGCGGTCTTTGAAAGTGCCCGGCTCTGACTCGTCGCAGTTGGCCACCACGTGCTTGTCCGGGCCGGGCTCGTCGGCCACGGCCCGCCATTTGATCCCGGTGGGGAAGGCCGCACCGCCCCGGCCGGACAGCCCGGAGTCGGAGATGGCGGCGATGACCGCGTCGGATCCCATCTCGATGGCTCGGGCCAAAGCCTCATAGCCGCCATGGTCCCGATAGGAATCCAGGGAGGTGGGATCGACTTCACCCACCCGGCGCAGCACCCTCAAGCTGGGGTCGCCCGCTTGGGGCAGATGGAAGTCCTCTTCGTCGTCGGATGGCACTCGATCGGGCCGCCCAACACCTTGGACAAACAGCGCAGGGGCTCGTTCGCACTGGCCGAGACAGGGACTGTCGTGGACCCTGGCCCCTTCCGCCTCCAGAGACGTTCGAAGGTCGTTGTTGCCCGCCATGGCACAGGCCGGATCGACGCAAAGATGGACGACGTCGTCGCGGTGGCCGGGGTCGGTGGTGCGCAGCAGCTCGTAGAACGTGGCCACTCCGTAAGCCTCAGCGGGGGGAACCCCCAGCCGCTCGGCGGCCCCGTTCAAGCCGCCGGGACTGATCCAGCCGATCTCATGCTGGAGCGAGTGCAGCACCGGCAACAACAGGTGGCGCAGGTCGTGTCGTCTGCTGCGGCCCCCGCGGACTATCCGCTCGGTTTCGACGACGGTGGCCGCGTCTGCGGGGGGGACGATGGCGTCGATGGCGGCCTGTTCGGCTTCGGTGGGCTGATCGTCCCCAAAGTGCAGGTCAGCCAACGGGTGCCCCCGCAGTCTCGGGGGCATCGACCAGCTCTACCCTCACCGCAGCAGCCTTGAACTCGGCTGTACCGGATTTCGGATCCCAGTCGGGGTTGGTGAGCACGTTCACATCGATCAGCTCGGGATGGTGAAGGGTGGTGAAGGCCAGCCCTCGCGGCAGGCTTGACACCACCCGGGCATTCATCTCCACCGAACCTCGGGGGGAGCAAACCCGCACCCGGTCGCCGTCGGCGATGCCCAGGCCCGCGGCATCCTGCGAGTTCAAGTCCAGACCGGCGAACCGGAGCGGCGAGTCGTATTGACCGCTCTGCACGCCGGTGTTGTAGGAGTCCAAGGCCCTTCCGGTGGTGAGGCGCAGGGGGAACTCCTCGCTCAGTTCCTCGGTCGGCCCCTCGTGCTCCAGCACCGAGAACGGGGCCGGTTCTCGGCCCTCAAGGTCGTCAGCCCACAACCACCCGTGCAAGAAGGTGCTGCCGGGGTGATCCTCGTCGGGACACGGCCATTGGAGGCCGCCAGCAGCCTCCAGACGCTCCCAGGCCATGCCACCGTGCATCGCCGACAAACTGCGCAGCTCATCCCAGGCGGCCTTAGGGTCGCGGGGGCCGAGTTCGTCACCCATGGCCTCGGCCATGTCGCACAAGATGTCGATGTCGTGTCGGGCATGGCCGGGAGGGGAGACCGCAGGGCGTACCCGCTGCACCCGGCGCTCGCTGGAGGTGACGGTGCCGTCGCTCTCTGCCCAGGCCACCGAGGCGGGCAGCACCACGTCGGCCATCTCCGCGGTGCGGGTCATCAGAATGTCCTGCACCACCAGGATGTCGAGGCTCTCCATCTGGGCCCGAGCGTGGAGCACGTCAGCCTCGGAATCAGCCGGATTCTCGCCGATCACATACAGCGCCCGAAGATCGCCCCGCTCCATGGCCTCGAACATAAGTGTGAGGTGCCAGCCCGGTACCGGGTTGAGTTCCCGACCGTAGGCAGCCTCGAACCGAGCCCGATCATCAGGGTCGTCCACGCTGGCGAACCCGGGGAACTTGTTGGGGATGGCGCCCATGTCGCCCCCGCCCTGCACGTTGTTCTGGCCCCGCAGCGGCACCAAGCCCGAGCCCCACCGCCCGACATGGCCGGTGAGCAAGGCCAGATTGCACAGCGACAACACGTTGTCCACCGCGTTGTGGTGCTCGGTGATGCCCAGGGTCCACAGGATCTGGGCCGTATCGGCAGTGGCGTAGGCGTGGGCCATCTCCACCACCACCTCGGCGGGGATGCCGCAGATGGCGGCCACTGCCTCGGGGGTGAACGGCTCCACCGAGGCGGCGTAGGCCTCGAATCCCTGGGTGGAGTGGGCGATGAAGTCCAGGTTGGCCAGACCGGCGTGGATGATCTCACGGCCGATGCCGTTGGCCAGGGCGATGTCGGTGCCCACGTCGATGCCCACCCAAACGTCGGAGAATTGGGCCGAGGAGGTGTAGCGGGGGTCGACGCAGTACATGCGGGCACCGTTATCGATGCCCTTGAGCACGTGGTGGAAGAAGATGGGATGGGCCTCGCGGGCATTGGATCCCCACAAGAGGATCACGTCGGTTTCCTCAACCTCCTGGTAGGAGCATGTGCCCCCTCCTGCTCCGAATACTGTCGCCAGACCGACGACCGAAGGAGCGTGTCAAGTTCGGTTGCAGGAGTCGATGTTGTTGGAGCCCACCACCGTGCGGATGAACTTTTGGGCGATGTAGTTCATCTCGTTGGTGGCCTTGGAGCAGCTGAACATCCCGAACGCCTGCGGCCCGTGCTCGGAAATCACCTGATTGAACCCGGCCGACG
>JAJEEH010000105.1 GCA_022821105.1 Acidimicrobiia bacterium
GGAGGCGACCGTTGGCTGAGACAATGACCGCCGAGGCACCCGGGCACACCCCAGAGCACCACGACGGAGAGCACCACACCAGCACCGGCCTCTCCAACGAGAAGCTGGCCATGTGGGTGTTCCTGGGCTCGGAGTGCCTGCTGTTCGGTGGGCTCATCTCCACCTACATGTTCAACAAGGGGCGCATCGGCCCCAACGATGTCGGACCCGAAGACGTGTTCGACATCCCGTTCACCTCGGTCAGCTCATTCGTGCTGTTGATGAGCTCGCTCACCATGGTGTTTGCGGTGTCGTCCATTGCCCGGGGCGATCTGCGGGGCAACCGCATCTGGCTGGCCACCACCGCTGCGCTGGGCGCCACCTTCGTGGCCGGTCAGGTGTACGAGTTCACCGCCTTCTACAGCGAGGGTCTCGGGTTTACCACCAACCTGTTCGGGTCGGCCTTCTACGCGCTCACCGGCTTCCACGGGGCCCACGTCACCATCGGCATCATCATGCTGATGTCGCTGCTGGTGATGTCGATGCGGGGCAACCTCGGTCCGGAGCGGGCCGAGACCGTGGAGATCATCGGCTTGTACTGGCACTTCGTCGACATCGTATGGATCGTGATCTTCACGATCGTGTACCTCTTCCCGCAGTAGGGTTCTCTATGGCCACCGTCACTCCTGATTCTCCCGACACGGCCCACGCTCCCGACGAACACGCGTCGGGCGGCGGTCACGCCCATCCATCCAATTGGCTCTATGTCAAGGTGGCCATCTACCTCGCGTTGCTCACCGCGTTCGAGGTGTTCACCTACTTCGAGACGGTGCACGGGTGGGGCGACACCGCCATCATCGTGATGCTGATCATCATGATGCTGCTGAAGTTCTTCTTGGTGGTGGCCTTTTTCATGCACCTGAAGTTCGACCACCCGATCTTCTGGCGATTATTTGTCTTCGGTCTGATATTGGCCATGGCCGTATACATGGTCATGCTCACCGCGTTCCGGATTTGGTAGGCGATGATGGCTCAACCACGCGACGAAGCCCGCAGACTTGGGCTCACCGCGTTCCGCATCTGGTAGATGGCCGATGGCCTTCGCGGCTGACACCGATATCTGGCGGTTCCAGCCCCACGCCGAAGTCTGGATAATCCTGCTGGCCGCGGTAGCCATGGCCTGGTACGCGGCTCGGATCATCGCCCCCAAGGCGGCGCCTGTCGGCGAACCGCCGTTTGCCCGCCATCACAAGCTGGCCTTTGTCGGGGCCATGGTGCTGCTTTGGGTGGCCAGCGACTGGCCGATGCACGACATCTCCGAGGAGTACTTGTATTCGGTCCACATGATCCAGCACCTGCTCATCACGCTGCTGGTGCCTCCGCTGCTGTGGGCGGCCATTCCCCAATGGCTGGCCCGGCTGGCGCTCAGCGGCGACGGCAGCGTTGGCATCTGGGTGCGGCGGCTGGCCCGACCCGTGGCCGCCGGGCTGCTGTTCAACTTCATGGTGGCGGTGAGCCACATTCCCTGGGTGGTCAACACCTCGGTGGAGAGCGGTGCCCTGCACTACTTCGTCCACCTACTGCTGTTCGCCTCGGCGATGTTGATGTGGCTGCCGGTATGCGGGCCGATCCCCGAATTGCACATGCGCGAGCCGGGCAAGATGGTCTACTTGTTCTTGATGTCGGTGGTGCCCACCGTGCCTGGCGGATTCTTGACCTTTGCCCAAGGGGCGGTTTACAGCGCCTATGACCACGACGTCCGCCTGTGGGGCATCGGCCTTCAGGCCGATCAGCAGGCCGCCGGGCTAATCATGAAGTTGGTGGGCGGGATGTATCTGTGGACGTGGATCGGGGTGCTGTTCTTCCGCTGGGCCGGTGCCCAGCAGCGGGCCAATACCCAGATGCGGGTGGTGACCACCGTCCCCTCCGGCCCCATTGCCGCCGACACCCGAGTGCCGGTCACGTCGGGCTCCAACGGCTCCAACTCTTCCAACGGATCTCGATGATCGATTTGCGCCTGGTGCGCACCGAGTACGACGCAGTGCGGGCCGGGTTGGCCCGCCGGGGGATCGACCTGTCCGAGCTGGAGCAGGTGGCGGCCCTGGATGAGCGCCACCGCTATCTCACCACCGAGCGCGATGCGATGCGCCACGAGGTGAAGGAGCTGTCCCAGAAAGTGGGACAGCTCAAGCGCGATGGCCGCGACGCCGAGGCCGACGAGGCTGCGGCCCGGAGCCGTACGCGGGGCGAGCAGGGCAAGGCCCTGGCCGAAGAAGCCGACTCGGTGGCCGCCGAGATCCAAAACCTGCTGCTGCACATCCCCAACCTGCCCGCCGCCGATGTGCCCGACGGCGAGGATGAGGACGACAACCCGGTGCTGCGGGTGGAGAACTTCGACCCCGATGCCTACGGCGAACACCAGCGGGTGCCTCATTGGGAGTTCGCGGTGGAGGCCGGCTGGCTCGACATGGAGCGTGCCGCCAAGCTGTCGGGGTCCATGTTCGCCATGCTCCGGGGGCCAGGGGCTTCGCTGGCCCGGGCCATGGTTCAATTCGGGCTGAACCGCAACGCCGACCGCTATGAGGAGATCCGCCCGCCCACCCTGGTCCACAGCGAGGTCATGGTGAGCACCGGGCAGCTCCCCAAGTTCGCCGACGACGCCTACTGGCTGGAGCGTGACGACCTGTGGGCCATCCCCACCGCCGAGGTGCCGCTCACCTCGCTGGCCTCCGGCGAGATTCTCGACGAGGCCGACCTGCCCATGAGGATGATGGCCTACACCCCCTGCTATCGCCGGGAGGCCGGCGCCGCGGGCCGCGACACCCGGGGCCTGCTGCGGGTCCACGAGTTCGACAAGGTGGAGATCCTGGCCTACGCCACCCCCGATCAGGCCCCCGCGGTCCACGCTGAGATCCTGGAGCGGGCCGAGGCCGCGGTGGCCGAGTTGGGCTTGGCCTACCGCATCGTGGACATCTGCACCGGCGACCTGGGTCAATCCCACCACCGTTCGTGGGACGTGGAGGTGTACGCCCCCGGCGCCGACCAGTGGCTAGAGGTGTCGTCGGTGTCCTGGTACTCCGACTACCAGGCCCGCCGGGCCAACCTGCGCTACCGGCCCACCGGCGAGAAGGGCACCCGCATCCTCCACACCCTCAACGGCTCCGCCCTCGCCGTCCCCCGAGTTTGGGCCGCCCTAGTGGAGACCCATCGCCAGCCTGACGGCTCCGTAACCATCCCCGAACCCCTCCGCCCCTACCTCGGCCGCGACGTCCTCTGAGCCAGCTCAGCTCGAAATGGCCAGCCCGCCTGCCGCGGCGGCGAGGCCCAAAGTGAGGCTCACGGCGGTGTAGGCGATGGCGCGGAGGCGGGTTAGGGCGGTTAGCTCTACGGCAAAGGTGGACAGGGTGGTGAGGGAACCCAGACCGCCGATGCCTATTGCGGTCATCGCCGGGTTGCCCGCTCCGGACAGCAGGCCGAGGGCGAAGCTGCCGAGCACGTTGACTCCGAGCGTGCCCCATGGCCAGGTGGGGGAGTTGAATCGCTGGGCGGTGGCGGCCCGAAGCAGTGTTCCGGCCACGGCCAGCGCAACAAAACCGATGGCGGTCACTGGGCTTGCCTCATTTGGGTCTTACGCAGCGCCGCACCCATTACGGCCAACGCCAGGCCACCGGCCACCGAAGCGGCCAGGTAGCCGGTGGCATAACCCCAGTTGCTGTCGCGGGCCATTTGAGCCACGTCTACGGTGAGCGCTGAGAACGTGGTGAGGCTGCCGCAGAAGCCGGTTCCGAGACCGAGGGTGATCGGCAGTTCGGCCCGGGCCGACCAGGCGGCCGCCGCCAGATAGCCGAGCACCAGACAGCCGACCAGGTTCACGGCCAGCACTCCCCAGGGCCACGCGTCAGCGGCGGGCAGCACCTCGACCAGCGCCCAGCGCGTGCCCGCACCGGCCAGCCCGCCTATTCCGACCGCAATCGCAGCCCGGGGTGCGAGAGACAAGCTATGCGCCGCCGCTCTCGGCCAGGGGAGGGCCGGGGTCGCTGCGGGGTCGGAAGCGGATCCACAGCACGATGCCCACGATCACCGCCAGCAGCACCTCCCACAGAACCGGCCACCGACCGGGGTCGGTGAACCAGTGACCCACCCGCTCGGGGATAGCGGCGATGGTTCGCAGAATTGGCAGCACCAAAAGGTCGCCCTGGTATTGGATTGTCTCCGACAGGGCGTATCCCACCGCCACCACCGCAGTGGCTACCTGGAGCCAGGGCCGGGGGATGCTGCGGCGGAACGCCCACAGCAGCACGGCCAGCACCATGATCGCAGTGGCCAGGCCGAAGCGGTTGCCGCCAACGTCGATGATCCAGTTCTCCAGTCGGACAGACACCCGGTTGGAGGCCTCCACGAAGGGGTTGTTGGCATCGAAGTCGTCGCGCAGCAGAACTTGGACCTCCCACCAGCCGTAGAAGCCGAGCACCACGCCGGCCACCACCAGGAATCCGCCCGAGATCTTGTTTATGTGGGGCAGGAGGCGGCGCATGTGGGCGGTGACTCCCGAGCGCCCCATGGCCACCGCCAGAGTCAAGAACGTGATGACCAGGCCCATCCCCAGGGCGTAGGCCAAGAATCGCAGGGTTCCCTCCCACACCCCGTCGGTGCTGAACGAACCGCTGACTGAGCCGAAGAACACCGGGCTGGCGCATCCCAGCGACACCACCGCATAGGACACCCCGAACAAGAAAATAGAGATCAGGCCTTGGCTGTCGCCCCCCTTGGACAGTCGGGGCACGGAGATCTTGGGCTCGAAGCCGGCCAGCATTGCGATTCCCAGCACCACCATGAGTCCGCTGATCACCAGCGTGATCCAAGGACCCCGTTCCGCGATGGTGGATGTGGAGATGAGTGAGGAGGTGAGCGCGCCGATAGTGCCGAAGAAGGCCACGAAACCGGCGGTAAGGGTGAGACCGACCAGCAATCCCCGAAGCACGTTTCGCCCGGTATCGGACGACTGGTCTTGGCTGCCGATACCTAGGAAGTAGGCCAGGTACGCCGGAAGCATGGCGAACCCGCACGGGTTGACCGCGGCCACCAGACCGGCCCCGAATGGAACGGCCAGATCGAGGTCGAACACAACTTGAAGGTTACGGGGTCAGATGCGCGTTTATGTGTTCGGTGATCTGGTCGGCGGTCAGGCCCCCGGTGTGCTGATAGGCGATCTCGCCGTCGGGGGCGATGAACAGTGTGGTGGGCATGCCCAGAATCTCGTAGGCGTTGCCGATGGCGGAGTCCGGGTCAACCCCGGTGGCATAGGTAACTCCGGTGTCGACCACGATCTCCCGGGCTCGGGTGGGGGTGTCGTTGTAGGCCAAGCCGACAAAGGTGATGTCGGGGCGCTGTTGGTGGATGGACTCCAAGGCGGGCATCTCGGTTATGCACGGCGTACACCACGAGGCGAAGAAGTTGAGCACCACGGGACGATCCAGAAAGGTGTCAATCGTGGCCGAGCCTCCATCCAGCAACTCGAACTCGATGTCAGTTGCTTGGACATCGTCACCGGCGCCTGATCCACAGGCGCCGGCGACGATGACGGTCAGCGCCGCAGCGACAGCCAACGCT
>JAJEEH010000233.1 GCA_022821105.1 Acidimicrobiia bacterium
CCTTGTCCAACATCATCTCGGCCGCCGAGCACACTATGGCGTTGATCCTGGCCCAGGCCCGCAACATCCCCCAGGCTCACTCCGCGCTCACCGACGGCCGCTGGGAGCGGGGCCGGTGGGAGGGGATCGAGCTGAGCGACAAGACGCTGGGCATCCTCGGGCTGGGACGGATCGGCCGGCTGGTGGCCGAGCGGGCGTTGGGCTTCGCCATGCGGGTGATTGCCAGCGACCCCTATGTGTCCGAAGAGTCGGCGCTTCACAGCGTGATGGCGCTGGTGTCGCTGGAGGAGCTGGTGGCCCAGTCCGACTTCATCACCATCCACGTAGCCCGCACCCCCGAGACCGTGGGGCTGATCAACTCTGAGCTTTTGAAGCTGGCCAAGCCCAACCTGCGGATCGTCAACGTGTCGCGGGGCGGCATCGTCGACGAGGCCGACCTGGCCGAGGCGGTGGAGTCGGGGCGCATCGCCGGGGCAGCCTTAGACGTGTTCGACGGCGAGCCCATCACCGAATCGCCGCTGTTCGAACTCGACTCGGTGGTGGTGACCCCCCATTTGGGAGCCAGCACCGAGGAGGCCCAGAGCAAGGCGGGCGACGCCATTGCCGAGCAGGTGATGCTGGCGCTGGCCGGGGAATTCGTGCCCGCGGCGGTGAATGTGCCGGCCAAGAACGTCCCCGATGTGCTGCGGCCCTATCTGCCATTGGCCGAGCAGCTCGGACGTCTGCTCGGAAACCTGTGCGACCGGCTGCCCGAGGTGCTGGAGGTGGAGCTCATTGGGGAGATCGGCAGGCCCGACCACACGGTGGCGGTGATGTCGGTGGTCAAGGGGCTGTTGAGCGCGGTGTCGGATATGCAGGTCAGCTATGTGAACGCGATGGACGTGGCCAAGGAAAAGGGCATGGAGGTACGGGCCATCAGTACTCCCACCTCCAAAGAACACGTGAACTTGCTCACCGTGCGGGGCGCGGGGCACAGCCTGGGGGGCCGGCTGACCGGGGCTCGCCAAGAGCCGGTGCTGGTGCTGGCCGACGACCACAGCCTTCACATGCCGCCGGCCCAGCACATGATTTTGATCGCCAACGAGGACCGTCCCGGCATAATCGGCGCGGTGGGCACGCTGCTTGGCGACGCGGGCATCAACATCGACGACATGGACGTGGGTCAGTCATCTAGTGGGGAAGGGGCCTCCATGGTGATCGCCACCTCCCAGCCGGTGCCCAAGGCGGTGGCCGACGCTCTGGTGGCTATCGATGGGGTGCAGTCGGCGCGCTACTTGGGACTGGCCCCAGCCGAATAGCAGCCTCGGCATGTTTGGTAAACACCGGTGCTTCGGCGTAGGATTAACCCGATGAGCCGCATCCACACCCACCTGCTGCTCTTGTAGGGCGAGCACCCAGAGGTGCTCGCCCCGACCCCCTGAACCCGCAAGGGCAGGGGGTTTTTTCGTGAGCCAACTCCAATCGAGGCCATTTCATGAAAACCGGATTACACCCCCAACAGCCGTCGGGAATGCCTACCCACAAGTACCAGGCGTTCGAGCCGGTCAAGCTGATCGACCGAACCTGGCCCGACGCGGTGCTCACCGGCGCCCCCCGGTGGTGCTCGGTGGACTTGCGCGACGGCAACCAGGCCCTCATCGAGCCCATGAACCCCGAGCGGAAATGGAAGATGTTCACCGCCCTGGTGGAAGCCGGGTTCAAGGAGATCGAGGTGGGCTTCCCCTCCGCGTCGGAGACCGACTTCCGGTTCGTGCGGGAGATCATCGAGCAGAAGGCCATCCCCTCGGACGTTCGCATCCAGGTGCTCACCCAGGCCCGCCAAGAGCTCATCGAGCGCACCTATGAGGCCATCGACGGGGCGGCCGACGCCATCGTCCACCTCTACAACTCCACCTCCACCGTTCAGCGCCGGGTGGTGTTTGGCCTCGACATGGACGGCATCACCGACATCGCCACCCGGGCGGCGGAGTGGTGCCGCTCGCTGGAGCCGCAGGTGCCCAACACCGACGTGTTCTACGAGTATTCGCCGGAGTCGTTCACCGGCACCGAGCTGCCGTTTGCCAAGCGGGTGTGCGACGAGGTGGTGGAGATTCTGGCCGACGGCCACGACAAGCCGGTGATCATCAACTTGCCGGCCACGGTGGAGATGTCCACCGCCAACATCTACGGCGACATGATCGAGTGGATGCACCGCAACCTGGCTCGTCGGGATCGAATCGTGCTCAGCCTGCACCCCCACAACGACCGGGGGACCGCAGTGGCTGCGGCCGAGTTCGGGCTCATGGCCGGCGCCGACCGGGTGGAGGGCACCCTGTTTGGCAATGGCGAGCGCACCGGCAACGTGGATGTGGTGAACCTGGCCATGAACCTGTTCAGCCAGGGGGTTGACCCCGAGCTGGACATCTCCGACATCAACGGGCTGCGCCGGGTGGCTGAGGACTGCAACCAGCTTCCCATCCACCCCCGCCATCCCTATGTGGGCGATCTGGTGTACACCGCCTTTTCGGGTTCGCACCAGGACGCCATCAAGAAGGGGTTCGAGGCCATGGAGGAGAGCGGCCAGACCCTGTTCGAGGTGCCCTACATCCCTATCGACCCCAAGGACGTGGGCCGCACCTACCAAGACGTGGTGCGGGTGAACAGCCAGTCGGGCAAGGGCGGGGTGTCGTATCTGCTCCAGGCCGAGGTGCAACTGGATCTGCCCCGGCGGATGCAGATCGAGTTCAGCCGGGTGATCCAGCAGATTGCCGACGACACCGGCGAGGAGATCACCGCCGACCAGATCCACAGCGAGTTCGCCACCGAGTACCTCGATTTGGACGAGCCCTATCGGCTGAACGGCTACGAGTCAGCCCAGAACGCCCGGGGGGCCGACCGCACCGTGGTCACCGCCCGGCTGACTGCCGGAGACGACCAGGTGGTGGTGCACGGCGAGGGGGCCGGATCGCTGGATGCGTTCGTGAGCGGGCTGAACGAGATCATCGACTCGCCGGTCAAGGTGGTGGACTACCACGAACACGCCCGGGGCGGGGGGACCGATGCCGAGGCGGTGGCCTATATCGAGCTGCTGGTGGATGGGCGGGAGCTGTGGGGCTGCGGCATCCACACCGACATCACCACTGCTTCGATGCGGGCCATCGTGAGTGCGCTGAATCGGGCTTGTGCGGGGTTGGGGTAATCCCTCAGTTTGAGTTCAGTTCGAACTGGTCCTCGTAGGCGAAGGTCGTCAGATCGTTGGCTTGGAGGGCTTGGTCGGACATGGTCCATAGGGTGTCGGCGATCACCAGCAATCGTTGGATTGGTGGGGTCCAGATCCAGCAGATGATTAGCTTTTCGTTGTCGGCGATGTCGATCGAGGGCCATTCTTCTCGGGCCCACTCGGGCTTCATGGGTTCGCAGTCCTGGTTGCCGTAGCGGTCGGGGGCGTTTAGGGGGCAGATGCGGATTTCGCTTTCACCTCCAAATGACCGAGCCAACTCGTTGTTGTCCACCGGGCGGCAGCCTTCGAACACGATTTGCTGTTCGCGGTGTGACACTCGGCCGAGCTCGGCCACGCCGTCGCGGTTCACCTGTATGGCCACGGCGCCGAAGAAATCGTCGTCGCCTTCGTAGTCGTACTTGGTGAGGGGGATGGCCACCATCTCTTCGGGGGCCCAGTAGAGGAAGGCCCGGTGGTCCCACTCGGCTTCGCTGTGGGCGTCGGGGAACACGATCACGTCTAGCTCGGTTGGATTGGCGGGGTTGCTCACGTCGAACAGCGACACTTTGGTGCCACGGGTGCGGCCGGTGTCGTCGGCGTCTTGGCCTACGCCGATGAGGAGGCCATCGCCTATTGGGTGCAGGTAGGTGGAGAAGCCGGGGATCTTCAGCTCGCCGGCCACCGACGGGGCGGTTGGGTCGGCCAAATCGATCACATAGAGGGGATCCACCTGGCGGAAGGTCACCACATAGCCGATGTCGCCCGCGAAGCGGACCGAGAAGATGCGCTCGCCCCGACCCAGGTTGTCCACCTTGCCCACCTCGGTGAGCCGTCGGCCCCGCTGTTCGAGCACCACCACCTGGCTCTCAGAGGTCTCGGTGTCCCACGGCTCGCCGATGGTGGTAGCCACCCGGAAGTAGCCGTTGTACTCGTCCATAGAGAATTGGTTGAGCAGGTGGCCTTCCACGTCGCCGGTGGCCTCGTAGCGGGCCGGGCCGTCGGGCGACACCGAGAACTTGTGGACGGTGGTGGTCCACTCCGTCGGGGCCGAAATGCTCACTGAATCACCATCGGTGACGGGCTCGGCCCAAACCGGCGTGCTGGAGGCCAGATACAGCGACTGGCCGGAGCCGTAGAGGGTGTGGCCGTCGGCCAGCACCGAGGCGGCGTCGCCGGTGCCCAGCGGCTCGGCCAGATTGAAGCTCAGCACCGACAGCACGGTGAAGCCGTCGAACTCGGCGGGAGTGTAGAGCTGTTCGCAGTCGGGCAGCAGTCCGGCCCGGGTGCCGCCCGGACCGTCGAAGCGGTAGGCCGGCAGCCAGGCGCCCAGGTTGGCGGTGGCGGCGATCTGCTTGTTGGTTGCTTCGGCGGCTTCCTCTGCGGCTGGGCCGCTGGGGTACACGAACTGGAACTGCGCCGGGTAGCTCGACATCGACATCCACACAACGTCGCCCACCGCTCGGGCGCTGAGGTAGTTGCCCTCCACTCGCAGCTCCGACACCACCTCCATGGAGGCCGGGTTGGACAGATCCACCTCTTGGATCAGCGACACCGGGCCGCCCTGGAACATGACGTCTTCGGCGATCACATGGTCGCCTTCGAGGTCGCGGGCCGCCACCGGCTCCAACCAGTCGGCATAGCTGGTGGAGAACACCATGGCCCGGTCGCCCCGGATGAAGATCTCCTGGCCCCAGCCCGAGCCCGACTCGCCCACCAGATCGACGCTGCCGAGGTACCGGGGCTGGCTGCCGGAGACGTCCACATAGTGCAGCCGCCCCTGAGCCACGGCCAGGATGCGGTTCCCGTCGGTCTTGATGATGTCGGGCTCGTCCACCCCAGCCACCTGCACGTTGGTACTGGAGAAGTCGCCACCGGCCGATGTCGAGTCGGCGGCCGGAGCCGACTGAGGTCCGGAATCGTCGGCCATGGCCGATTCCGCCATTTCTTCCACCATGAACGGCTCGGGGATGCCGAAGCGGGGGCCGTCATCCAACCCATAGGGCCCCACCCTGCTAACCGTCTCGGTCCGCAGGTAGTCGAGCAGCGTGGCGCAATCGCCGAAGCTCCTCAGCGCCGACAACAACTGGATGTCGTCCAGCACCACGGTTGGCTCGGATGTGCCGTCGGGCTCACCGGCACCACTACCAGGGGTCTCTCCACCGGTCTCCCCAGAAGATCTACCAGTAATTCCCGGCGTATCAGCCCTATCAGACGAGCAAGCCCCAGCCAGCAACGCCAGCGCAAGCAGGACAGGAACGAATCGCAGCAACTTCTTCATGTCCACTATGACGACGCCGCTGCGCCGGCTGGTTCCCAGCTTGTGGAGAAATCCATACTGAGCACCCTACTCAAGGGGAGTGACAGCCATTTCTGACAGAAAACTGTTGTCGCCCCAAGAGCCGAACGGTACCCTGCTCAAAACCACTCGAGGACGTGGATCAGTCCTCCGCTCTGGACGAAGAAATCCAAGGAGACTGGCAATGCCTGAGAGTGGTCCTATCGGTGAGGGTCGGCGCTTGGCGCTGCTGAACCGTCTATGCGAGGTTCTAGGAGATGAGGAGGCGGAAACCCTGATGGAGAGCCTGCCTGCTGTCTACTGGGGCGATCTCGCCACCAAAGACGATGTATTCGTCCTCAAAGACGACATCCGTGCCAGCGAAGACCGGCTCCGCACCGAGATGGCCGCAGAGTTCGCGATGCTGCGGGCTGAGAACAAGGAGTTTCGGGGGGAGATGGCGCTTCAGTTCGCCAAGCAAACCCGGACGATGGTGTTCACCATGCTGGCCTTCGCAGTGCCAACCTGGGGCTCACTCCTGGCCGTCGGTCTGACGTAGCCGCCCTACTGGAAGGGCGTTAGGCCAGCGACGGCATCCAATCTGGGCGGGTGGCCTCAAAGGTAGTGATGGCTTCGGCGTGGGCCAGGGTGAGGCCTATGTCGTCTAGGCCGTTCAGCAGGCGGTGTTGGACGGCGCCGTCGAGGGGGAAGTCGGTGCTCACGCCGGCGGCGGGGGCCGACACGGTGAGCTGTTCGACGTCGACGGTGATCTCGATGGAGGGATCACCGGCTACCGCACTGAGCAGGGTGCGGCCCACATCTTCGCTCACCTGCACCGGGACTAGGCCGTTCTTGGTGGAGTTGTTGCGGAAGATGTCGCCGAAGCGGGGGGAGATGACCGCCTCGAAGCCGTACTGCTGGATGGCCCACACCGCGTGCTCCCGGGACGATCCGGTGCCGAAGTTGGGGCCGGCCACCAGGATGCGGGCCCCGGTGTAGCGGGGGTCGTTGAGCACGAAATCGGGGTCTTCGCGCCACTCGGAGAACAGGCCCTGTTCGAATCCGGTGCGTTCCACCCGTTTGAGCCAGTCGCTGGGGATGATCTGGTCGGTGTCCACATCGCTGCGGTCCAGCGGCAGTGCGGTGGCGGCAATCACTCGAACCGGCTTCATGACAGGTCTCCCGGGGTGGCGAAGGTGCCGGCTACCGCGGTGGCGGCGGCCACCGCGGGTGACACCAAGTGGGTGCGCCCGCCCTTGCCCTGGCGGCCCTCGAAGTTGCGGTTTGAGGTGCTGGCGCACCGCTCGCCGGGGGCCAGCTTGTCGGGGTTCATGGCCAGGCACATCGAACAGCCCGGTTCCCGCCAGTCGAATCCGGCGGCCTTGAACACCTCGTGCAGCCCCTCGGACTCGGCCTGGGCCTTCACCGCTCCGGAGCCGGGGACGACAAACGTGCGCACGCCAGACCGCACCCGCCGGCCCTCCACCACGGCGGCCGCCACCCGGAGATCTTCGATGCGGCTGTTGGTGCAGGAGCCTATGAACACAGTGTCCACCGGAATCTCCTTCAGCGGGGTTCCCGGCGCCAGATCCATATAGTCGAGAGCTCGAGCGGCCGCCTCCCGGCCGCTGCTTTCGGCGAAGCTGTCAGGGTGGGGCACTGCGCCGTTGATAGGTGCCACTTGAGCCGGGTTTGTACCCCACGACACATGGGGCACCAGCTCCGATCCGTCGATCACCACCTCCTTGTCAAAGGCCGCGTCGTCGTCGGTAGACAGGGTGCGCCAGTGGTCCAGGGCGGCCTCCCATGCCGACCCTGAGGGTGCACCCGGCCGCCCCTGGAGGTATTCGAAGGTGGTGTCGTCGGGGGCGATCAAGCCCGCCCGGGCCCCGGCCTCGATTGACATGTTGCACACGGTCATGCGCCCCTCCATCGACAGCGACCGGATAACCGATCCCCGGTACTCGATCACCGAGCCGATGCCCCCGCCGGTGCCGATGCGACCGATTATGGCCAAGATCACGTCCTTGGCCGTGCAGGTCACCGGCAGTGCGCCATCCACGGTCACACTCATGGTGCCGGGGCGCTGTTGGGGGAGGGTTTGGGTAGCCAGCACGTGCTCAACCTCGCTGGTGCCGATGCCGAAGGCCAGCGCGCCGAACGCCCCGTGGGTGGAGGTGTGGCTGTCGCCGCACACGATGGTCATGCCCGGCTGGGTCAGGCCCATTTCCGGGCCGATCACGTGCACGATGCCCTGGCCGGGGCTGCCCATGGGGTACAGCGTGATGCCGAACTCCTCGCAGTTGGACCGCAGCGTCTCCACCTGCTGGCGGGAAACGGGATCCGCGATGGGCCAGGCGATGTTGTCGGTGGGCACGTTGTGGTCTTCGGTGGCCACGGTGAGGTCGGGCCGCCGCACGGCCCGTCCGTTCATGCGCAAGCCGTCGAAGGCCTGCGGGGAGGTCACCTCGTGGATCAGGTGCAGGTCGATGAACAGCAGGTCGGGCTCGCCGTCGGCTTGGTGGACAACGTGTCGGTCCCAGACCTTTTCACTGAGGGTTCGGCCCATTTTCGCTCCGGTTTCTTGCGGCCAGCGGGGTAGAACTGAGGCTATCGGCTGGATTCAGAAGACGATGGATCGGAAGCGATAGCGCTCCCGGATTCTGAGGTGGCCGGCACGCCCACCGAGTCGAGGGCCTTGCTCAGGCAGTCCCAGAAGCTGTCGAAGTCGGTGACCACCGATGCGTGGCCGCCCCGATACGAGTAGACGCTGATGTCGGCCACAGCGTCGGCCAGCTGTTGTTGCAGGTAGTCGGGCACCACGTTGTCGCCCAGAGTGCGGATTTGGGCGACGGGCATGGGCAGCTCGGCAATCCAGTCCGAAGAGTCGAAGTTGAACAGCTCGGTGCCGGCGTCGAGCATTGCCTGGGGGTCGCCCTTGAGCACCTCGGTCTGAGCCCACCTTCCGATATTGGTGCCGATGACGTTGAACACGGTCTGCTCCCAGCCCCAATACCGCAATTTCATGGGGGCTAGGCGGGCGGCGGCGGCCACCACGGGGAGCAGCGAGAAGCGGATGGCCCGGAGCCCCCGGCCTCGGAAGCTGGTGGATGTGGCGCCGAGAACCAGCCCGGCGATCCGTTCCGGGGCCTGCCGGGCGGCCAGCTGGGCGATGGCCCCGCCCATGGAATAGCCCACGCAAACGAAGCGGTCGATGCCCAGGGCGTCGGCCACGGCCAGAACGTCGGAGGCGCAGTCGGAGAACTTGAAGCGCCGGGTGGGAATGCCATCGCCGTGGCCCCGGTGGTCGAAGGCCACCACGGTGGCCCGCTGCGAAATCGGCTGGAAGGCCGGGTACCAGTTCAAGTCGGCGGTCACCGTCCAGCCGTGCAGCAACATGACGGTGGGCGAGTCCGGCGGCCCCTCGGCCCGGCGAACCAACGCCTGCCCCCGCCCGGGCAGGTCGATGAACTCGCCCGGCGGCAGGCTGGGGCCTATCGGTGCTCCGCTACTGCTCAAGGAAGCCCACTTTGGCTAGCTCCCGGCGGAACGCATCGCTACGGGTGAAAGGCCCGCTATTGCTCAAGGGACACGATTTGAACGGAAAGAGTGCCGCCGGCAGGGCTCTCAAAGGACACGGTGTCGCCGACGTTCGCCCCGATGATGGCCGCTCCCATCGGAGAGGCCGGAGAGATCACGTCGAGTCCGTCGTGGCGTTCCTCGATCGATCCCACCAGATAGGTCTCGACGTCATCGGGATCGCCGTCGTGGGCCACCGTGACCACCGATCCCACCGCCACCGTGGTCCCGTCGACCACTTCCACGATCCGGCAGTTGTTCAAAAGGGCGCTGAGCTGGGCGATGCGGGTCTCCATCTTCCCCTGCTCGTCTTTGGCCGCGTGGTAGTCGCCGTTCTCGCTCAGGTCTCCCAACTCGCGGGCCGCTTCGATCTTCCGGGCGATGTCAACCCGTCCGACCGTGGTGAGCTGTTCGAACTCGGCCCGCAGGCGGTCGTGTGCCGTCTGGGACAGCTCATGGGTTTCCGGCATAAGGAACGATTTTAGCGTTCGCCTTCGGGGAGGCTGTATTCGTATTCTGATGGGCCATGGCCCACGTGATCGGAGTACTAGGCGGCGACGGCATCGGGCCCGAGGTTGTAGCCGAGGGCCTGAAGGTAATGGGCGCGGCCGGCGTGGAGCTGGACACGGTGCCCTACGACCTCGGTGGAGCTCGCTATCTGCGGGACGGCACCGTGCTGACCGATGAGATCATGGAGGAGTGGCGGGGGCTTGACGCCCTGTTCGTGGGAGCGGTGGGCACCCCCGACGTTCCCCCCGGCGTCATCGAGCGGGGGCTGTTGCTGAGGATGCGCTTCGAGCTCGACCTGTACGTGAACCGCCGACCGTTCCGAGCCTCCGACGGTTCCTTCGAGTTCGAGGTGATCCGGGAGAACACCGAGGGCACCTACGCCGGAGAGGGCGGCTTTCTGCGCCGCCACACCCCCCAGGAGGTGGCCACGCAGGGATCGGTCAACACCCGGTTCGGGGTTGAGCGCTGCGTTCGCTATGCCTTCGAGCTGGCCCGCAGCCGCCCGGGACGCCACCTCACCCTGGTGCACAAGACCAAC
>JAJEEH010000235.1 GCA_022821105.1 Acidimicrobiia bacterium
AACTCAAAGCGCCAGCGGTTCTCGACGAAGTGGCTCCACGCGATGAGCCGGTTCTCCTCGTACTCCACCACCTTGTTGGTCACTCTGTAGGGGAAGCCGTAGGCCTTCATGCCAATCCTGAATTTCGACCCTAGCTTCATGGACCTCTGACCTCTGATAAGCCTTTGAAGGGTTCCGGAGCCGTCTATCTCAACATGGCGGGCCGGGTCGGCCAACAGGGCGAAGATCTCCTCGGGAGCAGCCGGAACCACTCGGCTGGCGGTAAAGAATCGCTTGCTCTTGGCAATCGCTCAGCCTACCTATTTGCCCATAGAGGTCTCGGGTGAACAGGCGATCGGCCAGATTGTCCACGCTCAGATCTGAATTCGACAGGATGACAATGCCTTCGCCGAGTTCGACGTCGAAGCCGACAAAAGAGGCGTAACCGCCGGTTGCGCCGTTGTGCCATATAAGTTGGCGGCCGCCCTCGGTTGCGATCACCCACCCCAGACCGATGTCCATGCCCAACACGGGTTCATGTCGCTGGGGGGCGCGAGCGAACTCCATTGCCTGCTGGAGAGGCGACTCGCCCTGACCGAGATTTGCTTCGAGGAATGTCAGAAGGTCGTTGACTGTGGAGCGAAGAGCTCCCGCGCCAGCGAGGGTCGGCAGGTCCCAGTTGGCGACGGGCCGAAGCCGCCCGTCGTGCCCGGGAGCGAGGCGCTCGCGGAGTGCCGGTGCCAGCTCGACCGCAGTATTGGACATGTGCAGCGGTTCGAGGATCCGCTCGCCGATCAACCTCTCGAAGTCGGTGCCCTCTCGTAGGGCGAGGGCATGGCCCAGCAGGCCGAAGCCAACATTTGAATACTCACCTGTGTCGCCGATGTCACGATCCAGTTCGTGGGTCGACAGGAACGCTAAAGCACCGCAACATAGACAAGTCGATATATAATGCTGCTTGTGGAACCGGCGGAATTGCTGCGGGTGGCGCGGCGGCGCTCTGGCTTGAACCAAGTGGAGTTGGCGAGACGTGCTGGTACTAGCCAACCAGTGATCTCTGCCTACGAACACGGGCGGCGTGATCCGACGACTCGGACTCTGCGTCGGCTCGTTGCTGCCGCAGGCAGCCGACTGGAGCTTCGTTTGGCAGACGAACTGCCCGACATCCCGCCACCGACAAGCTTCGCTGAGCACGGCGAACGCCTGGTAGATGTGCTCCTGTTGGCCGACGCCATCGGGCATCGCAATCGCGCACCGCTTGCCTATCCGCGAATCGTCTCGTCGTGACCCGGCTGTCCCTACCGGAAAAGGTGCTCGCCATTGGCCATGCTCTGCAAGACATCCCTCATGCCTTCGGCGGTGCGATCTCGCTCGGCTACCACGCAGAGCCGAGAGCCACCATCGACATCGACCTGAACGTTTTCGTCACAGTGGACCGCAGCTTTGAGGTCCTTGATCTACTGAGCGAACTTGGGGCTGAAGTCCGCACCGCAGCCGAGGCGGTGGCCCGTGATGGCCAAGTGCGGATCATGTGGGACAACACACCTGTCGATCTCTTCTTCTCCTACGACCCATTTCATGATGCGGCCAACCGTGCAGCCGTGTCCGTTCCCTTTGCTGATCACACCATTCGGGTGTTGTCTGCCACCCACCTCACCGTCTGCAAGGCGGTCTTCGATCGGCCCAAGGACTGGATTGACATTGAGTCCATGCTCGCCCTGGGAACCTACATAGATGCCGCTGAGGCTCTGCGCTGGGTCGGACGGATAGCTGGCGATGAAGACCTCAGATACGAGCGTCTTTCCGCGCTCCTGAGCAGCTAACCATGAGGAAGGCTTCGAAGACCTCTTTCCGCTGGGATAAGGGCGCGCTCGGGGACATGACGGTGGTCCAGAATGTCATCATGTCTTCGGTGAATAGGGGGCGATGTCGGGGGTTCCGGCGATGTGGGCGCCGCGGGAGGCGCGGCGTACGCCCCTCAACAGCACTGCGGCCACCTCCGGAACCGGTGGTGCGGCTGGAGGGAACGGGTATCGAACCAGTTGGGACCGCACTCCGCCACGCCGATGTGCTCGGCCCCATCGAGAGGAGCACCGCATGAGTGACGCCATCGAGGAGCGACTCGCAGCGCTGGAGGCCCGCCTCAGCCGTGCCGAGGACGAGCTCGCGGTGCATCGACTCATTGTCCGCTACGGGCTGGCTGTCGACGCCGGTGAGGCCGAGGCGGCCATGGCCCTTTTCACCGAAGACGCCGTATACGAGGTGGCCGCCGTCGGCACCGGCATGGGAGGCGACACCGACCGAACGTTTGTTATGAGGGGACGGGAAGCGGTGGCGAACATGGTCCGGTCAAGCGCCCACCAGGACCTGCTGCCCAACGCCGCGCACCCGCCAGGCCCCGTCGTGGTCGACGTCGACGGCGACCGGGCCCGAGCCACCGGCTACACCCGGATCTACCACCGCCGGGGCGAGGAAGACTTCATCCTCTTCCGCCTGGCGGTGAACCACTACGAGTGCGTCAAGCGCGATGACACGTGGCTGATCGCCCGCCGCCGCAGCGACGTCCTGGGATCCGATTCGGTCCAAGACCTCATGCGCCTCGGCCTCCCCCAATCCGACCTCCGATCATGAAGAGAAGCGCTTGACGAGATTGTCGAGGGTGGTGGCGATGGAGTCTTCGATGAGATCGTCTTTGATCAACCACATGGTGAGGCGCGGGAATCGGAGATTTCTGTAGTCAGCCGACTCGGTCACCCGGGTGCCGCCTT
>JAJEEH010000223.1 GCA_022821105.1 Acidimicrobiia bacterium
CCGCGGCGGGGTCGTCGATCCTCCCGGAGACCGGTTCATCACCCTTTCCGCTGGACTCAGCCACGCCTGCGCCTTGCGCGACGACTACAAAGTCCGGTGCTGGGATTGAGTCACGCGGCCTGACGACCAGTCGATAGTCTCTCGGCCCATGCGAGCAGTTGGAGTCATCGAATACGGAGGGCCAGAGGCACTGGAGGTGGTGGAGTTGCCCACCCCCGAGGCTGGCCCCGGCCAGGTGAGGATCCGGGTGCGGGCCACCGCGGTCAGCCCCACCGACACCCATGTGAGGGCGGGCACTCGGGCCGAGCAGCAGGCCAAAACCGGTCCGCCGCCTTATATCCCGGGCATGGACGTGGCCGGAGTGCTGGACCAGATTGGAGAGGGCGCCCCAACCGACCTGCAAGTGGGCGATCATGTGATGGCCATGGTGGTGCCCATGGGATCTCACGGGGCCTATTCGGAATATGTGGTGCTGTCGGCGGAATCAGTGGCCCGGATGCCGGCGGGCTCGTCGTTCGCGGAGGCGAGCACCCTGCCTATGAACGGCCTCACCGCCCGTCTCAGCCTCGACCAGCTCGCCCTCCAGCCCGGCCAGACGCTGGCAGTCACCGGGGCGGCCGGGTGCTACGGCGGCTACATGGTGGAGCTGGCCAAAGCCGACGGTCTGACGGTGATCGCCGATTCCTCGGAAGCCGATGAGGAGCTGGTGGCCTCGTTCGGGGCCGACGTGATTGTGCGCCGGGGCGACGACGTGGCCGACCGGATCAGAGAGCACGCCCCCGACGGCGTGGATGGCCTGGCCGACGGGTCGGTGCAGATGGAGCCGCTGGTGGCCGCGGTGCGCGACGGCGGAGGCTTCGCCTCGGTGCGGGGATGGCCGGGCAACGGCGAACGGGGCATCCAATTCCACATCACCTGGGTGTTCGCATACGACAAGGACTACGCCCGCCTCGACCGCCTTCGCCAACAGGCCGAAGACGGCCAGGTGTCCCTGCGGGTGGCCGGCACCGTCCCCATGGAGAACGCCTCAGAAGCTCACGCCCGCCTAGAAGCCGGCGGCACCCGCGGCCGCTGGGTCATCGAGTTCTGAGAAGCTCCCAAAGAGCTGCCTAAGGGGCTAGCTCAGCGCCTTGATGTCGGCGATGATCACAGCGGCGTGCTCAGCCAAGTCCTGGCCTTCTAGGTCATAGGCCTTGGCCACCATGCCGTCGGGTGAGATCAGATAGCTGATCCGCCGGGGCAGCCCATATTCGAAGTAAGGCTCGCCCTCGGCCCTCTCGGCGTCGTAGGCCCGCCCGACAGCCCGGTCGGGGTCGGAGATCAGCGCGAACGGGAAGCTCTCGCCATCCACGAAGCCCTTCTGGTCCTCCACGGAGTCGAATGACGCCCCCACCACGACGGTGTTCAGGGCCTCAAATTCGGGGATTCGATCACGGAATCCCTGTCCCTGAATCGTTCAACCTTTGGTAGAAGCCTTCGGATACCACCAAAACGCCACCCAGTTCCCCCGCAGATCAGCCAGCGACAGATCGTTTCCATCCTGGTCCGGCGCAGTGAACTCCGGAGCCTTCGTGCCTTCACTCAACATGAGTGGCGACCCTAGTACCGGCGGTCAGGGACAGAGCAGTTGGAAGCGCCTCACTGCGAGGTGTGAAGGCCTGTGACCTTAGGATGCTCGCCATGAAGCGATTCGAGGGCAAGAATGCCATCGTCACTGGAGCTAGTCGGGGCATCGGCAGGGGCATCGCCAAGCGACTGGCTGCCGAAGGGGCCAATGTGGCCATCACGGCCCGAACACTGGATTCCCATCCCACCCTGCCCGGCTCGCTCAACGAGACCCTGGCCGAGCTCAACGCCCATCCCGGCACCCACATCGCCATCCAGGCCGACCTGGCCGATGCCGACAGCCGAGCGACCATCGTGCCCCAGACCCGAGAAGCCCTAGGGCCCATCGACATTTTGGTCAACAACGCCGCCGCGGCCATCTACCAGCCCATGGTTGGCTACCCGCTGAAGCGGCGCCGCCTCATGCTGGAGATCAACCTGCTGGGCCCCCACGACCTGATCGACGCCGTGCTGCCCGACATGGAAGCCTCCGGAGAGGGCTGGATCGTGAATCTCTCCAGCGCCACCGCCAACCTGGCCGTCGGCCCGCCATTCCCGGCCGACGGAGTGAAGGGCGTGTTCGGGTTCTACGGCACTACCAAAGCGGCTCTGAACCGCATGACCAGCGCACTGGCCGTGGAACTGCACCCCCGCAACATCCGCATCAACACCATCGAGCCCCAAGCCGCCGTGTTGTCGGAAGGGGCCGACGAGCTGGTGGGGAACATCCTGCGCCCCGACCAAATCGAGTCGATGGAGGCCATGGTGGAAGCAGCAGTGGCCCTCTGCGACTGCCCCATCGACCGCTGCGGCGAAATCCTGTCCAGCCTCTCGCTGCTCGACGAACTAGACCTAACCGTCATGACCCTAGACGCCACCACCCCCTACCCCGGCGGCCACCGCCCCATCTAGGTCAGTTCAAGCTCAGATCAATTGAATCGCTGTGGGCTACGACGACACCCAGCTGAGGGCTTGGAGTTCGCTGTAGGCGTGGAGGCCGTAGACGCCCCGGTCGCGGCCGATGCCGCTCATCTTGAAGCCGCCGAAGGGGGCGTGGACATGGGGGGCCAGTGAGTTGATGCCGACGTTGCCCGACTCGATGCGCTGGCCGATCTCGAAGGCTCGGGCGGGGCTGTCGGCGAACACGTAGCTGAACAGGCCGTAGTGGCTGTTGTTGGCCAACTCCACCGCGTGGTCGTCGCCGTCGTGGGCCATCACCGCAACCACGGGCCCGAATATCTCCTCGGTCACCACCCGCATGTCCGGCTCGCAATCCGCCAACAGGGTTGGGGCCACGAAGTAACCGGGCAGGTCCGGGCGCTCCCCGCCGCACAGCATAGTGGCCCCATCGGCCACCCCGCTGGCGATGAAGTGTTCCACCCGGTCGCGGTGCAGTTCGGTGATGACCGGGCCGACGATCGTCTCCCGGTCGAGGGCGTCGCCCACCTTGAGCATCCCCGCTACCGCGGTCAGCTTGTCCACCAGCTCGTCGTAGCGGGAACGGTGGACAATCACCCGGGTGGGCGCGGTGCAGATCTGCCCGCTGTGGAGCCCCCACACCGAGGCGATGGCCCCCACCGCGGCATCAACGTTGCAGTCGTCAGTGAGCACGCAGGCCCCCTTGCCGCCCAGCTCCATGAGCAGGCGCTTCATGGTGGCTGCTCCGGCCCTCATGATCTTGACCCCCACAGACGACGAACCGGTGAAGCTCACCATGTTCACGTCGGGCGACCCCACGAGTCCGGCCCCCGCTGCCGCCCCCGACCCGGTGATGATGTTGACCACGCCGGGGGGGAATCCGGCCTCCTCGATGATCTCCACCACCTTGATCATGGCCAGAGGATCCTGAGGCGCCGGCTTGATCACCACGGTGTTGCCCATGGCCAGCGCAGGGGCGACCTTGCCCGACACGTTGACCAGCGGGAAGTTGTACGAGGTGATGCAGGCCACCACCCCCACCGGCTGGCGGATGACATGGGCTCCGGCCAAGCCGCCCGGCCCCAGAGGGTTGGCCTCCACCGGGTACGGCGCCATTGACTCGTCCAGGTCCACCGGAATCTCGTACTGGCGGAACCGGTCACCGCACGCGGGAAGCTGTACCGCCTCGGTGATGTTGATGGTGGCCCCGGTCTCCCCCTGAAGCAGCCCGGTCAGGGCACCGATCCTCTCGTCGATCAGATCGGCGGCCCGGCCCAAGATGGCGCACCGCTCGGCCATCGGCGTATCCCGCCAGCCAGGCAGGGCTGCCTTGGCCGCCGCAGCAGCGTCGTTCACCTGGGAGATAGACGCCTCGGGAGCGTGGCCGATCACCTGGGTGGTATTGGGGTCGACGATCTCGTAGGTGCCCGCCCCCGGGGTCACCCAGTCGCCTCCAATTAGCAGGCGATACTCCTCGTCGACGTTCAGCGGTTCCATTTCGGCCAGTGCCATGGCCATCTCCCCCTTGCCGGAATGCTCGCTACCCCAAACCGCTGGCTCGGCTATGCGGCAATGCCGTACTTCTCCAGGCTGTACAGCTCGATGGCGTTGCCCCGCAGCAGCTTGTAGGCCTCTTCGTCGTTGAGACCGGCCTGGGTCACGATCCTGGTTGCGATTTCCTTGGTGTGCGGGAAAGTGGAGTCGGCATGGGGATAGTCCACCTCGAAGGTGATCTGGTCCATGCCGATCAGGTCGCGGTTCCGCAGTCCCACCTCGTCGTCGAACATGCAGCCCCACACATGGCCGGCGATGTAGGACGACGGCGGATTGGGCAGGTTCACCCCGAAATCACCGCCGTCGTCATTGATCCGCTCTTCCCACAGCTTGTCCATGCGCTCGATCACATAGGGCATCCACCCCACCTGGCCCTCGCTGTAGGCCACCCGCAGGCCGGGATACCGCTCGAAAACCCCGGAGAGGATGTAGTCGCACATCGAGCCCATGGCGTTGCTGAAGGTGATGGTAGAGCTGACCGCGAACGGCGCGTCGGGCGATGTGGTCGGCATCTTCGAGGAGGAGCCGATGTGCATGTTCACCACCGTCCCGGTCTCCTCGCAAGCGGCGAAGAACGGCTCCCAGAACCCGCTGGGGTCGTGGATCGACGGCAGACCCAGGTGATAGGGGTTCTCGGAGAAGGCCACCGCGAAGCTGCCCTTGTCGGCGCAGCGGTGGATCTCCTGGGCAGCTAGGTGGGCGTCCCATAGCGGGATGATGGTCAGCGGGATCAGGCGCCCCTTGCCATCCCCGGCACACCACTCGTCGATCATCCAGTCGTTGTAGGCCTTGACGCACAACAGGGCCAGTTCCTTGTCCTCCCGCTCGTGGAAGGTCTGGCCGCAGAAACGGGGCAGCACATTGGGAAAGCAGATCGACGCCTCCACATGGTTGGCCTCCATGTCCTCGAGGCGCTCCTTTTGCTTCCAGCACCCTGGCAGGATCTCGTCGAACGTCACCGGGGTATTGGTGAGCGGCTCGAATCCAATGGCCGCCGACAGCTTGGGGAACGGGTAGATCAGATCGTCGTAGAGCCACCAGTCGCCCCATGTGCCGTCGGGCAACCCCTTCTCGTAGCTGAACACCCCGCCCTCGAAGTGGAACGTGGCCTTGTCGCGCTCCACCCGGGGGCAGCGGTCGTGGTACTTGCGGGGCAAACGCTCAGTCCACAGGTCGGGCGGCTCAACCACGTGGTCGTCCACGGAGATAATGCGGGGGATCTCAGCCATGGACAAAGAGCTTACTGATGGTTTCACCCAAGCCATTCACCCAACACCCGGTTCTTCGCCAACGAACCCAGGCATCGCCTAGATTGTTGGCCGAGCTTGCGAGCAAGCACGCACAAGGGGCGAATCATGTTTGACACCATCATCACCGGCGGAGACATTGTCGACGGCACTGGCAATCCTCGCTACCGGGGCGACTTGGGCCTGCAAGACGGTCGAATCTCCGCCATCGGCGATCTGAGCGCAGCCGAGGCGGCCAACACCGTGGACGCTACCGGCAAGGCGGTATGCCCCGGATTCATCGACGTGCATACCCACCTAGACGCCCAGGTGTTCTGGGACACCACGCTGAGCCCATCGCCCCTGCACGGGGTGACCAGCGTGATCGGGGGAAACTGCGGGTTCACCATCGCGCCGCTCAGCGACGATCCCGCCGACGGCGAGTATCTGATGCAAATGCTGGCCCGGGTGGAGGGCATGCCCCTGGAGTCGCTCCAGGTGGGGGTGCCCTGGAACTGGCGCTCCACCGCCGAGTACTTCGACGCCTTCGACGGCTCTCTCTCGATCAACACAGCCTTCAAGGTGGGCCACTCCGCGCTGCGCCGGGTGGTCATGGGGCCGGAATGCGTCAAGCGTGAGGCCACTCCCGAGGAATTGGCCCAGATGCAGGACCTGCTGAGGGCCGGTTTGGAGGCCGGCGCACTGGGGTTCTCCTCCTCCTACGCCCGCACCCACAACGACCCCTTCGGCAACATGGTGCCCAGCCGCTACGCCAGCCGGGAGGAGCTGGTGGAGTTGGCCCGGGTGTGCTCGGAGTATCCGGGTACCTCACTCGAGCTGATCCCCTGTGTCGGTCCTTTTGACGACGCCGCCATCAACTTGATGACCGACATGTCGGTGGCTGCCCAGACCCAGCTCAACTGGAACGTGATGACCGTGGCCGAGGGCAACCTCGACGAGTGCTACGCCAAGCTGGAGGCCAGCGACCACGCCAAGG
>JAJEEH010000286.1 GCA_022821105.1 Acidimicrobiia bacterium
AAGGCGGCACCCGGGTGACCGAGTCGGCTGACTACAGAAATCTCCGATTCCCGCGCCTCACCATGTGGTTGATCAAAGACGATCTCATCGAAGACTCCATCGCCACCACCCTCGACAATCTCGTCAAGCGCTTCTCTTCATAATCCTGGCTTGACTCGTCTTTTTCCCGTAGAGCAGGTGGCTGGCTCTGGTCAGTAGACGGATTTCGAGAGCTTGTCCAGAACCCATTGTCCCGATGTCACCGGTTCGTAGTGCGGTGGATCGTCGGGGGTGGTGCAGGTGGGGATGCAGCGGATCTGTGCGTCGTAATTGGGCTGGTGGAAGAACACGACCGACATGCGTGACGTGTCATGGAATTCGGGTTTGGGGTTGACCACGCGGTGCATGGTCGATACCCACCGGTCGTTGGTCCATGCGGCCATCAAGTCGCCGAGATTGATCACGAACGAGCCGGGGACGTGGGGAATGTCGGCCCACGCTCCGTCGCGCAGCTCAACCTGGAGACCGCCGGGGTTGTCGTCCTGGTACAGAATGCTGAGCGACCCGTAGTCGGTGTGAGCGCCCCGCCGTATCTGGCCCTCGGCCGGCGGGGTGTGCTGGGCCGGGTAGTGGTTGACGACGAGGTTGGAAATGTGCTGGTCAATCTTGTCGTCGAACCAGTCCTCCTCAAGGCCGAGCGCACGGGCCATGAGCGCCATGAGCTCGTTGGCCAGACTCTCCATCGCTCGGTAGTAACCGGTCCAGGCCTCGCGGAACCCCTCGACATCGGGCCAGATGTTGGGGGCGAAGAAGCCCACGCGGCCCTCTTGAAGGCCGGCGACAGCTGCGTCATCGGGATCATCGAAGCGGTTGACGGCGAATACCTCGCATAGGTCGGGCGGCGTCTCGACGTCGAGGCTTCCGGCAAGCGCTGAGCTTTGGATTGGGAAGAATCCGCGAAATACGTACGGGCTTGGGGGCATCCAACGCCGTTTGTCGTCTTCGGGCAGGTTGAAGTACCTCCACGACGCCGTCATCAGTTTTTGGACCGTCTCACTCGGGACACCGTGCCCCGTGACAACCAGGAAGCCCAGCGACTCGCATGCGGCACCGACCTCGGCGGCAATGGCCGAGCGTGCTGCCGGATCGCCTGAAGTGGAGGGCTCCAGATCGACCACCGGCACATGCCCCCGCTTGATGGCATCAATGTCGGAATCACCCTGGCCGGGCTGTCCGGGAGTGGTCATGTCGCCTCCTCCGTAACGAGGGTGTTCAAACGGAAAGGGTTGCCATATGTTGTCCACAGCACCACTCCGAGATCAACCAAGAGGCCACTAAGGTGACTCGGTGGACTATGACGGGGCCGTCTATGAGGACGACTTCTGCTTGGAGAATGGGCTGGCCGGTGAGGCGCTGACCATTCCGTCGGCCAATCCCAAGAACTTCCATCAAGCGATCTCCGACACGGCGGCGATGCCGCGCCTTGACCTCTGGGGGAAGCTCTTTGTGCCCGATGGAGCCGGGCCGCTTCCGGTGGTGATCGTCGTTCCCGGCAGCCTGGGCTTTCAGTCGCATCATCTGTCCCACGCGGCGACGATCACCGATGCCGGAATCGCAGCATGCGCCATTGACCCCTTCGGCCCCCGGGGCGTCGTCTCCACGGTGGACAATCAGATCCAGTACTCCTTTGCAGCTAGCGCCTGGGATGTCTTGGCCACTGCTGAGGTACTGGCGACCCGGCCCGAAGTCGACGCTTCGCGAATCGGAGCGCAAGGCCACAGCCGGGGAGGTTCTGCGGTGTTGAGTGCCGCGTCAGTGCATCTGGCCGCCGCGGCCAACGCCCCAAAGCTCGTCGGGGTCTACGCCGCCTACCCCTGGTGCGGCCACCAGTTCCTCAACCCAGTCGTGGGCAGCACTCGGGTACGCGCCATCATCGGAGACCTCGACGATTGGTGCTCACCCACCCAGGTCCAAGCCCATATCCAGGCCATCCGGGTGGCCGGCGGCGACGCCAGCGTGCGGATCGTGGGGGGCGCACAGCACAGCTTCGACCGCACCACCCCCCTCGAGCACATACCTGATGCCGCAGTAGCCCCCGCAGCCCCCACCGTCTACATCGCCGACGATGGCGCCTTCATCCTCCCCACTTCCGATCAGCCCGACCCGGCCCTAGTCGATCTCGACGGCTTCCTCTACGCCGCCAAAGCCGGCTTCGCCACCCGCGGCGCCCACATCGCCGGAACCCCCGATCTCGCCCCCCTATTCGCCGAAGACATGACGACCTTCTGGACCAGAGTCATGGCATTGACGCCTAGGTAGGCAAATGGCCTCATGCCTCGTCGGTCGTCTTCCAGGCTCCGTCGACCATTACGGTCCGATTCGCGGCCTCGTCAACTTCCCGCCAAGCCTGCATCCGGGAGGGCGTTACGCGTATGAAGATCAAATTGTCACCATTAAGGCGCGGATCCCATCCAGCCTTCTCGTGGAAGAACGCTGCCAAAGTGTCCTCATCTTTGACCAACCCGGTGATTCGGGCCGTTCCGTCAATCATCAAGACGTCGCGAGTCGGTCCGATTCCGACCCGAACAACCGGATCAATCGCGATGTTGCGGGAAGTGAGAGTTCCCTGCTCAACGCAGAAGATCAAATCGCCATTTGCCGAGTCCCAAGCAAGGCTCAAGGGGACTAGGTGAGGTCCGGCACGGCCCGACGTAGCCAACCAGGCATCGCCCCCAGTCTCAAGCTTCGCCATCGAGTCCTTCACTCTCTGTGCAGTTGTTCGCGCCATCTTTGAATCTTGCCCACTAAGCCACCTCGGCTGCGACCCGAGACCGCACTTGGGGTATGGGCGCGAGGCTTGCCCCACACCTGCGACTCAGGTCTTGTCGTCGATAGGGTCGTTGCTGTGGGAGAGCATGGTCTCGACATCGAGGGGTTCTATCGATGGGCCATGGGGGATCTCGTCGACAACCGGAATCGGGGGATCTTTGCGGAGTGGTTAGTGGGGCAAGCGCTTGGGACTATCAGTGATGGGGAGGTGCGGCATGAGTGGGATGCGTACGACCTGTCCTATGGGGAGATCAAGGTTGAGGTTAAGGCGTCGGGTCTAGACCAAACTTGGCCTCAGGAACAGCCGTCTAAGCCGAGTTTCAATATCGCCCCAAGGTCGAGAACGTGGGTAGCTGAATGCAATGAGTGGGAAGAGCACCATCCGCCCGTGAGGTTTGCTGATGTGTACGTGCTATGCCTTCATGAACCAGAGGAGGCCACACCTGAGAACGTGCGCGATGCAGCCTCCTGGAAGTTCTGGGTGATTTCGAAGCAAACGCTCAACATGAAGCTAGGCGATCAGAAGAGTGTTGGCGTCGGGACTGTGAACCAATTGGTCGACTATGTGGGCTGGTCGGAAATCAAGGCTGAGGTAGACCGTCTGGAACTGCCTTAAGCGCTCAGAGCACCTTCCAGAGTTCGTCGAGGTATTGGGTGGTGCCGGAGTCATCTCGCACGCTGAGCCGGCCTGCCTCGTGGAAGTGACAGGGGCCCCTCACAAGGAGGGGCCCCGGGTCCTGAGCGGCGAAGCACTCAGGGTGCTACGACCTCATCATAGAGGCAGAGTGCGACAATAGCCGGCTTCGCCACCCGCGGCGCCCACATCGCCGGAACCCCCGACCTCGCCCCCCTCTTTGTCGAAGACATGATGACTTTCTGGGTCGATGTCTTGGCGTCAAGCGGCATATGGGCCCGGACTGACCCCAGCAATCGGGCTACCGGTTTCAGTCGGTAGGGTCGTCTCCGATCATCTTCCAGTAGTCGGGATCGGTTGAGAAGTCGGCGATCTCGATCACTCCCTGTTCGAGGAGAACTCCGACGAATACCACGACGCCGAAGACGGGGTCAACGATGTGGAGCGTGCGGATCTCCGGGTGGAGGTCGAAGGGCAAATTCTCGAAGTCCCTGAAGCCAATGAGTGCTGCGGCTAATGGGCCCGACCAGAAGTCCCACTCAGACGGTTGTCCCGTCGCACTTCGCCTGGGGCCGTGCTCTGCTGTGATCTTCTCGGCGGCGAACCTGCCAACTCTGATTTCAGGCATTACTCCGTGTGCTCAAACCCGTAGTGTTTTGCGGCCGACTTGGAAATTCGTGCACTGGTCGGAGTCTGCACTTGCTGATAGTCAAGGAATGCTGTGGAGAACGGGATGGTCTCTCCGACTTCGGTCAGCCGCCAGCCGGGTTCTTGATGGGAAAGCTCGCTGACTTGGGTGCCGGTCATTCCTGCAAGCTGGGCGAGGACGTCCTCGATGGACTGCAGTTCTTCATTGGTGAACACGTCGAGTCTCGCTTCTCGGGTAGGCACCAAACGGTGTTGCGGGCGGCCGAGAAAGTCCTCTTTGACCAAGTTGGCCTCACCGGACTCAATCAACCGGTCGCGCACAGGTAGAAGTTGGCGAGGTGCCGGTCCGTGGGTCAGCTTCTGGAACTCACACCCGGAGATCACCTGATGGTGGCGCCGCAGGTGTGTGAACTCAGCGAAGAAGAGGACCTTATTCAGCTTCGTAGCGCCACCGGCACGATCTCCTTGTAACCGGTCGGCGACATGGAGCACCATCTCAACGAATTTCTCTTCGCTATAGGCAACATCCATATCGCCATCGTACCGACAGGGGATGACAGTTTTCCTGGACCCTTTGTCCAGGGATGCTGCCTCTAGAACTGTCAGTACCTACCAGAGTTCGTCTAGGTATTGGGTGGTGCCGGGGATGGTGGGGATGAAGGGGGCGGCTAGTTCTAGGCGGGCGCCTTGGGCGGCGACGTCGTCGGCGAGGGTGGCGAAGGCGTCCCAGCAGTGTTCGGGGTCTTGGTCGCAGAAATAGAGGCGGATCACCTCGGGGCACTCGCCGGTGAGAGGCGGCATGCCGCCTTCTCTATTGACTTGGACGAAGTCGATGATCTGGCCGATGGGGTTGTCCTCAGCCAGCAGCCCAAGGTCGCGCCCCGCTCGCAGTCCCGCCGCGGCCGTCAGCACTGAGTCGGTGTCGTCGCCTCTGATCCAGGCGACGACTAGCCCTTCGTAGGGGTGGTCGAGGGCTATCTCGGGCGGGACTGGTGCCGGGCCTCGGCCGACCGATCCGGCGAGGTCGTAGCCGGCGGTGCTGACGTGGTCGCGGTTGGGGTTCATCCGGCCCGCGGCGAATAGGTCGGGGCCGACCGAGAACGAATAGCCGAAGGTGTCGGTGTCGCGTCCCTCCTCCATCCAGTAGAGGGCGATGAAAGAGCCGTTGTCCACCGGATCGGCAACTCCGCCGTCGGCGGGGAAGCGCAAATCCTTTAGCCGCCTCGGGGCCACATAGCGCCGGTACCCGAAGCAGCCCGGCGCGGCCAGCATGGCGGCATAGGCGTGGTCGTGTTCGTACCAGCGGTTGTACTCGTGCAGCCCATCGCCTCGGTGGGGCTCGATGAAGGTGATCATCGAGTGACCGAGATGGATCTGGCTGCCGACGGCCAGGTTCGTATCAGACATGTCGTCGCCTCCTGTCGATGCCGCATGATACGGGCGAGTGCGGGCTGCGCAAATGCCGGATAGCCGCGCCGAGCGCCGTTGTAGGGTTCGGCGGTGGTTTCTGTGAGTCCGTGGCTGCTTGAGGACGGGGTGTTGCATCTGAACCATGGGTCGTTCGGGGCGACTCCGGCTTCTGTGCTGGAAGCGCAGGAGCGGGTGCGCCGGCGCATGGAGGCCAACCCCACCAGGTATTTCGTCGGCGACGAATACCAGCACGAGTTGGACTCGGCCCGCCGGGTGGTGGCCGACTTCGTGGGGGCCGATGAGGCGGGGTTGGTGTTCGTGAACAACGCCACCACCGGCGTGAACGCGGTGATGCGGTCGCTGGAGCCGAGTCTCGTGCCCGGCGACGAGATCCTCATCACAGACCACGAATACAACGCCTGCGTGAACGCGGCGGTGGTCTCGGCGGAGAGGACCGGTGCCCAAGTGGTCACCGCCCGGGCGCCGTTCCCGCTGGAGTCCTCCCAGCAGATCGTCGACGCCGTGCTCGGGGCCGTCACCGATCGCACTCGCGTCCTGATGATCGACGCGGTGACCTCGGCCACGGGGCTGGTGATGCCGGTGGCCGAGCTCGCCTCCGCCTTAGAGCCCGATGTGGCGGTGCTGGTGGACGCCGCCCACGGCCCCGGCATGATCGACTTCGACGTTTCTGCTTTAGGCGTCTCCTATGTGACCGCCAACTGCCACAAGTGGATGTGCGCGGCCAAGGGGGCGGCGTTGCTCTGGGTTCGGGAGGACCGCCGAGAGGGGGTGTACCCCCCGGTGATCAGCCACGGCTACAACGACGGGTGGCCGTCGAGCAGCAGCCACTTCCATGCCCAGTTCGATTGGACGGGAACACAGGACCCCAGTGCCTGGCTCACCGTGCCCGACGCCCTGGACGCGGTGGCCGCCATGCACCCCGACGGCTGGCCCGGGGTCCGAAAGGCCATCCGGGAGCTGTGCCTGACCGGCCGAAAGATCCTGCTCGAGGCCCTGGGGATCGAGTCCCCTGCCCCAGAGGACATGATCGGTTCCATCGCCTCGGTGCCGGTCCCGCCCGCCGACCATTCAGGATCAGAGATCTTCGACCCCCTCATGGACGCGCTGGCCGACAAGCACAACATCCTGGTACCGGTCTTCGCCTGGCCCGACCCGCCCGAGCGCCTGCTGCGAATTTCCGCCCACCTCTACAACGAGGAATCCCACTACCGAACCCTGGCCAACGCCCTCATCACCGAGCTCAACGACTGACCTATCCCGGATAGGCGAGCCACAAGACTGACTGGACGACCCAGGTCAAGACCACCAGCCAATAGGTACCCGGTTGGTCGCGGCGGGTGACGCGTTGGACGAAGCTGCTCTGGCCGGTGGCGATGTCATATGCGGCCCAGGCCAAAAACAGCAGGGCAAAGAGCCAGGTCTGTTCGGATAGCGCAAAGGCCCACACCGCGGCCACGGCGATCCATGTCGGCCACAACCGCAAGGACCTGGTTTGAGTTGGTCGTGCCGGATTTGGGATCACCGGATCTCCGCGGTGTGGACGGCGGGCGGCTCGATGCCGTTGATCTGCCAGTTGAGGTAGTGGCCAAAGTCGGCCACTACCCGCTCTATGGGAACGAGATGTCCGGGCTCAAAATCCCCGATGGCACCTCGCTGGCCTCTCTCGCAGATGGCTTTGTCCTCGGGCAGGAAGTCCGGCAGCGAGTAGGCCGCCGCGGTACTGGCCAGTCGGCTGGTCCAGCGCTTGAATCGACCGCTAGTGGCGGCGCCAGCAGATGAGGCAGCAGCCCCGCCAGTGCGGATGGCGCAGCGTTCGGCGCCGATCGGGTGGGCCGTCTGCCAGTAGAAGCCGCCGGAGTTGAACACGCCCACGAAGTTGGGCGGCAGGCTGATCAGGAGGTAGTCCCCCTGGCCTTCCGCCTTGCCGCCGGTGGCAGTCGCCCTGGCCGAGCCAGCGATGTAGTAGGCGTCCCTGGTCGGCGTGAAGGGCTCGAGCGTCTTGGGGTGGACCTGGAACAAGTGGTAGCTCTCCATTGCGTTCACAATCGCCAGTTTCCAGTTGCAGCCCCACTCCTGTGTGTCTTGCTGATCGGAGCGGTGGACCAATTGGTCGATCCCTTGTGCGACCACGTGGGGCTCGATGGCCGCGAAACGCTCGGTGAGCGGCTCCACGTCGGGGTTGAGGCTCACGAACACCAAACCGTGCCAAGACTCGACTCGGTACTTCGGCAGGCAATGCGCGGCCTTGTCGATGGCATCGTTCGGCGCAAACGGCACCGACAGCAGCCGACCTTCGTCGTTGTAAGTCCAGGCGTGGTACGGACACTGGATTCGCTTGGCACTTGACGGCCGATCAACCAGCTGGGTTCCCCGATGAGCGCAGAGGTTCGACATTGCTGCCAGTTCGCCCTGCTGATTGCGCCACAACAGGACAGGTTGGTTGCCGATGATGACAGGAAGCTGATCGCCTTCAGCGCCAACATGATCCTCGGTGGTTACGAACACCCAATCTCCGTGCCAGATGCCGTCCATCTCGGCTTCGAAGAATGAAGGATCCCGATAGGCGATGTTGGGCAGGGCACGGTCGGGGGCGAACGTCAGCGCAGCGGAACTCACAGGGGGCAATGTAGCGGGATTGTCGTAAAAGTACAACGGTCGTTGATAAAATACGACAACATGGCAAGTCCGAGGGAGAGGAGCACCGCGGCCCTATGAGTTCTGTTCCAACCCGAGCCCTTGTCCTGTCGGGGATTGGCCAAGACGGACGGGTGTTAGCTGGCCCTCTGTTTGCGATGGCCTCCCTGCTCGGGCATTCCGACAAGGCAATGCGCGACTGTCTCGGCCGGGTTGTCAGGGAGGGTCTCTTGACTCAATCCGGGGGACGGGGCCGCTCAGCGGAATATTGGGTGACCGATGCAGGGCGGGCCGAGCTCGACGCGGATCTAGGCTGGTCAGCCTTTGCGCATCGAGTCGATGCCGGGCTTGAACCCTGGGATCGGTATTGGCGGCTGGCCGGGTTCGGGATTCCAGAGAGGCGTCGGGGGGCCCGCGACGCCATTCGCAACCTCCTGGTCGAGTTTGGGGCTGCCCCTGTCCAGTCGGGGCTCTACGTCCACGCCTACGACCTGACTGCCTTCGTCTTCCAGCTCGCCGACCACCTCGAGGTGTCCGACGCCGTGACGACTTTCGCCACCCGAACGATCCGAGTAGGGGAGGAACTGTCCGACGAGCATCTGGTCGAGCGGCTTTGGCCGTTGGCCGACCTCGCCGGACGCTACGACGCAGTTGGCCGGCAATTGGCGTCCATAGCCGAGCAGGCCCCAACGATGGACGGCGACCAGGTTGCCGCCTCCATGGTCTCGGCCATCGTCGCCACCGAGGGGGTCATGCGCGACGATCCGCTCTTGCCGTTCGAACTCCTTCCTGACCGATGGTCCGGCACGGAGGCCCGTCAGGCCTTCTTGGCCGCGCACTCCGCGGCCAGCACCTATAGCGAGCTATTCCGCGATTCCCAGCTGATGCAGTCCTACGCCCAAGAGATTGATCGCGCCCTCGCCGAAACGTCCGGTTCGTTTTGGGATCGGTGGTGGCCCCGCCTCACCAACGCCTACCAAGCCAGACTCCCTCCAGCAGCGACCCGCTCCTAGCTCTCTCCGCGCTGATGACATCCGCCGAGCGTGTTCGGGCTGTTGAGACCCCGAGGACCTCGACTTCAGTGGTCAGTACATGATGGTGCGGGTTAGGTGGTGGGGCCAGAAGGTGGCGTGGTAGGCCTTCCAGAGCCGGAAGTCCACTTGGGGAACTACGAGTGCCGCCGATGGTGGGCGGATGCGAT
>JAJEEH010000197.1 GCA_022821105.1 Acidimicrobiia bacterium
CCCGTCCAACACCAACGCCACCGCGTCAGCCTTGAACTCCTTAGTGAACCGCCGCCTGGTCCTGCCCGGCGGCCCGTTCCTTTCCATCAATGACATGGTTACCTCCTAATCGAGGTGACCGGCCAAAGGGGGGATACTCAATGAACCCCGAAACACCGATCAGCGGCTGCGCCATCTCCCGCAGTCGCCCCCGACGACACCGGCCGACCCGAAGCCCGCAGCACCCCCACTGCTTTGTCGTCCAACACCAGATAGCAGCCGAAGGACTCGTGATACACCCACCGCACCTGAGCCAGCACCTCCGACCCATCGGCCGACTTCGCCACATCCACCGGCTGCTGCCCAAACCGATGAACCCCGAAACAACGATCAGCCGCCGCATCGGCCAACACCACGCTTGAAGAAACCCCTAGCCCCACAACCGCCAACCCCACAGCGACCGCCACCGCCACCGCAATCTTCAGCACTGAGGGCACCCGAGAACCGTATAGCCAGCAGTGGCCACCGACACAGGCAAACGCTCACTCGTCGTGCTACAGTGACACTGTTCCGCATTGCGGTACTGGTCCACAGTATGGAACCCGCCCTGGGGTCCAGCACCACAGAAGGAGTGTGTCGAATGACTGACACGCCCGAGATCGACGACATCGATCTGTCGAGTCTGAACGACGAAGACCTCTGTGCGCAGATGCACGACGATCTCTATGACGGCCTAGCCGAGGAGATCGACGAGGGCACCAGGATCTTGCTGGACCGGGGCTGGCCAGCCGACAAGGTGCTGGACGTGGCGCTGGTGGAGGGGATGCGCATCGTGGGCATCGACTTCCGCGACGGCATCCTGTTCGTGCCCGAGGTGCTTTTGGCCGCCAACGCCATGAAGGCGGGCATGGCCATACTCCGGCCGCTTCTGGCCGAGACCGGCGCCGAGCCCATCGGCAGCGTGGTTATCGGCACGGTCAAGGGCGACATCCACGACATCGGCAAGAACCTGGTGGCCATGATGCTGGAGGGCGCGGGGTTTGAGGTGACCGACTTGGGCATCAACACCGACGTGGAGGAGTTCATCGCCGCCCTCGACGAGCACCAGCCCGACATCTTGGGGATGTCGGCGCTGCTCACCACCACCATGCCCTACATGAAGGTGGTCATCGACACCCTGGTGGAAAAGAGCCTGCGGGAGGACTTCATCGTGCTGGTGGGCGGCGCTCCCCTCAACGAGGAGTTCGGCGAGGCCATCGGCGCCGACGCCTACTGCCGTGACGCGGCGGTTGCCGCGGAGACCGCCAAGGAACTGGTGGCGGCCCGCCGAGCCGCGGTCTGATCATGTCCAAAATGCTCGTGGTGGCCTGCGGGGCGCTGGCCAAAGAGCTGCGCCACCTGATCTCGGTGCTTGCCGACGAGAGCGGCGCCCCTGCTATCGACCTCGAGTGCCTGCCGGCCAAGCTGCACAACCGCCCCGAGCTGATCCCCGAGGCGGTGCGAGACCGGGTGCGGGCCGCCCGCGGCCGCTACCAGACCATCCTGGTGGGCTACGCCGACTGCGGCACCGGGGGCCTGCTCGACAAGGTGTGCCGAGAAGAAGGTGTGGAGCGCCTTCCTGGCCCCCACTGCTATGAGCTGTATGCCGGGGCTGAGGCGTTCACCCAGCTCCAAGAGGAGGAGCTGGGAACGCTGTACCTCACCGACTATCTGGTGCGGCATTTCGAGCGCCTGATTCTGGAGGGGCTGGGCATTCTGGACCACCCCGAACTTCAAGACGTCTATTTCAAGAACTACACCCGGCTGGTGTACCTGTCACAGGAGCACGACCCCGAACTGGACCGGATGGCCAAACAAGCGGCCGACCGCCTGGGGCTGCGCTTTGAGAAAGTGGCAACCGGCTACGGAGGTTTGGTCGATGCGCTGGTAGAGATCCGGGAGCGAGCCGCGTGAGTCGGCGGCGGGGGAGTAACGGCAACCTAGTGGTGATCTGTTGGCGGGACATCCCCGCTCAGGTGAACGCCGGCTCGGGATCCTCAAAAATCCAGCGCATCCTCCCCCGCCGCTTCCAAAGGGCCATTGACGAAGCCGCCATGGTGGCCGGCAAGACCCAGGCATCACAATATGTGGGCGAGTGGCGCCGCAAGGTGATCCCCGGCGATCCCGATGATCCCGAGGGTGCCGCCCTGCGGGCCGCCGAGGAACTCGAGGCCGCCTTCCCACGCGAGCGGCTCAAAGAATTCGTAGCCACCGGGGGCTGGGACCCGGACACAGGCGAGCCAGCACCTGAGGGCATCGAGCCATCAGACGCGGCCAGCGCCAACGACCACTCCCCAACCGTGAGTCCCCAGGAGGCGACAACGTGACCGAAACCGTGCTCAGCTCGGCGACAAGAGAGGTGGTGATCGGCTTCGGCCGTCCGTTCGTGATGATCGGCGAGCGGATCAACCCCACCGGGCGCAAGCTGCTGACCGAGGAGATGAAAGTCGGCGACTTCAGCCGAGTGGAGGCCGACGCCCTGGCCCAGGTGGCCGCCGGCGCCCACATGCTGGACGTAAACGCCGGCATCCCGCTGGCCGACGAGCCCGCGCTGCTGGCTCGGGCCATCAAGCTGGTGCAGTCGGTGACCGACGTGCCCCTGTCCATCGACTCGTCGATCATCGAGGCGCTGGAGGCCGGCATCGCGGTGTACGACGGCAAGCCGCTGATCAACTCGGTCACTGGCGAGGAAGAGGTGCTGGAGCGGGTGCTGCCCCTTGTGGCCCGCCACGGCGCCGCGGTGGTGGCCATCTCCAACGACGAGACCGGCATCAGCGAGGATCCCGACGTCCGCTTCGAGGTGGCCCGCAAGATCGTGGAGCGGGCCTCCGACCACGGCATCCCCCGCTCAGACGTGGTGGTGGACCCACTGGTCATGCCCATCGGGGCCATGGGCACCGCCGGCCAGCAGGTGTTCCGCCTGGTGCGGCGCATCCGAGAAGAGCTCGGGGTGAACACCACCTGCGGGGCCAGCAACGTGAGCTTCGGCCTGCCCAACCGCCACGCGGTCACCGGCACGTTTCTGGCCATGGCCATCGGCGCCGGGATGACCTCAGCCATCATGAACCCCCTGCACGGCGAGGTGAAGCAGGCGGTGATGGCCGCCGACGTGCTGGCCGGCCACGACCAGGACTGCATGGCGTGGATCGCCGAGAACCGTGACCCGACCGCCGCCGGAGAGGGGGCGGCCCGCCGTCGGGGAGGACGTCGCCGGGCCGCAGTATGAGCCCACAGCTCTGGAGTCGCGGCCGGCATCTGGGGCAATCGACATGAGCCCCGAGCACCGCGTGGTGTTCACCCCCAGCGGCATCGAGGCATCCGCCGCCGAGGGGTCGACGGTGTTGGACGCGGCTCGCACCGCCGGGGTGGACATCGACTCGGTGTGCGGGGGCCGAGGGCTCTGCGGACGCTGCCAGGTGTCCCCCAGCACGGGCCAGTTCGCCAAGTGGGGGCTGACGAGCACCGACGACGCCCTGTCGGCGCCCGGACCCACCGAGCTCGACTACCGAGGGCGTCGCCCATTGGAAGCCGGCCATCGGCTGAGCTGTCAGGCCGCCGTGCTGGGCGACGTGGTGATCGATGTCCCGCCCCAGAGCCAAGTACACAGCCCGGTGGTGCGAAAGGCGGTCGATCTGGGCGAGATCACCCTCGACCCGGTAGTGACCCTCCACTATCTGGAGCTGCCCGTCGCCGTGCTTGGCGACGAGATCTCCGATGCAGAGCGGCTGGTCGGCGCTTTGGACGACGACTGGGACCTGTCCGACGTTGAAGTTCCCGCTTCAGCCCTGCCCGCCTTGTCTTCGGCGATCGCAGAGGGGAACGGGGCGGTCACCGCCGTGGTCCACACCCGACGGCAGTACTCAACCCAAGCCGAAGACGGCGAGGTGGTCGAGCGGCGGGTGCTCACGGTGCGACTGGGGTATTCCGATGCGGAATTCGGCGTGGCGGTTGATGTGGGCTCGACCACCGTGGCCGGCTATCTGCTGGATTTGGCCACTGGTGAGGTGGCTGCCACCGCAGGGCGCATGAACCCGCAGATCCGCTTCGGCGAAGACCTGATGAGCCGGGTGTCCTACGCCATGTTGAACCCCGGCGGCACCGCCGAGCTGACCACGGCGGTGCGGTCGGCCATCGACAGCCTGATCGGAGAGCTCTGTGAGGCCGCGGCCATCGACCGGGCTGACGTCTGCGATCTCGTGATAGTGGGAAACCCGATCATGCACCATCTGGTGCTGGGCATCGACCCCACCCCGCTGGGCGCAGCCCCGTTCACGTTGGCCGTGCGCGACGGAGTGTGGGCCAACGCCAGCGACATCGGCGTGGACCTGCCCGGCGCATCCCTCTATGTGGGGCCGTGTATCGCCGGCCATGTGGGCGCCGACGCGGCGGCGGCCCTGCTGGCCGAAGGGCCGCACCGATCCACCCGCCCTCAGCTTTTGGTGGACGTGGGAACCAATGCCGAGATCGTGCTGGGCGACGGCCAGAAGGTGTGGGCGGCGTCGAGTCCTACCGGGCCCGCATTCGAAGGCGCCCAGATCAGCTGCGGGCAGCGGGCCACTGCCGGGGCAATCGAAGGAGTGCGGATCGACCCCGGCACGCTGGAGCCCCGCTTCAAGGTGATCGGCTGCGACCTGTGGTCCGATGACCCCGGCTTTGAAGACGCGTTGGGCTCTCTGGAGGTGTCCGGGCTGTGCGGTTCGGGAATCATCGAGGTGATTGCGGAGATGTTCCTCGTCGGGATCATCGACCACCGAGGCGTCATCGGCGGTGAGTTGGCCGAGCGCAGCCCCCGCATCATCGCCGACGGTCGTACGTTTTCCTATGTGCTTCAAATCCAGCCGGTACCGCTATTGGTGACCCAAAACGACGTGAGGGCAGTTCAGTTGGCCAAGGCCGCGCTGCGGGCCGGCATCGACCTGCTCTTCGAGCACGCCGGGATCGCCGAGGTGGCCGATGTGAGGTTGGCCGGAGCGTTCGGCGCCCACATCAGCCCGGTTCACGCCATGGTGCTGGGCTTGGTGCCCGACGGGCCGGTAGAGGGGGTCAAGGGGGTGGGCAACGCCTCGGGGGCGGGCGCGGCCCGGATGCTGCTTTCGGGATCACAGCGGGCCGAGACCGAGCTCGCCGCCCGGGAGGTGGTCAAGATCGAGACCGCCACCGAGGCCCGCTTCCAGGAACTGTTCGTGGCGGCGATGGCCTTCCCGCACGAGACGGCGCCCACCCCGCACCTGACGCAGGTCGTGGATCTTCCGCCGGTCGATGACGGCCGACCACACGGGGTGGCCGCCGAGGGGCGGCGCCGGCGGCGCGTACGGTGAGTGCCGGCGTACCGGAGATCGAACGGGCACGGATCGGAC
>JAJEEH010000124.1 GCA_022821105.1 Acidimicrobiia bacterium
TCCCCGACACTATGGTCCCCCCCGTCAACCCATCCACCGTGGGCGAAGCCGCCTCCCCCGGAGGCGCCTCCGGCTTCGGCTCGGCAGCGGCCTCGGCCTCGGGCTCGACCACAGGTTCTTCGGCAGTGGCATCTACCTCAGACATAGGGGCATTAACACTAATGGCCTTGATCGGCGTACCGATAAGAGAAGGTCAGGTTCCCGCTAGGCGGGCCACTACTGGGGCCATTTCCTCCATGGATTCGATCGACAGGCCGATGTAGCTGATACCCAACTCTTCTCGCTGCTGCACCAGCTTGTCTGCCACCTCGTCCACGGTTCCGATCAGGCTGTGAGGCGACGCCAGGGCTTGGTTTGTGTCCAGTCCCAGTGCCGGTGCCAGCGCGCCGGCAAAGCTCCGCTTGTCGTCGGTAACTCTGGCCACATGGACTCGGGAGTGCAGCTCTAAGCCCTCGAATCGCTCTCCGGCACTCTCGCGGATCCAGTCGATCTTGGCCTCGGTGGCCTCAGCAGTGGCCGACGATCCCACACGGTCGTCTATAACCCCGGCGGCCATGTTGGGATTCACACCCACGATGTCGGCCGTTCGGGCGGCCAACCGCAGCACTCGCTCAGATCCTCCGGCCACGAAGAGCGGCGGCCCTCCCGGCCGCACCGGCTCGGGAAGCCCTTCAAGACCTTCGATGGAGTAGTGCTGGCCCGAGAAGGTGACCGTCTCACCGCCCAGCAGCCCCTTGATGATGGCCACCGCCTCGCCGAGGCGTTCGATTCGTACGCCGGGCCGGTCCATGGCAATGCCGGTGCTGTGGTAGTCGCTGTTCTGCCACCCGGCCCCGATGCCCAACTCAAACCGCCCGCCGGACAGCACGTCCAGCGTGGCCGCCTCTTTGGCCAGCGCCGCCGGGTGGCGGAAGTCGTTGGCCAGCACCATGGTTCCCAGCCGCAGCGTGGTGGTGGCCTCTGCGGCGAAGGCGAGCGCCACCATAGGTGCAGGACCCTGGTCGAAATGGTCGGGCATGCAGAAGACGTCATACCCCAACCCCTCCGCCCGCCGAGCCATCTCCCGCCACTCCTCAGCGTCAGCAAACCCCCGAGCCTGCACCCCAAACCGAAACTTGCCCATCGTCCGCACCCTACCTGTGGAGGTACGCGCAGAAAATCCACGTATGGGGAGAATCAGACGGTTGCAATTCACGCTGGACGGGGTAGGGTTGGTTAGCTTTCGGCGCCGGCTTCAATGGGTGCCCTTCCTAATTCTGTAAGTGAAGGAGCATCGAGATGCCGGTGAGCGAAGCCGAGCGGATGGAGTTGGTGGGCAAGTTGACGGATGCGATCGGCAAAGAGGCGGCGGAGACGCTGATGGCGTGCGTGCTGCCCGACGGCCGAGACCAGCTGGCAACCAAAGCCGACCTCCAGATCCTGAGGGCCGACTTTGAAAGCCTGAGGGCCGACCTTGAGATCCTGAGGGCCGAGACCAAGGCCGGGTTTGTGGAGATGCGGAGTTTCATGGAGACGAAGCTGGCTCGGCAGGCCCGACTGCACTACGGGAGTTTGGCCGCATTCATACTCAGCGGGTGGGGTGTGATTGTGACCCAGACCTTCGTGATGTAGCTGCTGCTCGCAAGACGGTGGTCGGTAGTGTTGGCTAGATGCCAGCGACCGCGCTCACCGAGGGGCTGAACCCGGCCCAGATCGACGCGGTCACCCATCCTGGAGGCCCCATTCTGGTGGTCGCCGGGGCCGGATCGGGCAAGACCCGAGTGCTCACGCACCGCATCGCCTACCTCATCGATGAACTGGGCGTTTCCCCGTTCGCCCTGTTGGCCATCACCTTCACCAACAAGGCGGCCCAGGAGATGAAGCACCGGGTGGGCGCCCTGGTGGGCCCGGTGGCCGACAAGATGTGGGTGAGCACCTTCCACTCCGCCTGCGCCCGCATCCTGCGCTACGAGCACGAGGCCATCGACTTCCCCTCCAGCTTCACCATCTACGACCAGGCCGACTCGGTGCGGCTCACCCGCTACATCCTCAACGATTTCGGCTTCGACCCCAAGCAGATGCCCCCCCGGTCGATTCACGCCGCCGTCAGCGCGGCCAAAAACGAGATGACCAGCGTGGCCCAGTACAAAGACCGGGCCGCCAACGTGTTCGAGCGCCGCATCGGCGAGGTCTACGACGAGTACCAGCAGCGCCTTCGCCGGGCCGGGGCCATGGACTTCGACGATCTGCTGGGCACCACCGTGAACCTGTTCCGCCAGCAGCCCGATGTGCTGGATCGCTACCGCCGCCGCTTCGAGCACGTGCTGGTGGACGAGTACCAGGACACCAACAGCGTGCAGAACCAACTCGTGCTGCTGCTGGGCCAAGAGCACCGCAACGTGTTCGTGGTGGGCGACGCCGATCAGTCGGTGTACCGCTTCCGGGGGGCCGACATCCGCAACATCCTGGAGTTCGAGCGGGCCTTCGAAGAAGCCACCGTGGTTCTGTTGGAGCAGAACTACCGCTCCACCCAGCGCATCTTGAGCGCGGCCAACGCGGTGATCGCCAACAACCTCAGCCGCAAGCCCAAGAACCTGTGGTCCGACCAATCCGACGGCGAGCGCATCGTCCGCTTCTGCGCCTCCGACGAGTACGAGGAGGCCCGCTGGGTGGTGCGAGAGGCGTTCCGGCTCCACGACGACGAGCAGCACCGCTGGGACGAGATGGCCGTGTTCTACCGAACCAACGCCCAGAGCCGGGTGGTGGAGGAGCTGCTCATGGAGGCCGGGGTGCCTTACCAGCTCATCGGCGGCACCCGGTTCTACGACCGCCGGGAGGTCAAAGATGCGCTGGCCTATCTGCGGGTGACGGTCAACCCCGGCGACGCAGTGAGCCTGCGCCGGGTGCTGAACACCCCCAAGCGGGGGGTGGGCGACGGCTCGGTGGCCAAGCTGGAGGCATGGGCCGAGTCCCACGGCCTAACACTCATGGATGCCCTGGGACACGCAGCCGAGGCCGGGATCAAGGGCAAGGCACTCCGCGGGATCCAAGAGTTTCTGGACGTGATCGCCGAAGCCGGCGAGCGGCTGGACAGCGGACCGGCCGCGGTGCTGGAGCACCTGCTGGAAAAGAGCGGCTATCTCGATCAGTTGGAGGTCGAGGCCGCCAGCGAGACCACAGGCAACACCGAGGTCAGCGTGCAGGCCCAGGGTCGGCTGGAGAACCTCGACGAGCTGATCAGCGCGGCCACCGAGAGCGAGAACGTGAGCGACTTCCTCGAATTAGTCAGCCTGGTGTCTGACACCGATGAGTTGACCGACGATTCCCAGTTGACGCTGATGACCCTGCACTCAGCCAAGGGCCTCGAATACCCCGTGGTGTTTCTGATCGGCATGGAAGAGGGCATATTCCCCCACATCCGCTCGATCACCGAGCCCGACGAGCTAGAAGAGGAGCGCCGACTGGCCTACGTGGGCATCACCCGAGCCCAACAGCGCCTGTATCTGACCCATGCCTGGACTCGAAACGTCCACGGCGCCTCGATGTACAACGCGCCGTCCAGGTTCTTGGAGGAGATCCCCGAAGAGCTGGTGTACAACCTCGGCACGGTCAGGGGCCGTCGTTGGCGTTGACGTCTACGAATAGGTCGCCGTCGTCCACCCATACTCCGAACTGGGCTAGCCCGTCGCCGGTGGCCGAGTAGACCAGTGCCGGATCGCAGGTGTCGATGAACAGCTTCCGGTCGGCGTCCCAATCCACCACGCAGTCGCCGGTGGCCCCGGGCGACTGCACGTCGAAGGCGAACCATCCCTTCTCGGGATTGTCGCCGATGTGGTTGATCCAGATGCTGCGCCCCCGGCTCAGCGGCGCCCACGGCACCGGCCCCCGCTCGGCGATCTCGGCGGCCAGGTTCTCGGCGTCGCCGGCGTTGAAGTCGTCGTCGCCCAGCTTCACCTCGATCTGGTCGGAGCCGGCCAGCGACACCACAGCGAACACCAGCCCCACTCCCAGCCCGATGCTGACCACGGAGTAGACAACCGCTCGCAGCGGGGTGATTTTGGGTCCAGATGCGACGGGCACGAGTCCTTCCTCGGTTCGCTCCCACAGACGGTGTTGCTCCTAGTATCGCGGCGAAGCAACGGCGGTACGAACCATCGCCGAATCACACCGCAAACTCAGCCATCGCGCTGCATTGGGGAGCCCGTGGATCTATTCGAATATCAGGGAAAACAGTTCTTCGCGTCATACGGCATGCCGGTGTCGCCCGGTGAGGCGGTCACCACCGTGGCCGACGCGGTGGCCGCCGCGGAGCGGCTGGGAACGCCGGTGATGGTGAAGGCCCAGGTACACACCGGCGGGCGAGGCAAGGCCGGGGGAGTCAAGTTCGCCCCCGACATCGACGCCGTGCGCACCCATGCGTCCAACATCTTGGGCCTCGACATCCGGGGCCACATCGTGCAGAACCTGTGGATCGAGAAGGCCTCCGACATCGCCGAGGAGTACTACGTGAGCTTCACCCTCGACCGGTCGGCCAAAGCGCATCTCGGGATGCTGTCGGCCGAGGGCGGGGTGGAGATCGAGACCGTGGCCGAGGAGAACCCCGACGCCATCGCCAAGATCTGGGTCGATCCGGTAGAAGGCCTCAGCCAAGACCAGTGCCGCCAGTGGGTGCTGGCCGCCAACCTCAACCCCGATGTCACCGACCAAACGGTGGAGCTGCTGTTGAAGCTGTACGAGGCCTACACCACAGGCGACGCCGACCTGGTGGAGATCAACCCGCTTATCGTCACCCCCGAGGGCAAGGTGCACGTGCTCGACGCCAAGGTCACCCTCGACGGCAACGCCGGATTTCGCCACGACCTGGCCCCCTTCGACGCCACGCAGCCCCGCGACGAGCGGGAGGCCGCCGCCCACGCCAAGGGGCTGCAATACGTGGGCTTGGAGGGCTCGGTGGGCGTGATAGCCAACGGCGCCGGGCTGGCCATGAGCACGGTGGACGTGGTGAACCAGGTGGGCGGCAAACCGGCCAACTTCTTGGACATCGGCGGCGGGGCCAACGCCGATGTGATGGCCGGGGCGCTTGAGGTGATCAACAACGACCCCGACGTTCAGTCCATCTTCATCAACATCTTCGGGGGCATCACCCGGGGCGAGGAAGTGGCCAACGGCATCATCGAGGCCATGAACCGGGTGGACATCGCCTCGCCCATCGTGATCCGCCTCGACGGCACCAACGCGGATGAGGGCCGGGCGCTTCTCCAGCCCCATCTGAGCGACCGGCTCATGATGGCGCCCACCATGCTGGAGGCGGCCCGAGAAGCCGTCGCCCTCGCAGAAGGAGCCGCATCGTGAGCATCTTCGTCGACGAGAACACCAAGGTGGTCTACCAAGGCCTCACCGGGAGCCAGGGCCGCTACTACGGCCTGCTGAACCGCGACTACGGCACCCAGGTGGTGGCCGGCACCAACCCCAAGAAGGCGGGCACCGACGTGGAGGGGATCCCCATCTTCGCCTCAGTGGCCGACGCCGTGGAAGCCACCGGGGCCAACGTGTCGTGCGTGTTCATCCCCGCCGCCGGCGTGCGCAGCGCGGTGCTCGAGGCCGCCGAGGGCGGGGTGGAGCTGGTCGTGGTGATCACCGAGGGCGTGCCCATGCACGACGAGGCCTACTTCTTCAACAAGCTCAAGTCCGACTACCCCGATGTGCGGCTGCTCGGCCCCAACTGCCCCGGCCTCATCAGCCCCGGAAAGGCCAACATCGGCATCACCGCCGGCCACATCGCCAAAGAGGGCGGCCCGGTGGGCATAGTGAGCCGCTCGGGCACCCTCACCTACCAGGCGCTGTACGAGCTGAAGCAAAAGGACATCGGCTGCACCACCTGCGTGGGCATCGGCGGCGACCCGGTTCCGGGCACCTCGTTCATCGACTGCCTGGCCGCCTTCGAGGAAGACCCCGAGACCGAGGCCGTCATGATGATCGGCGAGATCGGCGGCTCAGCCGAAGAGGAGGCCGCCGAGTTCATCGCCGCCCAAGTGTCCAAGCCCGTGGTGGCCTACATCGCCGGGCTCACCGCTCCTCCCGGCAAGAAAATGGGCCACGCCGGCGCCATCGTGTCGGGCGGCAAAGGCACCGCCCAGGCCAAAATGGACGCCTTGGCCGCCGCCGGAGTCCGCATCGGCCAGAGCCCCTCCGAGGCCGGCGACATAATGGCCGAGGTAGTCGGCGGATTATAGCAATTACCAATTGCAACTTTGGGGATTATCAGAAAGAATGTCCGGCTAACGGGTGCGGGTGCCAGTACTAATGAACCTCGCAAGCTGACTTTTGAGGACATCCACCTATCTCAAATTACAGGTTGGTAATTTTCTGCAATGAGCTTGGCAGTACTGGCATCAGGTAGTGGAACCATTTTGGACGCTATTGCGTCGAAGGGGCTCCGTGTCTCTTTGGTGCTGGTAGACCGCTCCTGTCCGGCCATGCATGTGGCCGACAAACATGGCATAACCTGCGAGTTGGTCGAACGGACTAGCTTCGGTCCTGATTTCGATCGCGATGAATACACCCGCCAGATTTCGAAGCGTTTGAGCAATGCTGGCGTCAAGTTGGTAGCCATGGCAGGGTTCGGCACCATCTTGAGCGAACCCATCTACGATGACTTTGGTAGTCGTGTACTGAACACTCACCCATCCCTTCTTCCGGCATTTCCGGGTTGGCATCCCGTGGCTGATGCATTGGCCGCTGGCGTCGATAAAACAGGCTGCACAGTTCACGAAGCGATACCAGAAGTGGATGCTGGCGAGATCCTTGCCCAGAAGGAAGTACCAATTTGTGCAGGTGACACCGTTGAATCCCTTCATGAGCGCATTAAGGGAGTAGAGCGCGAGCTGTACCCCAGAATTATCAGGGAGTTTGTCGAAAACGGGTATGAGCGCCCCGAGACTCCTTGATCAGATGTTTGACCAATAGGTGCTGAGGATGACCGGTGGTCAGGCCTGGAGTGGGTCCGGCAAGCCGCGCCGGGCGTTGGTGTCGGTGTACGACAAGACCGGGGTGATCGATTTGGCCCAGCGGCTGGTGGCGCTGGGGTGGGAGATCATCTCCAGCGGGGGAACCTCCCGAGCGTTGGCCGACGCCGGGATCCCGGTGACCCCGGTGGAGCAAGTCACCGGCGCTCCCGAGATGATGGACGGCCGGGTCAAGACCGTCCACCCTGCAATCCACGGGGGCCTGTTAGCCGACCTGTCCAACCCCGGCCATGTGCAGGATCTGGCCGACCGGGGCATCGTGCCCATCAACCTCGTGGTGAGCAACCTCTACCCCTTCCGCTCCGACCCCTCGGTGGAGCAGATCGACATCGGAGGACCGGCCATGGTGCGGGCGGCGGCCAAGAACCACGAGCGGGTCGGCGTGGTGGTACGCCCCGACGACTACCCGGCGGTGCTCGCCGAGCTGGAGGCCGACGGCGCGCTCTGCGACGCCACCCGGCGGCGGCTGGCCCGCATCGCGTTCACCCACACCAGCGCCTACGACGCGGCCATAGCCGACTGGCTGTCAGACGCCGACGCCGACGAGCTCCCCCCCACCGTGGCGCTGACCCTGGAGCGCCAAGAGGTTCTGCGCTACGGCGAGAACCCCCACCAAACCGGCGCCCGCTATCGCGTCGCCGGCCAGTCGAGCTGGTGGGATCAAGCGCAACAGCTCCAGGGCAAGGCCATGTCGTACCTCAACGTGTTCGACGCCGATGCCGCCTGGCGGCTGGCCCACTCGCTGGGCGACGATCCGGCCGCCGCGGTGATCAAGCACGCCAACCCCTGCGGAGCGGCCGTGGCCGAAGACATCGCCACCGCCTACCGGCGGGCCCATGAGTGCGATCCGGTCTCGGCCTTCGGGGGGATCGTGGCCGTGAACCGCCCGGTGACCGCCGAGATGGCCGAGGCCATGGCCGACGTGTTCACCGAGGTGCTCATCGCCCCCGAATACGACGAGGCCGCGCTGGCCCTTTTGGCCAAGAAGAAGAACCTGCGGGTGCTCCACGCCCCAGCACCAGAGGCCGCCGAGCTGGAAGTCCGCACCATCGGAAACGCCGCCCTGGTTCAAACCCCCGACACCGTCACCATCGACCGCGCAGCCTGGCAGGTGGTCACCGAGCGGGCCCCCACGCCCGAGCAGTGGGCCGACCTCGAGCTGGCCTGGCGGGTGGCGGCCCGGGTGGGCTCCAACTGCATCGTTTTGGCCAACAACCGCCAGGCGGTGGGCATCGGCGCCGGCCAGCAGAACCGCCGCGACGCCGGGCGCATAGCCGCCGAGAAGGCCGCCGGCCGAGCCGCGGGCGGCGCCTGCGCCAGCGACGCCTTCTTCCCCTTCCGCGACGGCCTCGATGCCGCCGCCGAAGCCCAATGCGCCACCGTCATCCAACCCGGCGGCTCAGTACGCGACCAAGAGGTAATAGAAGCCGCCAACGAGCACAAAATGGCCATGGTCTTCACCCACCAACGCCACTTCCGCCACTAGAGGCTCGAACCAGGTTGGTCCGAGATTGCGCCGGAATTAATGTGGGTTGACATGCACTCAATATCATGTAAAGTCATGAAATGACCGATCCAGCCCATGCCGTAGGCGGTGGCAAACCCCCTGATCGCGACGACTCCGCCATCATCGAAGCCGGGCTTGCCGCGGTGAAGGAATGGGAAGCTGAGCACGGCCCCATCAGCGAAGAAGTTCTGGCCTGGGCCGACAAAGTCCTAGACGGCATATTGCACAGTTCCAAAGACCCGTCGGACAGGTGACGGGCCTCACCTACGATACCGGAGCTCTTATCGCTGCCGAACGAGGTAGCTCGCAGATGTGGGGGCTGCATCGCCGGATGCTTTCTCGGGGTGTCGTTCCTACAATCCCCGCCGTCGTGCTCGCCCAGGGTTGGAGAGGCGGCCCGCAGCCGCAGATGTCGAGGCTCTTGGCCGGCTGCTATGTGGAGCCGCTCGATGAACAACTAGCCCGATCAGCCGGGGCCGCGTGTGGTCGCGCCGGCACGTCAGACATCGTCGATGCCACTGTTGTGGTAGGGGCCGCCGCGCGAGGCGACCAGGTGATCACAAGCGACCCGGACGACATCGGACATCTCGGCGAGACCAACGGCTATGCCCTCGAAGTGCGGGAGCCATAGTCGGGAAGCTGCACGCCACCAACGCACTCATTGACTCAACAGAAGCCCAGCAAACCGGAATTCGCCTCGAACTGCCATAACTGCAAACCCCCAAGAACGCCACTTCCGCCACTAGACGCCCGGACGGGGGTCACTTATCGATTCTTCTCCACATAACTGGGCAGCGTGTTGAGGCGATTCGCTGCCGCGGCGAACACATCGCGTTTGTCCTGCTCGGTGAGGGAGAAAAAATGTGCCCAGTCTTCGTTCATGCGGCGGTGGGGAGATCGCTGGTGATGCTCTCGGCGAGTTGCATGGCCCAGCCGGGGAGGTTGCTGATGTTCTGCTTGAGGTCGAGCTTTACGTCGTCCGGAAGGCGTCGCTTGAGAGTTGAGACGATCCGGGGGTCGGCGGCAGCGTCGCGGCCGAGCCACCGCAGTGCCTGAAACACCGTGGCCGACGGTCTCCCTGCCCATTTCATTACGCGGGGGCTCGCCTGTCGGAACTGGACAGTTCGCCCGTCTACCTTCACTGTTCTAGAGGAGCCGTCGGTTACGTAGCTGGCCTTCGCTGGCACTGCGGTCGTGAGGCCCAGCTGATTCGCGGCCACCAGCCCGTCTGGCATCATCCGAACGCGGTCCCTTCTCTCCAGCGCGGAGATGACGACATCTATATCGGCTGGCACAGGCCGCTTTAGCTTGTCGCTGAACCGCGGCATGTCGTACAGGCCCTGCCCGATCCGGCGCAGCTTGCCTGCCTTGACCAGGCGCGACAGGGCCTGGTCGACGGCCTCGCGGCTTCCGAGGTCCAAGAAGTCCCTTGGCGAACACACCCACTTTCCGCGACCGTGTGCGGACACCCTCTTCATGATCTTGTCTGCTGTGGATGTCACGAGCGATTCCTCTCCCTCTTGAGCATCTGCAAGATGTGTCAGAAATATATCTGATATTTCTGACACAATCAACTATGAGTTTCCCTTCCTTAGGCGGTCGGAACGCCTTGCCATCTTCCCCTTCCGCGACGGCCTCGACGCCGCCGCCGAGGCCCAATGCGCCACCGTCATCCAACCCGGTGGCTCAGTACGCGACCAAGAGGTAATAGAAGCCGCCAACGAGCACAAAATGGCCATGGTCTTCACCCACCAACGCCACTTCCGCCACTAGATGACCGGTCAAAAGG